>NZ_CP142362.1:4464412-4780620 GCF_035918395.1 Mycolicibacterium sp. ND9-15
TGCGCGGCGTTGTGGGTGTCGAAGCACAGGTGCGGACGGTCCCGCTTGCAGGCCCGGCACTGACCACAGACCGCGCGCCAGTTCAGGATCACGAAGTCGCCGGGCTCGACGTTGGTGACTCCGGCCCCCACGGACTCGACGGTGCCGGCGGCCTCATGGCCGAGCAGGAACGGGAACTCGTCGTTGATCCCGCCCTCGCGGTAGGTGAGGTCGGTATGGCAGACGCCGCACGCGGTGACGTCGACCACCACCTCGCCCGGACCCGGGTCGGGGATCACCACATCCACGACCTCGACTGGCTCGCCCCTCTTCCGTGAGATCACTCCGCGCACCGTTTGGCTCATGCGTCCAACTTAACGTCTGACGGGGCACACCCGTCATATGGCTGAATCGCTTCCCGCGCTGTTTCTCTCCCACGGCGCGCCGCCCCTCGTCGACGACGAACTCTGGGTCAGCCAGTTGGCGGCGTGGGCGAACGAGCTGCCGCGCCCGCAAGCCATTGATTGTCTCGGCGCACTGGGAGTCCGCGCCGCTGACGATCGGTTCGACATCGTCGGACACACCGCTGACGTACGACTTCTGGGGTTTCCCGGACCGCTACTACGAGACGACCTACGACGCGCCGGGCGCCGTCGACCTTGCCGCCCGCGTTGAGGCGCTGCTGTCGGGCCGGCAATCCGTGGCGGCACCATCCGGACCGCAGGCTCGACCACGGTGCCTACGTCCCGCTGACCCTGATGTACCCCGACGCCGACATCCCGGTGCTGCTGGGCGAGCGACTGCGACCGCTGCGCGACGAGGGCGTACTGATCATCGGATCCGGGTTCACCACGCACGGGCTGCCCTTCCTCGAGGACTGGTCGACGGACGCGGTTCCGCCCGACTGGTCGACGGAGTTCGACGCGTGGGCCGACGAGCGCTTCGCCGCCGGTGACGTCGACGCCCTGATCGACTTCCGACGTCGTGCACCGGGCATGCCCTACGCCCACCCGACGATCGAGCACTGGTCGCCGTTGTTCGTCGCGCTCGGTGCGTCCGCAGATCCGCGGCAGTCGGCGCGGCAGGTGATCGACGGCTACTGGATGGTGCTGGCCAAGAGATCGATCGAGCTGATTTAGCGGTTGAACCCTCCGGCCCGGGGACACGTTGTGCAATGCAGGGACGTCGGCCACCGAAAGGAACGCAATGACGAACATCGATCACAAACCAGCCGAGGACACCACCGAGGACTTCGCCGCGCGGATGGTGTCGGCGATCGACAACGCCAGCCTGGCCCTGCTGTCGTCGATCGGCCACCAGACCTCGCTGTGGGACACCATGGCCGATTCGCCGCCGGCCACCAGCGCCCAGATCGCCTCGGCCGCGGGCCTGTCCGAACGCTACGTGCGGGAATGGCTCGGCGGTGTGGCTGCGGCCGGGGTGGTCGACTACGACCCGGCAGCGGGCACCTATACGCTGCCGCCGCATCGCGCCGCAGTGCTCACTCGCGCCGCGGGTCCGGACAACCTCGCGCGGGTGGCGCAGTTCATCCCTCTGCTGGCCGAGGTCGAGCAGAAGATCATCGACTGCTTCCGCGCCGGCGGCGGGCTGTCCTACAGCGAGTATCCGCGATTCCACACCCTGATGGCCGAGGAGAGCGGGGAGGTGTTCGACGCCGCGCTCGTCGATGTCATCCTGCCGATGGCCGACGGCCTGACCGAGTGGCTGCGCGAAGGGGCCGACGTAGCCGACATCGGCTGCGGCAGTGGCCACGCGATCAACGTGATGGCCCAGTCGTTCCCGGCGAGCCGGTTCACCGGGATCGACTTCTCCGACGAGGGCCTCGGCGCTGGCCGAGCGGAGGCGGAACGGCTCGGCCTGACCAACGCCACCTTCCTCGCCGCGGACGTGGCAACGCTCGACCTGCCCGAAAGTTTCGACGTGATCACGGTTTTCGACGCGATCCACGATCAAGCCGCACCCGCCGCCGTATTGGCGAACATGTACCACGCGCTGCGGCCGGGCGGCTACCTGCTCATGGTCGACGTCAAGGCCTCCAGCCAACTGGAGGACAACGTCGGCGCCCCGCTGGCGACGTATCTGTACACGGTGTCGACCATGCACTGCATGACCGTGTCGCTCGGTCTCGACGGCGCCGGGCTGGGCACCTGCTGGGGCCACCAGCTTGCCACGTCGATGCTCGCCGACGCCGGGTTTGCCGACGTGCAGATGCGGGAGATCGAGACCGATCCGATCAACAACTACTACATCGCGCGCAAGTAACGTCCGGCGGGCAGGAGTGAATTGCGACCCGGAGATTAACATCGGCGCGATGAGCGCGTTGGATGCCATCGCTGATTGGCCCGTCCCGAATGCCGCCGCGGCCGTCGTGGGGCCGTCCGGTGTGCTGGCCGAGCACGGCGATGTCCGGCGCCGGTTCGGGTTGGCATCTGTGACCAAGCCGCTGGCCGCCCGTGCGGTACAGGTCGGGGTCGAGGAGGGCGCCGTCGGGCTCGACACCGCGGCGGGCCCGCCGGGGGCGACGGTGCGTCATCTGCTCGCGCACACGGCCGGCTACTCGATGCACTCGGCGGAGACGATGGCCGAGCCCGGGGCCCGTCGCGTCTACTCGAACTATGGGTTCGGGGTGCTCGCCGAGACACTCGAGAAGGCGACCGACATCGCGTTCGAGCGATACCTGGCCGAAGCGGTGTTCGAGCCGCTGGGCATGGCCGACAGCGCGCTCGACGGCGGCGCGGAGGCTGCGGGGTACGGCGCGACGTCCACGGTGGCCGACCTGGCGACGTTCGCCGGTGACCTGCTGCGGCCTGTCACGGTGTCCGCGGAACTGCATGCCGAGGCGATATCGGTACAGTTTCCCGGTTTGGATGGGGTGCTACCCGGATTCGGCGTGCAGCGGCCGAACGACTGGGGGCTTGGCTTCGAAATCCGCGATCAGAAGTCGCCGCACTGGACGGGCGAGGTGAACTCCGGCCGGACCTTCGGGCATTTTGGCCAGTCAGGGACATTTTTGTGGGTCGATCCGCAGGCCGATCTGGCCCTGGTCGTGCTGACTGACCGGGATTTCGGGGAGTGGGCGTACCAGGCGTGGCGTGCGTTATCTGATGAAGTCTTGAGAGAATTTTCCGCAGACTAGCGCAACAGGCGCCTCACAAGGCACAATAGACACGCACGACACAGCTGTAATTTCGGTTTCGAGAGGCCGCTTGGGGAAGACGTCCCTCGTGGAGCCGAAGGAGTGGCAAATGCGTGCGTCGAACCAGTTCGCCGAAGCGACGACGGGCGTGGTCTACATCCACGCCTCACCCGCTGCGGTGTGCCCGCATGTCGAGTGGGCGTTGTCGTCGACCCTTCAGGCGAGGGCGAACCTGAAGTGGACCCCGCAGCCGGCCATGCCGGGACAGCTGCGCGCCGTCACCAACTGGGTCGGGCCGGTCGGGACCGGGGCCGCGCTGGCCAGTGCGCTGCGCTCCTGGTCGGTGCTGCGGTTCGAGGTGACGGAGGACCCCAGCCCCGGCGTCGACGGCCACCGGTGGTGCCACACCCCACAGCTCGGGTTGTGGAGCGGGTCGATGAGCGCCAACGGAGACGTGATCGTCGGCGAGATGCGGCTGCGGGCCATGATGGCCTCCGGCGCCGACACTCTCGCCGCCGAGTTGGACTCGGTGCTGGGCACGGCATGGGATGAGGCTTTGGAGGCGTACCGCGACGGCGGTGCGGGCGCGGAGGTGAGCTGGCTGAGCCGCGGAGTCGGGTAGCCGACGACATCCAGCCGCGGAGTCGGGTAGCCGACGACATCCAGCCGCGGAGTCGGGTAGCCGACGCCGAGTGTGAAGCTATGGCGGGAATCGGCCGGTTTTTACAGCCAAGGTTTCACATTCGGCGGGGCGTCAGGATCTGCAGCGCGCCGGAGACCGCCGACACCTCGACCGGTAGCGGGGACATGTACTCTCCGTCGGCGTAGGCGTTGATGCCGGGGGAGTCCACCGTGATCGTCTTCGCGCGCGCCGTGCGAACCTCGTCGAGATGCACATGCGTGCCTTTGAACACGGTGGGAAACAACCGGATCAGCTTGGTGCGCGACGCCGAGGCCACCATCGTCACGTCGAGTTGACCGTCGGTCGGGTCGGCGTCGGGGCAGATCAGCATGCCGCCGCCGTAGCTGCGGGTGTTGCCGAACGCGGCCAGCGTCAACTCCGTGGTCATCTCCTCGCCGTCGAACGACAACCGAAACGGCAGCAGCCGCAACTTCGACAGCTCGGCCACCATCGCAAGGTTGTACCGCATCCGACCGTGGGGCCAGCGCATCCGGTTGGTTCTGTCGGTCACCAGCGAATCGAAGCCGGCGGCCATCACCGTGCCGAACCATTTCTGCGTGCCGTCCGCGCCACGGATACGGCCGAGGTCGATGGTCTCGGCAGTCCCCTCGACCAAGCCGTCGACCACGATGTCGGCGGCGGCCGCGGGATCGCGAGCGGGGATCTTGAATTCGCGTGCATGGTCGTTGCCGGTGCCCGCGGGGATGATGCCGAGGGGGATGTCGGTCTGCGCAAGCACCTGCAGCGCAAGGGAAATGATGCCGTCACCGCCGGCGACGACGAGCGCATCCATGCCGCGTTCGAGCGCACCTTCGACGAGTTTTCGCGCGTGTTCGGCGTCGGTGCCGGCTATCGCGACGACGTCCACACCGCGCCGGTGGAACTGGGCGACAGCGCGTTCGGCCGCATGCGGTGCGCTGCCGTGCCCCGATGCCGGGTTGGTCAGCATCGTGACGCGACCTTGGAACGTCATGGAATCAGCTTGCCCGGGTTGAGGATTCCCGCCGGGTCGAGCGTGTCCTTGACGGCGCGCAGGATCGCGACGCCGAGGTCGCCGATCTCGTCGCGCATCCACGGTCGGTGGTCGGCGCCGACGGCGTGGTGGTGGGTGATGGTGGCACCGGTGCGCATCATCGCGTCGGATGCGGCGGCCTTCGCCTTGTGCCACTGCTCGATCGGGTTGCCCCGCTGCCCGGCGACGACGGTGAAGTACAGCGACGCGCCGGTGGGATACACGTGCGAAATGTGACACAGCACCAGCGCGGGCGTACCCGTTTCGGCCAGTGCGTTCGTCAAGGCCTCGGTGACAGCCACCTTCAGCGCCGGCACATTGGACCAACTCGTCGCGGTCTCCAACGTTTCGCACAGCGCCCCCGCGGACAGCAGCGAGTCGCGCAGATACGGCGCGCCGAACCGGCCGTGTTCCCACGCCCGCGCGGGTTCCTCGCCGAGCGATGTGCCGCCCGCGGCCTCCAACACCGCTCGGGTTTCGGAATGCCTGCTGGCGACGTGCGCCTCGCTGCCCTCGAACACCGTGATCGCCAAACAGCCTCCGGTGATCTGCTTTTCGCCGATGTTCTCGGTGGTCGCGAGGTTCACTCCGGTCTCGGCCTCGTCGGACAGCCGGATCACGGTCGGGCCGGTCTGAGTCTGGACGACGGCACGCAGCGCGTCGGCGCCGGTGGCGAAATCGGGAAACGACCACGCCTCGTAGCGGGTGGCCGCCGGGACCGGGTGGACGCGCACCCGCACGCGGGTGATGACGCCGAGCACACCCTCCGAACCGATCAGCAACTGCCGCAGATCGGGCCCAGCCGCCGATTCCGGGGCGCGCCCGAGGTCCAGCACGCCGACCGGCGTCACCGCGCGCAGGCCGCGGACCATGTCGTCGAACCGGCCGTAGCCTGCCGAGTTCTGGCCCGACGACCGGGTCGCGGCGAAGCCCCCGATGGTGGCGAACTGAAAGCTCTGCGGGAAGTGGCCCAGCGAGAAGCCGCGTTCGCCGAGCAGGCGTTCGGCATCTGACCCGGTCATCCCGGCACCGAGCTCCGCTTCGCCCGACACCTCGTCGAGGAAGTGCAGTTCGTTCAGGCGGCGCAGGTCCAGGGAGATCACGGCGGGTGAGTCCCCGCGGATGGGATCCAGGCCGCCGACGACGCTGGTGCCGCCGCCGAAGGGCACAATCGCGATGCGGTGGTCGCTGCAGTGCTGCAGGATCGCCGCTATCTCTTCCTCACTGCCCGGCAGCACCACCGCATCCGGCGCGTCCTGCGCCTCGGAGTCCTTGCGGCGCAGTAGGTCCAAGGTCGACTTGCCGCCGGCCCGCAGCAGCCGATCTTGATCATCGACGCGGCAGTAATCCGAGCCGACGATGCCGACCAGCGCGTTTCGGTCGTCCTCCGACAGCGCCGACGGCCGCAAGCGCACCTGCTCGGCCTCGAGTTCGGTGCCGGCCGAAGTCTTCACGCCGAGCGCTTGTTCGAGCAGCGCCCGGATTCCGTCGGACAGCGGTTTGGCCTCGGCGGGGTCACCCCACGCGTTCCACTTCATCGGTGGCAGGAGAGCAGTCGGCTGGGCATCCGGACGCGTCATGCGTTACAGTATTACACATGACGTCAATCCGTAATGAGCTATCGACGACGGTCGATGCCCGGATACTAGACGCCGCGGCCTACTGCGTCACCGCGCACGGCGTCGACCGGGTCACGCTCGCTGAGATTGCTCGCCGCGCCCGAGTCAGCAGGCCGACGGTGTACCGCCGCTGGCCCGACACCCGGTCGGTGCTCGCGGGGCTGCTCACGCGGCGGATCGTCGGGGCTCTGGACGCGGTGCCGAGCCGTGGGATCGGGCGCGAAGCCGTCGTGGAGCGGATCGTCGAGGTGGGTAAACGCCTGCGCAACGACGAGGTCGTCATGTCGGTACTGCGCAATGCCCCCGAGCTGACGATGGTCTACACGGCCGAGCGCTTGGGCACCAGTCAACAGATCATGGTCGACGCCTTGGCCAACGAGATCAAGCTCGCGCAGGAAGAGGGCAGCGTGCGCGCGGGCGAACCACGGGAACTCGCCGCGATGTGTTTGCTCGTCGGTCGCTCGGCAATCCAGTCGTGGCAGGTGGTCGCCGCGATCCTCGACATCGAAGCGCTCGACATCGAACTCGCGCGCTGCCTAGACGGGTACCTCGCACCATGACCGGCTCCACGGCCCTCAACCAGACCCGCCGCGCCTCCGAACTCGGGGTGCTGGCCGGCGGCGAGCGCATCGACGTCATCGTGATCGGGGGCGGTATCACCGGCGCCGGGATCGCGCTGGACGCGGCCACTCGCGGGCTCAGCGTCGCATTGGTGGAAAAGCACGACCTGGCGTTCGGCACCAGCAGATGGAGTTCCAAGCTCGTACACGGCGGACTGCGGTACCTGGCCACCGGCAACGTGGGCATCGCCCGGCGCAGCGCGGCCGAGCGCGGAATCCTGATGACACGCAACGCGCCCCACCTGGTCAAGGCCATGCCACAGCTGGTCCCGCTGCTGCCGTCGATGAACCCGGCGTCGCGGGCCCTGGTGCGGTTCGGCTTCGCCGCCGGCGACGGCCTGCGCAAGCTGGCGGGCACCCCCGCATCCGTGCTGCCGCGCTCGCGCCGGATCGATGCGCAACGCGCCGTCGAACTGGCTCCGACCGTCCGCCGGGACGGCCTCGACGGGGCGTACCTGGCGTACGACGGACAGTTGATCGACGACGCCCGGCTGGTCACCGCGGTGGCGCGGACCGCCGCCCAGCACGGCGCCCGCATCCTGACGCGGGTCGGCGCCTCGAACGCGACAGGCACGTCGGTGCGGCTGACCGATCAGCTCACCGGTGACTCTTTCGACGTCACCGCGCGTGCGGTGATCAACGCCTCCGGGGTGTGGGCGGGGGAGGTGGAGCCGTCGATCAAGCTGCGGCCCAGCCGCGGGACGCATCTGGTGTTCGACGCATCCACGCTCGGCAATCCTGCTGCGGCGCTGACGATCCCGATCCCCGGCGAGATCAACCGCTTCGTGTTCGCGATGCCGGAGCAGCTGGGCCGGGTCTACCTCGGGCTCACCGACGAAGATGCGCCCGGCCCGATACCCGATGTCCCGCAGCCCACTTCGGAGGAGATCGCGTTTCTCCTCGACACGGTCAACACCGCGCTTGCGGTGAAGCTGAGCCGATCCGACGTGATCGGTGCGTACGCGGGGCTGCGGCCGCTCATCGACGCCGGGGCAGGACGGACGGCCGACGTGTCACGGGAGCACGCCGTCGTCGAGTCGCCGTCGGGCGTCATCAGCGTGATCGGCGGGAAGCTCACCGAGTACCGGTACATGGCCGAGGATGTTCTCGACCGGGCCACCGAGTTGCGGGGACTGGCCGCGAGTGCCTGCCGCACCCGCAACCTTCCGTTGGTCGGTGCGCCCGCGAATCCCGTTGCGACGCTGCGCTCACCGTCCGAGTTACCGGGGTCGTTGGTGGCTCGCTTCGGGGCCGAGGCGCCGAACGTCATCGCGTCGGCGAGCTGTGACCGACCCACCGAACCGGTGGCCGACGGAATCGACGTCATCCGTGCGGAGTTCGAATACGCGGTGACACACGAGGGCGCGTTGACCGTCGACGACATCGTGGACCGTCGCACGCGTATCGGGCTGGTGGAGTCCGACCGGGAACGCGTGTGGCCGGCGGCCGAGGAATTTGTGACTTCGGCGCGCTGGTGATCGCGCAGCGACCAGTAGCGCACCGAAACCACAGTTACAGCGGGATGTTCTTGTGGCGGCCGCGGCGTGCCGGCGCCTCAGCCAGCGCCTGGGTCAGCTTGCTTCGCGTGTGCGACGGGTCGATCTTCTCGTCGACGACGCCGATCTCGATCGCCGAATCCACTCCGCCCGCGATCTTCTCGTGCTCGGCAGCCAACTCCTCGTGCAACTCCTCACGCTCGTGGTCTGCAGCGGCGGCCAACTTCTTCTTGTGCAGAATGCCCACAGCGGCTTTGGCGCCCATGACCGCGACCTCGGCGTCGGGCCACGCGTAGACCTTCGTCGCACCGAGCGAGCGCGAGTTCATCGCGATGTAGGCACCGCCGTAGATCTTTCGCGTCACCAGCGTGACCCGCGGGACTGAGCACTCACCGAACGCGTGCAGCAGCTTGGCTCCGCGCCGCACGACGCCGCCCCACTCCTGGTCCACACCGGGCAGGTAGCCGGGGACATCGACGATGTTGATGATCGGAATGCCGAACGCGTCGCACAGCCGCACGAATCGCGCTGCCTTCTCCGCACTCTCGGAGTTCAGGCACCCGCCGAGGCGCAGCGGGTTGTTGGCGATCACGCCGACGCTGCGGCCGGACAGCCGGCCAAGGCCGATGACGATCGAAGGCGCCCACTTGCCCTGGAACTCCTCGAAGGGCTCCGCGCCGTCGGCGCTCGAATCCAGCAGGGCTTCGACCAGCGGGTGAACGTCGTAAGCGCGTCGCGCTGACGCCGGAAGCAGCGCGTGGAGGTCGGTGTCGCCCGCCTCGGCCTTGGCCCGGTCGAAATGGCCCTGCTGGCAGAACAATCCGACCAGTCGGCGGCCGCGCTCATAAGCGTCGAGTTCGTCGTCGGCGACGATGTGGCACACGCCGGACTTCTTGTGGTGGGTATCGGGACCGCCCAGCGACGCCATGTCGACGTCCTCGCCGGTCACACTGCGCACGACGTCGGGACCGGTGACGAAGACCCGGCTTTCGGGCGCCATCACGATCACGTCGGTGAGGGCGGGGCCGTACGCCGCGCCGCCGGCGGCGAAGCCGACGACGACCGAGATCTGCGGAACGTACCCGGACGCCCGGATCATCGCCTCGAACACCAGGCCGACCGCGTGCAGTGCCTTGACGCCCTCCGCGAGCCGGGCGCCACCCGAGTGCCAGATTCCCACGATCGGACTCTGTTCCTCGATGGCCTGGTCGTAGGCGTTGACGATGTGGGCACACCCCTCGACGCCCATGGCGCCACCCATGACGGTGCCGTCGGTGCAGAACGCGATGGTGCGCACGCCGTTGACGGTCCCGGCGGCGGCGAGCACGCCCGAGCGGTCACGCTCGTGCAGCAGCTCGACGCTGCCGTCGTCGAAGAAGGTGCTCAGACGCAGCAGCGGATCACGAGGGTCAAGCGATTCGCCGACTGTCTCGGGCGCCATGATCGTCATTCAAAACCTCCTGTAGCGCTGGGATTTCGGGATGTCAGTATTTCCCGAATGCGAGCGCGACGTTGTGCCCACCGAATCCGAACGAGTTGTTGATCGCGTATTGATAGTTGCCCGACCGGGGCTCGCCGGCGACCACGTCCAGATCAATCTCCGGATCGAGGTTACGCAGGTTCAGCGTCGGGGGGATGATGCCTTCGCGCAGCGCCATCACAGTCAGGATGGACTCCACCGCACCCACCGCGCCGACCGAGTGGCCGAGCGCCGCCTTGGGTGCGTACACCGCCGGCCGGTGGCTGCCCATCGCGTTGTTGATCGCCTTGCCTTCGGCCACGTCACCCACGCTGGTGCCGGTGGCATGCGCGTTGACGTGGTCGATGTCCGTGGGCTGCAGTCCGGCGAGTTCGATGGCACGCGTCATTGCGTGACCGGCCTGCTCGCCGTTCGGGTCGGGCGCGACGATGTGGTAGCCGTCGGAGGTGATGCTGGCGCCCATGATCCGAGCAAGGATGTTCGCGCCGCGCGCTTTGGCGTGCTCTTCGGTCTCGATGACGATCAGCGCACCGCCTTCGCCGAACACGAAGCCGTTACGGTCCCTGTCGAACGGCCGGCATGCGCCGGCCGGGTCATCGTTGGTGGTGGACAACACGATTCGCATCTGGGCGAAGCCGGCGATCGGCACCGCCTCGATCTTGGTCTCCACCCCACCGCAGATCGCGACGTCGGCCTCGCCGAGCACGATGTTGCGCCACGCGTGCGCGATGCCCTCCGACCCCGACGCGCACGCCGAGACCGGGGTGACCACCCCGGCGCGGGCCTTGCGCTCCAAGCCCACCGCCGCGGCAGCCGCATTGGGCATGTACATCTGCACGGCCAGCGGCGAAACCGCCTTCAGGCCCTTGGCGCGCATGTTGTCGTAGCTGAACACCAACTCCTCGGTGGAGCCCATGCCGGTGCCGATCGACACCGTCAACCGCTTCGGGTCCACCTCGGGTGAGCCTGCGTTCTCCCACACTCGCCGGCCCAGCACCGTCGACATCTTCTGCAGATAGGAAAGTCGACGCAGCTCGACCCGCGTCAACTCCTGGTTGAAGTCCTCGAGGAGATGCCCGCCGATGCGAACCGGCAGGTCATACTCCTCCACGAATGGGTCTTCGAGCCTGCGGATTCCGCTCTGGCCATCCAACAGCTTCTTCCAGGTTTCGTCGGCGCTGGTGGCCAGGGCGGTCGTCATGGCGATACCCGTGACGACGACGTTGGGGAAACCGTTCCCCGTCGATAACCCTGCCATTACTGGTCGAAAGTTCCTTTCGCTCAGTAGCGCCCGAAGGCCAGGGCGACATTGTGTCCGCCGAATCCGAACGAGTTGTTGATGGCGTACTGGTAGTCGCCATAACGAGGCTCGCCCGCAACCACATCGAGATCGATCTCAGGATCAGGGGTCTCGTAGTTCAGTGTCGGCGGGATGACACCGTCACGCAGCGAGAGCACGGTCAGTGCCGACTCCAGCGCGCCGACCGCCCCGATGGAGTGACCGAGCGCCGACTTCGGCGCATAGACCGCCGCATGCTCGACCCCCGCGGATCGAATCGCGTTGGCCTCGGCGACGTCGCCGATCGACGTCGCGGTGGCGTGCGCGTTGACGTGCTGGATGTCCTTGGGTTCCAGGCCCGCGGTCTCCATTGCACGCTTCATCGCCTGGCCGGCGCGTAGGCCGTCGGACGCAGGAGCGACCATGTGGAAGGCGTCGGACGTGATGCCCGCACCCATCAGCCGGGCCAACGGCTTGGCTCCGCGGGCCTTGGCGTGCTCCTCGGTCTCGATGATCATGAGCGCACCGGCCTCGCCGAAGACGAACCCGTCGCGGTTCTTGTCGAACGGCCGGGAGGCGCCCTCGGGATGGTCGTTGTTGGTGGACATCGCGCGCATCATCGAGAACGCCGCGATCGGCAACGCTTCGATTCCGCCCTCGACGCCGCCGACGACGGCGATATCCGCATCACCCATGACGATATGGCGCCAGCCGTGGGCGATCGCCTCCGAACCCGATGAGCACGCCGAAACCGGGGTGATGACCCCGGCTCTGGCGCCCAACTGCAGTCCGATCACCGCGGCCGCACCGTTCGGCATGATCATCTGCACGGCGAGCGGCGACACCTTGCGGGGGCCGCCCTCGTTCATCGCGTCGTAGGTCTCGACGATCTTCTCGCCGCCACCCAGGCCGGTGCCGACGACCACGGCGAAGCGATCCGGGTCGACCTCGGGGTTGCCCGCGGTCTCCCAGAGCTGGCCACTGAGGTACTTGGCCATGCGCTGGACATACGACATCCGCCGCATGTCCAGTCGCGTCATGTGGTCATCGATCGCGTCGACGAGGTGACCACCGATGCGGACCGGAAGGTCCCACTTGGTGACGAACTCATCCTCGAGGACGCGGATGCCGCTTTCGCCGGCAAGCAGGCCCTTCCACGTGCTCTCGATGTCCGCCGCGACCGACGTGGTCGCCGTGACGGCGGTCACGACGACGTTCGGGAAACCGCCGTTAGCAGTGGAAGGTCTACTCATGCCCGATCGGCTTCGATCTGCGCGCGGATGGCCGCGGCCGCTTCGGGGTTCTCTTCCTCGAGCTTCTGGATGTAGGTGACGACGTCACCGACGGTGCGCAGACCGGCGAGGTCCTCGTCGGGGATCTTCACGCCGTACTTGTCCTCCGTCTGAACGGCGATCTCGACCATCGACAGCGAGTCGATGTCCAGGTCGTCGACGAAGCTTTTCTCCGGGGTGACCTCGGAGGGCTCGATACCGGTGACCTCTTCGATGATCTCGGCGAGACCGGCGATAATTTCATCCTGGCTGGCGGGCACGGGGGCTCCTTCTAATCGGGTTGTTACTTGATGGGATTGACGATCGTTATGCGGTTGTATCTGGAACAGGCGCGCTTATCAGAGCTCGGCAAGCCCGTCCAGGTCAGCGGGGGACTTGACGGCGTACGTCGGCACCCCCCGAAGTTCTCTTTTCGCGATCCCGGCGAGCGTCCCGGCGGGCGGGAACTCGACGATCGCGGTCACATTGAGCTTGCGCATGGTCGCGGTGCACAGATCCCAGCGCACCGGGCGCGTCATCTGCGCCACCAGCTTGCTCATGGCGTCGGAGGCCGAAGCCACCGGCTGGCCGTCGGCGTTCGACAGAAGCGTCGTTTTCGGTTCGTGCGCCGTCGCACCTTCGGCCGCGGCGGCATAACCGTCGAGGGCGCAGGCCATGTATTGGGTATGGAAGGCGCCCGCAGTGGCCAGCTTGCGCACGCGCGCCTTCTCCGGTGGGTCCTCGACCAGCTTGTCGAGCGCCGCGACCGCGCCGGCGGCGACGATCTGTCCCGCGGCGTTTCGGTTGGCCGGCACCAAATCGAGCGCTTCCAGGCGCGCGAGCACGTCGGTTTCCTCACCGCCGAGCACCGCCGCCATGCCGGTGGCTTCCGCTGCGCACGCCTTCGCCATCTCGGCACCGCGCGTGGTGGCCAGCCTGACCGCGTCGTCAGCCGAGATCACACCGGCGATCGCGTAGGCCGCGATCTCGCCGACGGAATGACCCGCCACGATGATCTCCTGGCCCGTTTGTGCTGAGACCAGACCGCGCCGCGTCAGCTCCTCGTGAGCCAGCAGAGTCGCCGCCACGACGAGCGGCTGGGTCACGGCGGTGTCGGTGATCTCCTCTGCCGAGGCGGTGGCGCCCAGTCGGGCGAGATCCAGCCCGCTGATCTGCGACCAGGCCGCGAGCCGCTCGGCGGCGCCGGGCAACTCCAGCCATGCGGCGAGCATGCCAGGGGTCTGGGAGCCCTGTCCGGGCGCGAGAAGTGCAACGGCTTTATGAGGCACGTATTTAAGAGAACACTGTGAAGAGCTGTTTGCGCGGTGTAAGAGATTATGAACCTCGTCTTATGTTTTTGTGGAAACCCCACAAAACCGTCTGTGATGCGACGCTACCGATATGCGCTTGCGATCTAATGCCAGGACTGCGGAGTGTCCACCGCTGCTGGTCCCAGCGCCGGACGTGCCGGAGTGATCAAATTCGCTGTGCTCGTCTGGTAAGCCTGCCGGCCGAGCCGGCCGACCGTGACGGCCACCCGCAGCACATAGGCGTCACGAGGAAGCGTGGGATCGCGGCCCGTGAAGTCGGCGATCCGCCTCAGCCGGTACCGGACGGTATTTGGATGAACGAACAATTTGCGTGCGCAGGCTTCGATGGCGCCGCCGGAGTCCAGGTAGGCGTCGAGAGTCTCGGTCAATGCGGGGCCGGCGTCGGCCAGCGGCCTCATTACCTCCGTCTCCAGCGCAGCCATCGCCGTCATGTCGCCCAACAGCGCCCGCTCGGGCAGGAGCTCGCGGGCCGACACGGGCCGGGGCGCCCCCGTCCAGCCCGCCACGGCGTTCATGCCCGAGATGGCCTCGATTGCGCTGCGGTGGGCGCTCGCCAGCGAGGTGGCCGTGGGACCGATCACCACGGGTCCGTCGGCGAACACCGTCAGTATCTCGGTGAGGAACCGGTCGGTGGGGGACAGCGCGCCCGACACGATCGCGACCAACCAGTTGCCGTGCACGTCGGACAACGCCGCGCGGCCGTTGCGGCGCACCACGTCGTGCACGTCGTCGCTGGCCAGATCGATCCGATCGGGTTGCGGCAGTCCGAGGATCACGGTGGCGGGGGCGGTGGCATCCCAGTTCAGCGCGGCGGCCTGGGACTGCAACTCCGGACCCGTGTCACCGCGCACGACGGCGTCGACGACATTGGCCTCCATCCGGGTGTCCCATGCGCCGCGGGCCTCCGCCTGGTCGGCGTAGGCGCTGGCCGCGGCGAACGCCAGATCGCGGCTGTAGCGCAGGATCCCCGCGGTCAGGGCGGTCAACTGCGCCTCGGAACGGGCCAGCAGCGGCACGACCTCTTCGAAGAACTCCATGGTGACGCGCACCATCTCGACCGACTGCCGCAGCGCGATACGCCGCCGCAGGTCCTGCGGTACGACTTCGAAGGCCTGTGCGGTGTAGCTGACGTTGCTCTGCGGATCCCGCATCCACTCGACGAAATTGACCACCGCGGTCTGCACGACCAACTGCACGCTGGACCGTTGCGACGCCTCGAGTTCGGCGAAAAACGGTAGGCGCTCTTCCATCGCCCGCACCGCCTCGGTGGCCAGCCGGCCCGAATACTGCTGCAACCGGCGCAGCACGGAGTCGGGCACGGTCTCCAACACCTCGACCGTCGACTTCGGCGGTATGAACCGGTTGTCAGGCACCTATAAAGGCTACGCCACCGCTATAGAGGAAACCTCCAAGTTCGCCCGTTGGGGCAGCGGCCGAACGCTAAGCCACTCTCACGCCGATGTCGTGGCCTTAAGCCACTCTCACGCCGATGTCGTGGCCTTAAGCCACTCCGGGGTCCGACGTCTGCTCCGGAGCAGCCATCACATTGTCTATCTCATACTTTTTCGCGGCCTCGACCGCGATGGACTGATCGATGTTGCCGTCGCGGGCCAGGCCCTCCAGCGCCGCCACGGCGATCGACTCGCCGTCGGTGTTGTAGTAACGCCGCGCGGCGGGCCGGGTGTCGGAGAAGCCGAAGCCGTCGGTGCCCAGCGTGATGTAGGTGCCTGGGACCCAGGGCCGAATCTGCTCGGGTACCGCGCGCATCCAGTCAGAGACGGCCACCACCGGGCCTTCGGCCTCGGCGAGCGTCTTGGTGATGTAAGGCGTTCCTGCCGGCCGGTCCGGGTGACGCAGCCGCTGTTTCTCGATCTCGACGCCGTCTCGGTTGAGTTCACCCCAACTGGTCACCGACCAGACGTCGGCGGCGACGTCCCATTCGTCGGCGAGCAACTCGGCCGCCTTGAGCGCCGACGGCATCGCCACCCCCGACGCCAGAATCTGGGCGGAATGCGAGCCCTTCTTCTCCGCAGGCTGGTACCGGTAGATGCCCCGCAACAGGCCCTCGACGTCGACATCCGCCGGCTCGGCGGGCTGCCTGTAGGGCTCGTTGTAAATGGTCAGATAGAAGAACACGTTCTCCGGGTTCTCGCCGAACATGCGGTGTAGGCCACTGTCGACGATGTGGGCGATCTCGTAGGCGAATGCCGGGTCGTAGGCGACCACCGCCGGGTTGCTCGACGCCAGCAGCGGCGAGTGCCCGTCGGCGTGCTGCAAGCCCTCGCCGACCAGCGTGGTGCGCCCGGCAGTCGCGCCGAGCAGGAACCCGCGGGCCATCTGGTCGCCGGCCGCCCACAGGTTGTCGCCGGTGCGCTGGAAGCCGAACATCGAATAGAAGATGTAGATCGGGATCATCGGCTCGTTGTGCGTCGCATACGACGTGCCGGCCGCGATGAAGCTCGCCGACGAACCGGCCTCGTTGATGCCCTCGTGCAGGATCTGGCCTGTTTCGCTTTCCTTGTAGGCCAGCATCAGGTCGGCGTCCACGGAGGTGTACAGCTGACCGTTGGGGTTGTAGATCTTCAGCGACGGGAACCACGAATCCATGCCGAAGGTGCGCGCCTCGTCCGGGATGATCGGTACGATTCGCCATCCGATCTCCTTGTTGCGCAATACTTCTCGGAAGGTGCGGACGGTGGCCATGGTGGTGGCCACCTCTTGGTTGCCCGAACCCTTCTTCAGCGCCTTGTAGGCGTCGCTGCTCGGCAGCGTCAGCGACTTGGACTTGGTGCGGCGCTCGGGAACGAAGCCGCCCAGCGCGCGGCGCCGATCCAGCAGGTAGCGGATCTCGGGGGCCTCCGGGCCGGGGTGGTAATACGGTGGCAGGTAAGGGTTCTCCTCGATCTGCTCGTCGCTGATCGGGATCCGCATCGCGTCACGGAAATACTTGAGGTCCTCCAGCGCAAGCTTTTTCATCTGGTGAGTGGCGTTGCGGCCCTGGAAGTGTGCGCCCAGCGAGTAACCCTTGATGGTCTTGGCCAATATGACGGTGGGCTGGCCCTTGTGATCCATCGCCGCGCGGTAGGCGGCGTAGACCTTGCGGTAGTCGTGGCCGCCGCGTTTGAGGTTCCAGATCTCCTGATCGGACAGGTGCTCCACCAACTGCTTGGTGCGCGGATCGCGGGCGAAGAAGTGCTCGCGTACATAGCCGCCGTCGTTGGCCTTATAGGTCTGATAGTCCCCGTCCGGGGTGGTGTTCATCAGGTTGACCAGCGCGCCATCCTTGTCGGCGTGCAGCAGCGCGTCCCACTCGCGGCCCCACACCACCTTGATGACGTTCCAGCCGGCGCCGCGGAAGAACGACTCCAGTTCCTGGATGATCTTGCCGTTGCCGCGCACCGGACCGTCGAGGCGCTGCAGGTTGCAGTTGACGACGTAGGTCAGGTTGTCCAGGCCCTCCAGCGCCGCGACATGTGCGGCGCCGCG
The DNA here is from genome assembly GCF_035918395.1 of Mycolicibacterium sp. ND9-15. NCBI lineage: Bacteria > Bacillati > Actinomycetota > Actinomycetes > Mycobacteriales > Mycobacteriaceae > Mycobacterium > Mycobacterium jinjuense. The sequence goes on from NZ_CP142362.1 coordinate 4,481,825, forward strand.
GCTTTCCGGCTCGTCCATCTCGCCGTCGCCGAGGAAACACCAGACGTGTTGCTCGGAGGTGTCCTTGATGCCGCGGTTGTGCAGGTAGTGGTTGAACCGGGCCTGGAATATCGCGTTGATGGGCCCAAGACCCATCGAGACCGTGGGGAATTCCCAGAAGTCCGGCATCAGCCGCGGGTGCGGATATGACGGCAGCCCGCCGCCCGGATGGCTGTGCTCCTGGCGGAACCCGTCGAGCTGGTCCTCGGTCAGCCGGCCCTCGAGGAACGCTCGAGCGTAGATGCCAGGGGAGGCGTGGCCCTGGATGAACACCTGGTCGCCGCCGCCGGGGTGCGACTTCCCGCGGAAGAAGTGGTTGAAGCCCACCTCGTAGAGCGCCGCCGAGGACGCATAGGTCGAGATGTGGCCGCCGACGCCGACGCCGGGCCGCTGTGCGCGGTGCACCATTATCGCGGCGTTCCACCGGATCCAGGTCCGGAAGCGCCGCTCGACATCCTCGTCACCGGGGAACCACGGTTCGGATTCGGTGGGGATGGTGTTGACGTAGTCGGTGGACGTCAGGGCGGGAATGGCCACCCGCTTCTCCCGGGAGCGTTCCAGCATCCGCAGCATCAGGTAGCGGGCGCGGGCGGGGCCAGACCGTTCCACCAGCTGGTCGAACGATTCCAGCCATTCCCCGGTCTCCTCGGGGTCGATGTCGGGCAGGTACGAGGCCACACCCTCGCGGATTACCCGTACTCTTTCGTGTTCGGCTGTGGTGCTGGAACTTTGGGCCAGGTCTTGGCGCACGAACTCGGTGGTCAACTTCCGCTCCTCGGTAGGCGGTTCATGTGCCGGGCGTCGGCGACACATTCCATCCTTCTCCCATCCTGCCCCACCTGCATCGGTGGGGTTGGCGACTGGAATGAACCGGCGATCCCCGGTCCGAACCGGTAACGTCTGCAGCCGTGGTCAACGGTGCGCTTGTGCAAAAACCGCTGCAGGTTGGCGCACTGATAATCGGCATATCGGCGACCGCGGCCATGGTCGTCGTCGGTTGCAGCAGCGTCACCGAAGGGTCCGCGCAGGTCGATACCGCCGAGGCGCCGGTGTACCGGGCGTCGGTATCGGCGTCGTTGGAGGAGTCGGCCGCGAGCTCGAGCGCCAAGGAGTCGGCACGCCAGTCGTCGATCACCAGGGAGGCGATCCACTCGTCCTGCGAGACGCTCAGCTCGAGCAGCGTCGACGCGATCACCGCGGTCAACGCCTATGTCGACGCGTTCAACCAGAACGCCTCCGACGCGCCGGTCAAGGCCGGTCCGGCGATCGACGCCCTGAACCACAGCGCCGACATGGTCGCGCGCAGCATCTCCGACGTGCTGAGCCCCGAGCTCACCGATGCGCTCAACGGATGGGTCGATGCGGCCAGGGACGTGGCGACCGCGATCGCAGGCAACTACGGACCCGAGGAGTTCAACGCGGCGATCAGCCGGCTCAACGACACCAAGACCAGCGCGCTCAACCTCTGTGACGCTCTTTACTGAAAATCTTCATATTTGACCAACCTTGCCGCCAGTGGCGTGCAGGCGCAGCCCTTCGTGCGACGATAGGGCCCAAGACAAGCCCCACGACAATCCCGAGCGCAACGTGCGCCCGAGCCGGCTGAAGGAGGACCGACCGTGGTCGCGGCGGATGACGCCCCGAACTACGCCCGCAGACTGGGCATCCAGCAAGATCAGGTTGTACAGGAACTGGGCTGGGACGAGGACGTCGACGACGACATCCGAGCCGACGTCGAGGAAGCGTGTGGCAGCGAATTGCTCGATGAGGACGCCGACGAGGTCATCGACGTCGTGCTGCTCTGGTGGCGCGATGACGACGGGGACCTGGTGGACGCGCTCATGGACGCCATCACTCCGCTGGCCGACGACGGCGTGATCTGGGTGGTCACGCCGAAGACGGGCAAACCCGGCCACGTCCAGCCGGCCGAGATCGCCGAATCGGCCCCTACCGCCGGCCTGATGCAGACCTCCTCGGCCAACCTGGGCGACTGGATCGCAAGCAGGCTGGTGCAACCGAAGAGCAAGGCGGCGGGGAGAAGATGATCGACGTCGGTACGGAAGCGCCGGACTTCACGCTCAAGGACCAGAACGGTCAGCCCGTCACGCTGAGCGACTTTCGCGGCGTGAAAAACGTGCTGCTGGTGTTCTTCCCGCTGGCGTTCACCGGTATCTGTCAGGGCGAACTCGACGAGATTCGCGACCGGCTGCCCGAGTACGAGAACGACGACACCGCGACGCTGGCCATCTCGGTCGGGCCGCCCCCGACCCACAAGATCTGGGCGACACAGAGCGGCTTCACTTTCCCGGTGCTGTCCGATTTCTGGCCACACGGCGCCGTCGCATCGGTGTACGGCGTGTTCAACGAGAACGCGGGCATCGCCAACCGCGGCACATTCGTCGTCGACCGCACCGGAATCGTCCGGTTCGCCGAGATGAAGGAGCCGGGGGAGGCTCGCGATCACGCGCTGTGGACGGACGCGTTGACGGCCCTGCGCTCGGGCTGAGGTGATTTCCCGTCGCAGGTCATCGCCGTGTAGCTTGCCTCTGCAAGGGCGCGTAGCTCAGTGGTAGAGCTCTGGTTTTACACACCAGCGGTCGGCGGTTCGATACCGTCCGCGCCCACGTCTAAATTTGCAGTTCAGACGTTTTTTGCATCGAACGGACAAACCCCCGTTGTGCCAAGAGTGTGCCAGCGTGTGCACCGCGGTACTGTTGACCCGGCCAGCTCGGCCACCGCGTCGTACTTGAGCCCACGTTTGGCCCGCGGCCTGGCGGCACGCCGGCCTGGCCGGCTTCGAACATATCCACCACCTTCTTGACGGTCCGGTGGGTGGGTGCCGCACGCGTCGGCGGCGGCCCGGTGGGAACCGAGCTGGCGATAGGCCGAAATGATGTCTGTGCGGCCCTTCGCAGATTCCAATGGACAGCTCGATGAAGATGGTGATTGCATGGCGGCATTCGCCGTCACTATCGGGCCCGCAGTCCTTATCGACACGATTGAAACGCGGGTTCGATACTTTTATTTGGCCGCAGGTGGATACCTCTTCGTAGCCCACCGGGAGATACCTTTTCGTTGCCACGGACAGACTCCGAGTCGGTCTACTTCGAACTTATGGGCTCGTTCAGTCGCAGCGCGCGCCGACAGACATCATGGCGACGCACAATGCCAACCTTGGCCATGAACACGACGTCGATCAAGGGATCGTTGCGCGCTTGCGACCGGCTCGAAAGAGAAACTACCGAAACTCTCATTCGTTGCGGGTGGGCTTTGAAGATCCACAGATTCGCCGAGCGGCATGTTGCCGTCGCTCACGGCACGGTCACTGCTCGCCGATCGACCTCGAGCGTCCGAGCAGTGCATCGCCGGCCGCAGCCAGCGCGTCGTCGTAGACGTGGCCGTACACGCGCAGCGTTATTGCAGGGTCATGGCCAAGCCACTTGGCCGTTGCCGATGGGGTAGTACCAACGTCGAGCAGCATGGTGGCCGCCGTATGCCGGACGTCGTGTAGCCGAATCACCGGCACCGCAGCATCTTTTGCGTGTCGTGCAAAATCCGCCGAGTATGTCTCGGGGCGAATGAGAGAGCCGTCCACGTTGACGGCGACGAGGCCGCTATCGAGGTATTCAGCGCCAAGGGCGAGGCGTTCTTCAGCCTGACGTAATCTCAAAGCTCGCAGTGCAGCGAGCACATCAGCAGGCATCGGTAGTGCCCGGCGAGACCGTTTCGACTTCGGGTCTCCGGTGATGGTCCCGCGGCCTTCGACCACTACGCGGCCTTGCGCGACAGAGACGGTACCGGCATCGAAGTCAATATCGGACCATCGCAATCCGAGGATCTCGGACCGGCGAAGACCTGCCAGCGTAAGTAGCCAGCACGCAGCGAGCCGTTCATCGCGCACATGCTCACGGAATCGGCCAGCCTGTTCTGTTGTCCAGCTCGCCATTTCGTGGTGCTTGACCGCCGGGCGCTTTACCAAGCGTGCCACGTTGCGGGCCACCAACCCCTCCCGCATCGCGTCGTCGAGAGCCGAAGACAACACCACAAGCATGGTCACGACAGTTCGGGCGCTCACGCTGCCGGGAACCTTGGGTTGTGCGGGGTCGTCTCCGTATTTGGCGACGTATCGGCCGCGGCCTGGCCGTAACACCTCCCCGGAAGCCACCAGCCGGTCGAGGGCCTTAATGCCTGGCTCGCCAAGGGCAGTGAGGATCTCGGAATACTGCGCCCCCTCGGACTTTGACCGCAAGTACGTGAGTACCTCAGCCGCGCGGCGGCCTCGCTTGTCACGCTCCGCTACTGGTGTGCCGTTCAATCGAATTGTTACCAAGGCGTCGATATCGGCGGTTCTTAATTGCTGCAGGCCCATTCTGCCCAGTTGGTCGATAACAGGCTTCAATGAATGCTTGTAGCCTGCAAGGGTATTGGGCCGCACGTCGCGTCTACCGCCGAGCCATCGAGCGAGAAAGTCGGCGACGGTCGTGTCATTCCTCCTAACGAACGTCCCCGCGGCGACCTCGGTCGTGATCTTCCGATACTCGCGACGCGCTTCTGCAAGCGTCGAGAAGGTGAATCGCTGCCTCCTCCGCGTCCCGTTAGGGCGAGAACCGATATCTACCTGGAACGTGTAGGTGACCACGCCGTTCCTTGCGCTGCGGCGGGTGATCGGCTCGGCGCGGCGAGTGCGCTTCCGATCCGGTTCATCGGTGCTAGCCATCTAACCTCCTGTTGACTCCAATGTCCTATACGAGTGATTCCACCCCATGCTGCCTGAGGGTGGTGACATGGCCGTCGCCGCGACAGAATTCATACGTCAGCTAACAGCGGACCGGAGCTCTAGTGAACAGATGTCGGGCGCCCTGGGAAAGTGATCGGCCTTCACGAAGCGATCAGCTGCTGCAGCTCCGCGGTCACGACATAGACCCGGCCACCAAGCCTGCGCACTGGCAGTTCGCCGGCAGCGGCTAGACGATAAGCTGCTGCTCGGCTGATTCCCAGCATGGCGGCTGCCCGGGGGACTGCAAGCAGTAGCGGCAGCCCGTCAAAAGCATTGCTCTTCAATTGAATCACCTCCCTCGATCGAAAAACGACGTGTTTGAGCGAGGGCAGTTTGGCCCAGTTCGAGGACTGGCGAAAGAGAACCTCGAGTCGACTGCCGCCAGGCGAGTGCCATAATTACCGAGGGTAGAATCCGGCCCAACGCGACAGGCTCGCCACTCGGCTTTGGGGTCCTGGAACGATTTCGCATCGCCTGAACGTATGCCGATGCGCGGAACGCGGTCCACCACCTGAGGCATCTTTGATCGGCCAGAGTGGCAAATTCTCTAATCGTCTTCGCTTGTCCCCGACGAGCGGTGAATTTGGCTCTAGCCCAGATTTTTCGTGAAATGCCGTGCGAAACAGGGTGTAGATACGCGAAAGTGCCTGTCCTGCAAGGAATAATCGGACTTATCTAAGGTTCGGATCGTTCCCACGGGAAGGCACTTCGCAGGTGAAGAATATCGCGGCCGCTTCGCGGGTGAAAGTGTCGGCCGACGGCCATGGTGTCTTGTCGCATGCCGGGATGGGCCTGCTGCGTGAACTCGCCGACCGCACCGGCCTGTCGGCGCAGGTCACCGCTGTTTTGGCTGACACTTACCGGGGTCCGTGGGTGTACGCGCCCGGGGAGGTGTTCTGCGATCTGGCGGCCGCGGTCGCCGACGGTGCCGATTGCATCGACGGGGTCGGTCAGTTGTGTGGCGATCGCGAGCATGTGTTCGGCGCGAAGGCCTCGACGACCACCATGTGGCGGCTGATAGATCAGCGCATCGACGCCGGGCACCTACCCGGGGTACGGGCAGCGCCGGCTGGTGCGCGCGCGGCGGCCTGGGAAGCCGCAGCGGCCCCCGAGGGTCAGGGCTGGCTGCACATCGACATCGATGCAACCCTGGTGATCGATCACTCCGACAACAAGACCGGTGCCACACCGACCTGGAAGAAGACGTTCGGTCATCACCCGCTGCTGGCGTTTTTGGACCGCCCCGAGATCGCCGGCGGGGAAGCCCTGGCCGGACTGCTGCGCACCGGCAACGCCGGCTCCAACACCGCCTCCGATCACGTCATCGTCCTGGGGCGGGCGCTGGAGTCCCTGCCGCCGCGGTGGCGACCCGACCCCGATCGTCGCGGTGACCCCGAGGCACCGAAGGTGCTGGTGCGCTGCGACACCGCCGGAGCCACCCACACCTTCGCCGACGCCTGCCGCACTGCCGGAGTGGGGTACTCCTTCGGCTACCCCGTCGATGCCCGCGTGCAGGACGCCGTGGACACCCTCAACCTCGGACAGTGCTGGTATCCGGCGATCGACTCCGGCGGTAGCATCCGCGGCGGCGCCTGGGTCGCCGAGGCCACCGACCTGGTCAACCTGAACAGCTGGCCAGCCGGAACCCGGCTGATCCTGCGCAAGGAAAGACCCCATCCCGGTGCGCAGTTGCGGTTCACCGACGCCGACGGGATGCGGGTCACCGCGTTCATCACCGACACACCACCTGGTGTCATACCCGGTCAACTCGCCGGCCTGGAACTGCGGCATCGCCAGCACGCCCGCGTCGAAGACCGCATCCGCGAGCTCAAAGCCACCGGCCTGCGCAACCTGCCCTGTCACGGCTTCTGGGCCAACGCCGCCTGGCTGGAAATCGTGCTCACTGCAACCGACCTGGTCACCTGGACCCGCCTGATCGGATTCCGCACCCACCCGGGACTGGCCCGCGCCGAGATCACCACCTTCCGCTACCGCGTCCTGCACGTGGCCGCCCGCATCACCCACGGCGCCCGCCAACTACGGCTGCGTATCGACGCCACCTGGCGCTGGGCCGCCCAGATCGCCACCGCCTGGCAACACCTGCGCACCGCCTTCGGATAACCGCCAGCCCCACTGACCACCGATCACGAAAGACCCACTGGCCCTGGGAAAGCCCGCCCCACCCGGCGACACGGGACGACTCCACACGCACTGAACACGAAAACGTTCTACCCACGCCCACCGAGCGGTCGCAGCCGACCATCGCCAACCCCGACGAAAAATCGAGGCTAGCGGGTGGCTCGCTCAGCAGGTCTAGAGCTCAAAGCTCGTACTCATCAGAAGCGATGAGCTCGTATAACTCCGTGCTCAGCACAGAGTCCAACGCTTGGGTACGAGCCTGCGCTGTCAACTCGGCCCGTACTGCGGCACCGGGAGCGCTGCCGCGTGATCTCCGGCTCCAATTCGCAACGTTCTGGCGGCCGAGTGTGCTGGCCAACGCCCGAACCATCCAGCTGATCTTTTCGGCCTCGGCGGCCATGAACTCGGCTCGTCGAGCGGTGGTCCAGTCGTCGGGCAATCCAAGGTCGGTGCTGTAAACCGTGCGCACAGCGCTCAAGATGTCGGGATCGATGCCCAAGGGCATCGTCTCGGAATTGCAGGCCCGCATCCGCTGGAACCGCGGAGATCGCAGTCGGCGGATCATCGGTGAGCTCGCGACTGATCGGGAGAGCGGCGCGAAGACTTAGGCAGCATGGGTGCCACGTCGAGCATGCTACGCGGCTCAAGAACGGGCCGACCGACATCGGCCGCGTGTCGCAGCCGGCATTGTCTGTCCAATCTTCTACCGTTCGCGGCAGGCGGACAGGTAAGGACTTGAAGATGCCTACACAGGCGTGGGTGAGGTTGATGTCGGGATTGTGGCTATCGGCGGTGTGCTGGTCACCTGGCAGCAGAAGAATGTCGCTGACCGCCGAAGTGAACGGTGGCGTCGAGTCACCTGGGCGTTAGAGCGGACATTCAGCGCAGACGACACAGAAGCGGCGCTTGGGCTGGAAGATGCTCGATACGCTGCTGCAATCTAAACTAGCCACACGAGACGATTCAGATATCGTCCAGGTAATCGCGGAGCACACCGCCTTGGATGTCGACGTAGAGGGGAGTCTCGGTGGCAACGGCGAACAGCAACCCCCCGAAGTCGAAATCAGGCCGTAGCCTCGCCGTGCGGCAGGCCGCGGCACGCGCTGCAGTTACTGCTAGCAAGAAGACGGGCCGTCCTGTGGATGCGCGGGTGGAAAAACTCGCGAACTCTCGCTAATCGCTCGCGAGCGGTTTCGCCGGCGGTACCAGTCTTGGTCAGCCAGCACGTCGGATCAGTCGTCGATGTTGGCGCCGAGTGTGTGTTCGGGCGCTTCAGTGCTCCGTGAATGATCGCGCCATCCCAGGGCGAGGTGGCGGCGCTGGGCGGCGCGCACACCGCGGGCGGCATTGTCGTACTGGGCGAGCAAGTGACGCCACGATTCGCTGAGGTGGGTGCGGCCGAGGCGATCGGCCAAGGTGACGGCTGGGATGGCGTCTAGAAGCGGATCTGCGGGACCTGACGGGGTGGCTGTAAGAGTGGTGTTCCACGGCAGGGAGTTGGTGAGCAGCCGCACCGCCGACGAGCTGGGGCCGCGACTGTTGCTGGGGTCGATGAGGATGACTCGGGCATCTGCGGCTGCGGCGTGGCGGGCGATGTCGGCGAGCTCGTCGGGTTCGGCGGCCGCGGGGTCGTCGACTACGACGATGGCTCCCGGTGGTAGCGCCCATTGCTGGCCGCTGACTTGCTGGTGCGCATGGCTGACTGTGGTGATGGTGTCGGCCAGCTCGGCCTCGCGGGCGGGCGCCGCGCTGGCGTCGGTGGTCGAGAGCCAGAGCACTTTGCGGTTGTTGGCGTTGGCGGTGCTGCGCAGGGTGTAGAGCGCCGCGGCGGTTTCGCGGTCGGTGGAGTGTGCGCGCACGACGACGAGCCGATAGGGCTGCGCGGCCAAGGATTTGAGCCGGTCGGCGGTGTGGGGCTCGTGCGCTGTGAGGGCCGCCGCGGGGATGGGCATGGGCGTGCGGGTGAGGTCGGCGTCGCCGGCCACTTGGAGCAGGGCAACTTCGGAGCGGGCCGATTTCAGCAGCTGCTCGAGAGTGTCGGAGGTGGCGGTCTGGGCCGCGGCGAAGGCACCGGCGACGTCGCGCTCAGCGCGGTCGAGCTCGTGGCGCAGCGCCTGGCGGCGGTCGCGTAGCAGCGCGCGGGCGGCCAGGTCCGCGCGCTCGGCGTCGCCGCGTGCGGCGGCGATGTCGTGCTCGGTGACGATCTTGTGGCCGCCGGCGGCCGCGGTGCGCGCAGCCTGCGCCTCGGCGAAGGCCTGGTGAAACTGATGCGACGGTGGCTGTTCGGGCAGGCGGCGGGTGTGAAAGGCCAGATCGGCTTGCGCTGAGGCGATGTCGAGTTCGTCGGCATCGGGGTTGGTCTGTAGCAGGTCGAGCTGAGTGCGGGCGTGCTCGATCAGGCGCAGGGTGTCGTTGTAGGCGGCGTCGGCATCGGCCCACTGCTCCATCACTGTGGCGACGGCGTGGCCGTAGGGTCGATCGGCGTCGACTTGGCGGCGCATCCGCAACAGCTCGTCGGCCGCATCGCGCATAGCGGGGCCATTTCCCGCGCGAATTTCTGCGTCCAAGTTTTTGATTGTTTCGCACACCTCGCGGTATTCCTTCTGAAGCGTGGTGACCAAATTCATGGTGATGCCTAATTCGGGTATAGGACGGTTTGCTGAGAGGTCTTCGAATTGCAAATCTCCGAATTTTTCGGAGGTGTATTCGAATGAGCCATCGGGTTGGGCGGCGTCGAAGTGGTCGTCGAAGGGTGGGGCTTGGTTGATGTCGGCGAAGGGGTATTCAGGGTCGGGCGGGAACAGTGCCTCTTCGTCGGGGTGCGGTGGGGCGTGCTCGGGGGTAGGCAGGTCTTCGACGTCGATGCCGAGACGCGCTTGCAGCCGGTGGGTGAACGCATCCACGGTGTAGGTGATTAATCGTGCGTAGTCGGCTGGAGGGATTGGGTGGTCGGCGTCGGCGGCGTCGGCGAGGTGTTCGGCGGCGACATGGAGCAGGTCGCGCGGGGTCCACGTGGTCGGGTCGGCGGCGCTGATGGCGGCGACCAGGCCGGGCCAGGCCGGGCCGGAGGTGATGGTTTCGGTCAGCGCGGCCCCGAACGCGGCGTCGACGTCGGTGATCCAGGCGGGCCGCAGCCGCGAATGTGTGGTGGCCAGGGTGGCGGTCGGAGACAGTGCGCCGGCGATGCGCCACCACAGCGCGGCGGCGGGCAGCTCGTCGGGCAGCGGTCCTTGGCGGGCAGCGGTGGTGATGATCTGCCGCAGGTCGGCGGTGGTTCGGGTGGCCTGGGCGAGTTGGGTGGCCAGCTGTGGCCAGTAGGCATCGGCGCGCAGGCGCGGGTCGATGGCGTCGATGAGGTCGTTCCAGCGGGTGGTGTCGGCACTGCGCCGCCCGATGTCGGCAGCGGCGTAGCGCTGCAGGGTCGCCTGGACGGCGCACGGGGTACTGGCGTGCGCCGGTGAGACGGGTATCGGCGTCCTCGACGCCGGTGGCGGCGCGGAACACCGCGATTTCGGCGGTCAGTGTCGGGTTTACGGTGATCAACGGCCGCGCCCAGGCGGGGGCGGTCGCGTTGGTCCAGGCCCGCGCGCGCTCGCGGATCTGGTCGGCCAGGCCTTGGACGAGTTGCTCGCGGCGGGTGAGGTAGGCACCCCAGTGCGGATCGTCGGCCAGCGCCGGCGGGATGGCCGGAAGCCAGCGCAGCACCCCGATGCCGGCGGAGTGGGTGCCGGCGGGGTCGATGCGGTGATCGAGGACCGCGGCGGGGTCGGCGGCGTCGTCGATGCTGCCCTTGGCCAACGCGTCGGTCAGCAGCTCGCGGGGATCAGCGCCGCCGAGCGCCAGGACAGACAGGTTGCGCCGCAGCACCGGCCAGGCCTCGCGCTGGCTCAGCCGGGGGATGACGTCATCAGCGATGGCGTCTAACCGATCCCGCGCACCGGCTCCCAGCTGGTTTTCGGCTGCCACGCCCAAGGCGTCGTAGAACATGTCGGCCGCGGCTTGTAGCCGCGTGGCCGGGTCCTCGGCGCGGCGGGATTCGGTGGTCGCCGACACCTGGGCGCCGTCGCGGGCCAGGGCGCGGGTCAGGACATCGACGGCGGTGTCAGGGTGGGTGGCCTTGGGGGAGAGCAGCCGGTGGGGATCGCCTTCGGCGGTGGACAGGTACAGGTGGTTTTCGTCGGTGGCGCGGGTCATCGCGACGTAGAGGTGCTGGCGGGTCAGCATGTCGGAGCCGACGATGTGGCAGGTGCCCTTGGTATCGCGCCGTCCTGCGGTCAGGCCTTGGGCGGAGTCGATGGTGGCCGCGTAGCCCAGCGTGACATGTTCGGCGATGTAGTCGGCGGGCAGCGTGACGATGCGTCCGCTGCGCAGGTGGCGGGCTTTCACGCTGCCATCGGTGAGGACTTCGGTGATGGTGTAGCGGTAGCCGTTGCGCACGAAATCGCTGCGCCCGATGGTGATTCGGCGGTTGTTTTTGCGGGTGCGGATGGTGTCTCCTGCGCTGGCGTGCAGCTGATCTGCGAGCACCACCGTGGCCGCGGTGGCCGCGTCGGGATCGGCGGCCAGCCGGTCAGCGCGGGCGCGGGCGTTGAGCTCGTTGATGACGTCGTTGGTCGGTGCGAGCAGGATGGAATCGGCGCCTGCGGCCAGGTCGGCCCGCCATGCGTGATAGGCCATGTCGGCGGCGGTCTCGTCGGTGCCGACGTGGATGCGGTGGTGGTCGATGTAGAAGCCGATGCCTGCCGGGTCGGCGTCGTGCAGCGCGAGCCCGGCGGCGGCTTCGGCCGGTGACTTGAATCGCACGACTTCGCTCAACGTGAGCGCGTCGGTGGCTTCGGGCGATGTCGCGCAGAACACCGCCGGCCGAGATGGACGACAACTGGCCGTCGTCACCGACCAGGCGCACGCTGGCGCCCTTGCGCAGCGCGTCGGTAATCATCGCGTCCAGGCCGGCCGTGGCGGCCTTGCCGGCCTCGTCAACGATGATGAGCGTGTCGGGACCGACCCGCTGAAACCAGTCGGGGACGCCGGAGATCGCGGCCTTGTCCGGATCGGCTGACCAGACGTACTTGTCGAGGGTGTCGGTGGTGGCGCCCAGGTCGGCCCCGAGCACGATCGCGGCGTCGGCGGTCGGGGCCAAACCGATCACGTGTCCGCCCGAGCTGCGCCACGCATGCGCCAGCGCCGCCATGGCCGTGGTCTTGCCGGTTCCAGCGGGTGCGAGCGCGAGCGCGACACGGCGCCCGGTGGTCGCCATCTCTGAGACCAGCGCGGCCTGGCCGGGGTTGAGTGTGCGTCCGCGCGCCGCCGAATCTGCCAGCGCCAGTTCGACATCGGCGGCGGTGGCGGCGCGGCCGTCGCAGCGATGCACCGCGTCCAGAATGCGCCGCTCGGCGGCGAGTGTGTCGCGGCTGGTGTAGAGCTGAACGCCGTGGCGGGAGTAGACGCTGGCACCGTCGCGGCGACGCAAGGCGACAGGCTCGCCGAATTCGGCGTCGGCGATGCGGGCGTGCGGCACCGAGAACGCGTCTGACAGAGCGGTCTCGGTGAGTCGTTCGACCAATGCGACATCGTGCGCCACGCCGTGCGATCGAGCGATTCGCAGCGCTTCTGCGCGCACGTGGTGACGCTGCCAAGTGGCCCGCGATTCCGACACCGTGGCAATCAGTTCGCCAGCACGCGACGCGACCCATTCATGGTCGACGACGGGCGTGGTGCGGGCTCGGTTGGGACCGGTCGGGACCGGCCAACATGCGGTGCAGCCCGTCTCGCCCGAGGACTTCCACGGCTTGGGTGCGCCACACGTGGCGCTGCTCAGCCAGCGATCGCGGCTCGTGTTTGGCCTCGCGCGATTCCAGCGTCGCCTGCTGGGCCAACGCGATGATTTCGGTGTTGGTTGGTTCGCGGCCGTGATCGGCCTGAAACTGCTTGGCCAGCTCGGCTGTGCGCGCCGTGATTGCGGCCCGCCGGCTCGACCACCGTGACATCAATTCTGGTGACATTCCGTCGATCTCGCGGACCGGTCGTTTCCCTCGTCCGCGGGACTGCTCCACGAACAGCACCGCGAGCCTGTCGATCATGTGAGCTTCGAGGCGGGTGTTGTACAACTCCGAGGCCGCGACCGTCACCCGGTGCAGCGGTTGACCGTCTAGGGCGAGCCATCGGCGCACGCCGTTGGCGTCCACGTGGGACACCTTGTTGGAGATCGCGACGTGGGTGTGTAAGTCGGGGTCGCCGGCGCGAGAGTCGCGGTGGGTGAACGCTGCGGCGATGAGTCCTTCGGCGTCGACCTGGGCGACGCCGCCGGCGCCGGTGCGGGTGAAGGTGGCTTGATCTTGCAGCCACTCCAATACGTCGGCGACGGCCGCATCATGGGCAGCCTCAATCTGCTCGGCCACCGATAGCGGGGCGATGGCCCACAACGCCGACACTGATTTCACCGGCGAGAACGTCAGGTCGTATCCGGCGACGGCGGTCGTGCGGGCGCGGGTGTTGCGAGCGATGAATCCGGACAGTTCGCGGTCATCGGCCGGTGGGCGGCCGTACTCCTCGACGAACAGCTCCACAGCCACGCGGGTGCGGATCTGTGCGCGGATCTCCGGGGCGATGGTGGCGTTCCAGTGTGCGCCGTTCTCGGCGTTGTGGTCGCGGAAGGCCACCGCCAGACGCCGCGCGTACTCCGGTTCGCCGTCGCGTACCAGGAACTCACGACCGAGTCGGCTGGCCGCCCGCCCCGAGCCCATGCTCCGGCCGATGACGTAGGTCTCGATGCGCTCGGCGTTGGGGTGCAGACCCAATCCGTATAGGGCGCGCATCTGCGCCTCGCTGACGCCTGATCCCTCATCGACGGTCCAAATCGCCTCGCGGGCTTGCGGACTGGCTTCGCAGCGGCCGGCGTCAGACAGAGCGGCCAAGCCGCGACCCATTCACCGACCGGGCGATTCACCTTTGGCTGAGTAGTAGTCGGCCAGCGTGGAGCGGCCGCGCTCGGTGCTGTCGGCGGCAGCGACCTGCCGCACCAGGTACAGGTATCCGTCCCCAGCGGTCAGCTTGTGCAGCGTCATCACCATGACGCGCACGCAGGCGTCCGCATGCGCCGCACGCTACGAACTTGGCGGTTGGCGAAGCCACCACCAAACCGGAGGTTCTTAGAAAAGTCTCAGCCGGCGGGTACCGGCGCAGGGGTCGTATTCATTCGGGGTGAATACGCCTTCACGCTGGTCGGCATGTAGCGCCGGGTATTGCTCTGTTCGCTTTTCACCTCTCCTGGACCAGCACGTGAGGTGCGTCCTTAATGCCTCCTGGGTTGGTCTGACCGGGTCGCGGGTTTGTTGCTTTGGTGGGCCACCAGCTGGCTTCGCGTAGGAGTGTGGCGATGGCGGGCACGGTGAGGGTGCGCACGAGGAAGGTGTCGAGCAGCAGCCCGAAGCCGATGATGAGGCCGGCTTGGATCATGATGGCGACTGAGCCGACCATGAGGCCGAACATGCTGGCGGCGAATATGAGGCCAGCGGAGGTGATGACGGCTCCGGTGTTTGCCACGGTGCGCAGGACGCCGACGCGGATGTTGGTTCCGGATTCTTCGCGGAGCCGTGAGACGAGCAGCATGTTGTAGTCGGCGCCGACGGCGACGAGGATGATGAACGCCAGCAGCGGTACGGGCCAGGCGATTTCGTGGCCCAGTCCCCATTGGAAGACTACGACGCCGATGCCGAGTGATGCGAGGTAGTTGAGCACGACGGTGCCTAGTAGGTAGAGCGGTGCTAGGAGTGCGCGCAGTAGTAGGACCAGGATGACGCCGACGATGATGATGGTGGCGATGGCTAGTTGTGCGAAGTCGGCCCAGAGGAGTCGTTGGATATCGGAGTTGACGGCGGGGAAGCCGGCTACGGACACGGTGGCGTCGGCGAGTGACGTGTTGGGTCGTGCGGTGTTGGCGGTGTCGGTGATGCGGCTGGCGAGGTCCATGGCTTCAACGCTGTATGGGTCGTGGCTGCTTTCGATCATGAACCGCGCTGTTTTGCCGTCCGGTGAGAGGAATTGTTCGGCGACGTCGGTGAATTGCCGGTTCTCGAATGCGTTGGCGGGCAGGTAGAAACCGCTCGAGGAGTCGGAGTCGGCCGCTGCGCGCGAGGAGTTCTGTAGTTGGGTGGCGATCTGGCTCATGCCGGACAGCATTTCGATGTTGCTGTCGGCGAGGGTGCGGACGCCGGTGGCGAGTGCTTGGGCGCCGGAGGCCAGCTGTCCGATTCCGTCCTGCAATCGGCGGAGATTTGTGGTCAGGTCGGCGGGGTCACCCAGGGCTCCGAATGCCTTGTCCAGTGAGGCGACTGCGTTCTGGACGTTGGCGAGGGTGCCACCAACGGTGGCATTGGTGGCGGGATCGTAGCGGTCCCCGAGGTCGGCGATTTGGTTGAAGAATCCGTTGTCGCGCAGAGTGACCAGGATCTGGACCTGGTTGCGGATTTGGGCGCATTGTGGGGTGGTGGCGCACCAGGGTGAGGTGTTGAGGGCGCCGACGAGTGGGTCGAGTTGAGTGATTGCGTTTTGGGCTTGGTTGGCCAGCGGTCGTAGTCCTGGGCCGGATTGGATGGCTTGGTCGACGGCGGGGGCAGTGGCGGAAAGTTGTTGCAGCAGCGGCCGGAATTGGTTGACCTGAGTTCCTGCGGATTGGGCTTGGGTGAGGATTCCGGCTAGTGGTGTGAAGGCGGTGCGCACGGTGCTGTCGAGTTGGGCGAGGCCGTCGGCGAGCTGGTCGGCGCCGTCGGTGAGTTTGGTGAGGTCGTCCTTGCGGGAGTTGCCCTCGGCGACGGCGCCGGCCATTTTGTCGCCGATCTGGCCGTTCTGCCAGGCCAGTTCTGCTTGGTCGAGGCGCTCTCCGGTGGGGCGGGTGACTCCGGAAACCTTGGTGACGCCGGGGATCTGGGAGACGCGGGAGGCCATCTCGTCAAGATCGGCCAGTCCTTTGCCGGTCCGCATGTCGGTCGGATTTTCCACGACGAGGAATTCGCTGATGACGACGTCTTTGCGGAAGTGGCGGTCCAGCAGGTGGTAGCCCAGGTTGCTGGCCGTGGTGTCTGGTTGGCCCTTGCGGTCGTCGTAGCTGATTTTGATGGTTGCTGCCGCTGCCGACAGGGCGAGCAAGATGACCAGGCTGACGATGAGTAGTGGCACGGGACGGCGGACCACGGCGACGGCGACGCTGTTCCAGTAGCGGCGGGTGCGATCGGGTTTGGGTTCACCGATGCCGCGTTTGGCGGCTAGCGACAGCACCGGTGGCAGCAGGGTTACGGTGGCCAGAAATCCGAACAGTACGGCGATGGCACACGCGGGGCCAAGGGCGGCGAAGACGCTGAGCCGCGCGAAGACCATGGCCAGGAACGCGAGTGCGACGGTGGCGGCGGAGGCGAGGATGACGCGCCCGATGCTGGCGGTGGCGTGGATGACGGCCTGATCGGCGGGTACTTGGGCGCGGCGCTGTTCGTGGTATCGGCTGATCAGAAATACGGTGTAGTCGGTTCCCGCGCCGAGCAGGATCGCAGTCATGAAGGCGACGGTGAACTGGGAGACGGGCATGCCCATCTCGCCGAGGGCGGACAGCACGCCGCGCCCGACTGCCAGGCTCAACCCGATTACTAGCAGCGGTAACAGCGCGGTGAACACCGACCGGTAGACGATCAGCAGGATCAGGGCGATCACGCCCGCGGTAGCGATTGAGATCAGCAGCAGGTCGTGCTCGGCGGATGCGATCATGTCGCTGAAGGTTGCCGGTGGTCCCGTCACTTGCACAGTCGTGGTCGAGCCGGTGAAGACCTCGGCGGCGATGTTGCGCACCGCGTTTACCGATTCGGCGGCCGTGGGGTCTCCGAGGGTGCCGGTGACACCTACGGGCAGGTACCAAGCTTTGCGGTCGGCGCTGACTGCCTGGGCTTCGGTAATCGGATCGGACAGTAGGTCCTGCACCAGCAGGACGTGGTTGCCTTCGCCCTGCAACCGGCGCACGAGTTCGCCGTAGCGCTGCCGTGCAGTCGGAGTCAAGCCATTGGGGTCTTCCATGGCGACGAACACCATGGTTTTTGAG
Source organism: Mycolicibacterium sp. ND9-15 (assembly GCF_035918395.1). NCBI lineage: Bacteria > Bacillati > Actinomycetota > Actinomycetes > Mycobacteriales > Mycobacteriaceae > Mycobacterium > Mycobacterium jinjuense. Next base: position 4,498,861 of record NZ_CP142362.1, read on the forward strand.
CCTTCTTCGCCGAAAGCGGCGCTCATGCGGTCAACCGTCTGCAAGGACGGCGCATCGCGAGGGATGAGGTCCACCGACTGTTGGCGCACCACGGTTTCTAGCTGGGGGAACAGCAACGCGAGGACGACCGCGGCGCCTAGCCATACCCCGATGACCAGCGCTTTGTGTCGGAGGGTGAATCGGGCTAGCGCTGCCAACCGTTCGCTGTACTCGCGGGTTTCGGCCGGGTTGGGGGATCCGTTGTCCCGCTGGCCACGGCGCGTGGCCTGGCCTGGGGAATCTGCAGTGCCGTCGGTCACTGGGCCTCCACTAGTAGCGAATCGTAGCGATACTATCGGTATCGCTACGCTACCGCATGTAGTGCAAGTGGTGGCGGGGCCGTCGTCGCCAGGCCGCGCAAAGCGCGCGGCTGGCGAAGGGGCCGGCGACCGCTATCGAGTCGGGACCGGGCCGACGGTCGCAGTGGGCAGAGGAATGATCGAACACTCAGTGGGTTTCTGGAAGCCAGGGCTGACGCTGTAAGTCGACGACACTGGCCTTGGATGCCGTTCAGGGTCTTGCTGTTGCTGTTCTCGGACGTTGGTCGTCGGGCGCACGCACGGCCACATCGCGTAGCGGGGCCGCTAGCTCTAGGTTTGCGCTTCGGTTGTGGCCGACTGGCCCGTGTTCTGCAGCAGCACGTAATTGCCTAGGCTGCCCAGGAAACCTGCGCAGTGCTGAACGAGTTCATCTGTGGTGAATTCCAGTTCTCCGTCGAGTCGGCGGCGCAAGACTTCGAATAGCCCTCCCACGCCCAAGGTCGAAGCCAAATGGGCAACCCCCACGGCAGAGTCGGCGATGTCGAGGTGAAGTCTGGCTTCGCGCAAGACAAGGTCGGTGAAACCTGCCATTAGTTCGCTGCGTAGCTCTCGGAGCAGCGGCTCGGTTGCAGATTCCACGAACAGGATCCGACCCAGCCGCGGGTCGTTGTCGATCATGCCGACCAGCCTGCGGATTGGCGCGTACGCCAATACCTCCGGTGGCTCGCCGGCATCGGGGATCGCGTCGACTATCACCTCCTGGAAGGTGGCATAGAGCTGCTGGTAGACAGCCCGCAGGAGTGCGTCTCGGTCGGAGAAGTGCTGGTAGAAGTACCGTGACGTGACACCCGATTCAGCGCAGACGGCAGTCACAGTGGCGGCGGCAACGCCGCGCGTGCCGATCAACTCCGTTGCGGCCTCGATGAGACGGGTGCGCCGGTTCCGGTGACGCTCCTCGGCGGACATTCCGCTATACACCCGCGCCGAAACCACGTGGATAGCTTGCCATCTAATTCTGACAAGGCTTAGAGTCAGATTGACAGCGCGTCCTTGGCGAATGGGAGAACAACATGAGCGACGATTCGTCCACACGGCCCACCGCACGGGTCGTCCCGAAGCCCCGCCGTGTTCGATTCGATATGCCTGCTGGGACCAGTCGGCAGCACTTCGTTGATGGCGACTTGGTGATGAGCCACTTTGTGTCCACCTTGTCGGCCACGTTCCCCGAAGGCGAAGACTTCTTTATCCGGTCAGTCCGCGAGTACCGGGACCACATCAGCGACGCTGACCTCAAGGAGGCGGTCAAGGGGTTTATCGCACAAGAGGCCACCCACCGACACCAGCATCGGCTGCTCAACGATCGGCTTCAAGCAATGGGCTATCCCACCGAGGGGATCGATCGGCATGTCAAGAAGCTGGTTGGCCGACTTGAGAAGCGTTTTTCTCCCAAGATGCGCCTGGCTGTGACGGCCGCCCTCGAGCACTACACGGCGACATTCGCCGAGATCATTCTCACCAGCGACGAAGCTCAAGAACTGATCGGCGACACCGAAGTGCGGCCTATTCTGCTCTGGCACGCACTGGAAGAATGCGAGCATAAGGCCGTTGCTTTCGATGTCTACGAGACGGTCGGTGGAAGCGAACGCACCAGGGTCTGGGGGATGCGGATCGCCAGCCTCCTCTTGTTCAGCGAGTTGGTCATCCAGACCACCCGCTCTCTGGCTGGTGACCGCTCCGCCTACAACCCGGTGCGCTTGCTGCGCAGCCTTCGAGCCTTCCGTCATAACCCGCTATTCAGCCCAGCAGCAATTGCGCGCTTTCGCTCCTACACCCGCGCCGGATTTCATCCCGACGACTGGGACAGCGCAGAAATCCTCGAACGCTGGACCAAGGAACTCTTCGACGCCGATGGTGGCCAGCAAGTGCGTAGTGGCGTCTAGCTCGACCAGAGCCCGGCACAGTTCAAAGTCGGCCTTAACCGAAGAACACTTCATGGGCTCCGCTTCGCGCGCTGTGAAGTCAAGATCGGTTCTGACTACTGGCCGATCGATGGTGCTCGACCAACGTCGCGACCTACAGGAGGTTCCGGCCGAGGAACTCGGTGACGGCGCAGCCGAAGGCGTCGTTGTCGTCGCCGGCGATCATGTGTCCGGTGCCGGATACGTCGACGGTCTCGGCGTGGGGAACCAGTTGCTTGAACTCGTCGACGGTGGCTTGGGAGACCACGTCGGACAAGAGGCCCCTTACGAGAAGTGTTGGGGCATTGACCCGTCGGGCTCCGTCGATCAGCAGGTGGCTGATTGCGTCGAATTGCTCCGTTCCCGTGGTCGATTCGTCGCGGAGAAAGTCGAAGTTGGAGTGAATGAATGCCGGGTCCCACCGCCAGATCCAGCGGCCGTCGTGACGCTGCCGTAGCACCTTGCGCAGGCCGTCGACGTTGGCCGGGCGCGAGCGATGGGGGTTGTACGCGGCGATCACCTCTGCGGCGTCAGAGAGGGTGCTAAAGCCATCGGGATGTGCGGCCATGAACGTCACCACGCGACGGGCGCCCTGGAATTCAAGTCGCGGGGTGACGTCGACCAGGACGACCGCCGCCCACGACGCCCCGGATGTCAACAGATGCGTGCCGAGCACGGTCATGCCCCCAAGGGATGCACCTACGACCGCAGGGGCGGTATAGGCGCTGAAGTGCTCGCGCACGGCGAGAAGATCGGTCGCGAGTCGCTCGATGTCGTACCTGCCGGCTGGGTCCCAGTCGCTGTCGCCGTGACCGCGGGTGTCGTAGGCGACGACTGTGTATCCGCATGCGTGGAGGCGACGCGCTGAAGTGCTCCACGCGTGCCGGTTCTGGCCGCCGCCGTGCAGGAGCAGCACGACGGGACGGGCGTCATCGTGGCCGTAGCAGTCCGCAGCCAGGGCGATCCCGTCCTGGGTTCGGACCCGATGCTGCACGGCGGAGGTCATGACACCTTCCTGGCGAGATCGTCGTCCGCCCGAAGCGTGGGCCCGGCAGCAAGCGCCTTCATAGTGCGTTGCCCGCGGCGTTCACGATCGTGACCGTGCCCTGGGCTACGCAGACGGCTTTGTCGCCGTTGCTAATGTCGATGCGCGCCACTCCACTGCGCTTGCCCAGCGACACGATGTCGGTGACGGCGACACACACACCGGTGGACACGGGTCGCAGCAGGTTTAGCTTGAATTCGGTGGTGGCGACCCATGATCCGGCCGGAATGACGGGGTAGAACACGACTCCGAGACAGTGGTCGACCATCGCCGATAGACATCCGCCGTGCAGGGTGCCGAAGGGTGTGAGCAGTTCGGCACGGGTTTCCATCTCTGCCACCAGCCGACCGGCGGCGAGTTCGGTGTGCCGAAAGCTCAGAAACCTCGACAGTCCACCTGCTGTGTTCGGCGATCTGAGCAGCTGGTCGGCGATCTGCTCATCGAAGTGCGCGAATGTCACTGCCACCACCATGCCCCTTTCTCCTGTCCGGTCATGGGTCGATCACCGTTCGAGCCCGCGAATCGTTTGAGCATGTCGCCGAATGCGCCGAGGTCGCCGTGCGCGGCGGAGTGCTCGATATCGACGGCGATGAAGAACCTGGCCGCGCGGTGATGCACACGACGCGTCGTCGAGGAGGGGCACGGGCTAGACCGGTGTGGTCCAAGTGATGGGCAGCGATGTGTAGCCGCGGATCGGTCCGGACCGCAGCCGCCGCGCCGATTCAAGATCGACCTCCCAGTCGGGCACCTTGTCCAACAGAGCATCCAGAGCGATGCGGGCCTCCATCCGCGCCAGTGCCGCGCCCAGACAGAAGTGGATGCCGCGACCGAAGGCGACCTGGTGCTCACTGGTGCGCTCGATGTCGAACACGTCAGGATCGGGGAAGGCGCGCTCGTCGCGGTTGGCCGACCCGAACAGCAGCAGCACCTTCTCACCTTGACGCATGGTCGTGTCGTGCAGTGTGACGTCGCGGGTCAGGGTTCGTGAAAGTCCCTGTGCCGGTGAGTCGTAGCGCAGCAACTCCTCAACTGCCGGCCCCAATAGTGTTCGATCGGCGGCCAGGCGTCGGCGGGTCTGCCGATGCTGGGCCAGCACGACCGCGGAGTTCCCCAGCAGATTGGTGGTGGTCTCGTAGCCCGCGACGAGCAGCAGCGCGCAGAAGCCGAGGACTTCCTCGTCGGTCAGTCTGATCCCGTCGACTGTGGCGTTCGCCAACGCCGACATCATGTCCTCGCGGGGGGTTTGGCGGCGGTCGGCGAGGAAGTCGGTGAAGTAGGCGTAGATCGAGGTGGCGGCGGTCAGTGCGTCGGTGGTTTGTCCGTGGTTGACGTCGACCTGGACCAGTTGGCTCGACCACAATCGGAACTGATCACGATCGGTGGCGGGAATGCCCAGTAGATCGGCGATCACCGCGGCGGGCAGGATCGCGGCGAAGTCGGTCACGAAGTCCGCCGAACCAGAGCCCTCGTCGAGGCGCTCGAACAACTCCGCGGCCATCTGTGTGATGGCGCCCTGCAGCCCGGCCACCCGCCGGGGAGTGAACGCCCGGCTCACCAGGGCACGCAACTGGTCGTGGCGCGGAGGGTCCATCACGATCATCATCGGCAGGAACGAGCCGATGAAGTCCGATCCCGGTGGGGTGGGGAAGATGCCGTCCACCGAGGAGTACGTGCCGTGATCCAGTGCTGCGGCCTGGACGTCGGCGTGCCGGCTCAACACCCAGGTATGGGATTCCTCGGCGCGGTACACCGGAGCCGTGTCACGCAACGACCGATACGTCGGATAGGGGTCGTTGAGAATCGAGGCGTCGAACGGGTCGTAACGAATTTGCACCGAGACCACCAAGACCTCCGACCACCAAAGTAACGACGGTTTAGACTCGCAGTCTAAACCGGCCGAACGGGACAGGGGGGCAATGCGCAAGATTCCACGTCAGATCTCTGACCGGCTTCCCGCCGCGGCGGACTTGTTCGCCGAGAAGGGGCTCAACGACTCCAAGATCGAAGACGTCGCCGCGGTGACCGGTGTGCCGAAAGCGACGCTGTACTACTACTTCGCCGGTAAAGAGGACATCCTTGCTTTCCTGCTCGAAGACCTCCTCAAGGACATCTTCGATGCTGTGACCGCGATCGTGCACACCGGCGGCACCGGTGCCGAACGCCTCGAACTCGTGATCCGCGCACAACTGCGGGCAATGGCGCAGCGGCCAGCGGTATGCCGTGCACTCATCGGCGAATTGGGACGAGCGGCCCGCATGCCGGCTATCGCCGAGATGATCAATACCGCCTACCAACAACCCGTCGAAACCCTGCTCATCGAAGGGGCCCGCGACGGATCCCTCGTCGCTCAGCCCGATGCGCGATCGACGTCGATTGCGCTGTTCGGCGCGGTCACCATCAATGCACTCATGTACCTGGTCACCGATAACCACCTCGACGAGACGGTGGTCGCCAGCACCCTCAGCGCCGTCATGTTCGACGGGCTGCGCCCGCGCACAGGAGACCAGTCATGAGCACCTACGGCCTGTCGGTTCTCGGCGCGGATCTGAAGTCACTGGCCCAGACCGCCCAGGCCGCTGATGCGGCCGGGTTCGACGCCGTATGGGCCTCGGAGTTCTATTCTCGGTCCGGATCGATCTCCATGGCCGCGATGGCCAACAGCACCCAGAACTGTCGGATCGGTTCCTCCATTCTCTACGGCGTCGGCCGAAGCCCCCTGGTGCTGGCCACCGAGGCGCGCGACCTCGACGAACTCTCCAACGGACGACTGGTACTCGGCATCGGCAACGGCACCAAACGGATGATGGGCGACTGGCACGGCGTGCCCGACACCTCCGCACCCGCCCTGCGGATGGAAGAACTCGTGATGCTGCTGCGCCGGATATGGAACCTGCATGAAGGCCCGATCCATCACGAGGGCCGTTTCTACAGAATGAATCTCACCCCGACCGGCGACGTGGGACCCTCCAGCAGGCCGATCCCGATCGTCACTGCCGGTGTCCGGCCCCGGATGTGCGAGGCGGCCGGGCGGGTGGCCGACGGCCTAGCCGGACATCCGCTGTTCACAACCACCTACGTCGAAGAGGTCGTCCGGCCCGCTATCGCCAGGGGCGCCGCGCACACCGGCCGCGACCCCAATGACGTGGAAATCATTTCCATGGTGATGTGCGCCATCCACGACGACGCCGAGGTCGCCAGGCGCGAACTGGCGCAGCAGATTGCGTTCTACTCCTCGGTCAAATCCTACGAGACGGTACTCGATGTGAACGGCTTCGCCAGCGAAGGCCGAGCCATCCGGCAAGCATTCGCCCAGCGCGATTTCCCGGCGATGTTCGCCGCTGTGTCCGAGGAGATGATCGACGCCATGGGTGTCGCCGGGACGGCGCACGAGGTCCGTGAACAATTGAGACGGTACAACGGCGTCCTCGACCACATCATGCTGTATTCACCATCGGTCGGCATCACTGCCGAACGCGTGCAACAAAACCTCGACAGCATCATCCGGGAATGCTCGCCCGCCTCGATGTCGCCAGGGCGGTCCTGTCCACGTTCAACCTGATCCACGTATTGCCGCCCAAGTCGACCCGTCGCAGTGTCCGCGGCCGGATTAGTGGGTCTGCCGCGCCGACCCCGCCGATGATTGCCTGACGCTGTTGACGATGTTGGCGTCGTCGGTGTCGGGGAGGTCATGGCGGACCACGCGTACCCGTCCTTGAGGTAGACAGGCCATGTAGCCGTGGCGCATGCCATAGAGCTCCCACGCTGTCTGTTCAGCGTCGGGATCGACATCGATGCGATGTCCGCGCGAGAAGCTCAGGTGTAGCCCTCCATCGTCGCTGGACCAGGCCTGGGTGCACAGTGCGCCGGCGAGGTTCAGCAGCGGGCGTTCGTGGGTCGCGATCCTGAGGGGGTCAATACGCACCGCCTCGATGGGGTAGGTGCCGACGGCAGGAAGCGTCAATAGTAGGGGGCAGGAGATGACGATTTCGTTGTAATCATCGAAATCCAGAACCAGGCCGCCGTGCAGCGAGAGGCGTTGTACGACAAGGTTTTCGATCCATTGGGTGTACATGGCAGTCTCTTTTCGACGCATCGTTGAGCCGTATCCCCAAAGAGTACGCCAAGTATCGCTGCGATACCAGCAGTATCGTTACCGGTAGACGGCTGGCCTAGCAGCGCTGGTCACGACGCGCCTGGTGGCTCGGTCAATGCGGTCGCGGGTGTCGGCGGCTGTCGCGCGGTGGCCGCTGAAGGCCACGAGGTTGGCCAGCCAGATGTCGGAGATGATCCCAGCCACGTGCAGATCGGTAGGAGTGGGCTCGCCGCCCCTGAGCGTGCGGGCCAGCAGGATCTGGATCTCATCGGCCGCGCGGTCGAGTTCCGCGGCGGCGCGGGTATCTGCGACTGCGAAGGCCCGTGTCATGGCCGTCGTCAGCCATGGGTCGCGCTGCCAGCGGTCATGCAGATGTGCGGTGAGCCGTTCGAGCCGTTCCAGCGGTGTGCCCTCACCACTCGCCCAGTCCCCGGCCGAGTCGAGTCGACGGAACTCGCGCGTCAGCGCTGCCACCAGCAAGTGGGTTTTCGCCGGGAAATAGCGGTAAAGCGTGCCGACGGCGATGCCGACCCGCTCGGCAACTGTCCGCATCTGAACCGCCTCGTAACCACCCGCCGCGGCCACGACCAAAGCTGCATCAAGAATGGTCTCCCGGCGCCGTGCGGACGCGCGTGAACGCGACGCGTTAGCGGCTCGCTTCTCTGCAGCGACCGAGTTCGCTTCCGAAGGCGGGGTTTTCCCGTGGCTGCGCGCCTGAGGGACAGTCATGACGGCTCCGGGTCGAGGCCGCCGCGGCGCGAGAACTGCTCCAGAAGATCGCCGAAAGCGCTGACATCGCCGTGTGCGGCGAAGTGCTCAGGGCTGACGACAATGAACACTGCACTGGCGGTGAAGCGGGCGATCCCACCCTCACCCGTGCCTGTCGCCGTGACATGCAGCGCCCGCCCTTCACGAGAGACGATGTGGGCAGTAATCCGGTGGGTCTGATGCAGCGGCACCGGCCGCAAATATTCGACCGTCAGGGTGCGGGTCACCGCCGGGGTTCCGGCGATCCACAACGTGAAGCCCAGGACGTCATCACATGCCGCGGCCACTGCCCCGCCATGGGCCAGGCCCGGGGCCCCGATATGGCGCTCATCGAACGTCACATCGGTGTACACCGCGTCGCCGCTACGATGCACCACCAACCGCAGTCCGTGGGGGTTGTCCGGGCCGCAACCCATGCATGTCGTGGTGTGCGAGGGCAGCCGCTCGGGCGGCAACAGGCTTTCGGGCACCGTCACCCTCCAATACGATCGGTTTCGCTGCGCTACCGTTAGTACCACACTGCTAGACTGCCGTGACAGCATCGCGTGAAGATCGACCGCCGAGGTGAACGAGTGAGCGACAGTCAGGCAGTGCCCGTCCCTGACGACGACGTGGACCCTCGGCTCATCCGGTCACGCACCCGGCTGCTGGATGCTGCGGCAACGCTACTGAGCACCGGTGGGGTGGAAGCGGTCACTATCGATGCCGTCACCAAAGCATCCAAAGTGGCCCGAACCACGCTGTACCGCCACTTCCACAGTTCGTCGCATTTACTGGCAGCCACGTTCGAACGCCTACTTCCACAAGTGACCACTCCGGCACCGACCAGCGGACCCCTCCGTGAGCAGCTGATCGAATTGCTCAGCCGCCAAGCCGCCCTTTTCAACGACGCACCGCTGCATGTCACGACACTCGCGTGGCTCTCATTGGGGCCCACCGGCTCCAATGCCCAAGCGGAAGACCGCCACACATCCGGGGCGCTACGGACCCGAGTTGTCGATCAATATCGTCAACCATTTGACGCCGTACTCACCAGCCCAAAAGCTCAAGCCGAACTCAACGACTTCGACCAGGAACTGGCGCTTTGCCAACTCGTCGGACCACTCGCCTTCGCCCGAATGACCGGGCTTCGCACTATCACTCACAATGACTGCGCGAACATCGTCGATGACTTTCTCGCCGCCCACCGCAACACCGACAGCGACGCCATAAAATCGAACATCGCCACCAAGAAGACGGGCCGCCCGGCGCGCTCAGCTCGCTAGGCACAACGAAATCACAATGTCGAGCCGGCTGGTCTTCGGGCCCTTTTCGCCTCTCGCAAATCGCGTCGGTGATGGCATCGAAGGACCATTCGTCGCCATCATCGGCGAGGCCGTACGCTGGTTTCCGTTCCACAGCGAGGTGCGGAGACTCGCAGCAGGGTAGTGAGCTACCCGAAGTGCAGGTCACCCGCGGTTCGGCGTCTCAGACGCTTGAGGGCGCGCAACTGCTTGAACCCGTTTCTCGATTGCTTGACTTGTGGCGAGGAGGATTGACAAAGAACAACTTTGACGAGAGCAGGCGAATCGTGGCCTCGGCGGCATGGAGTGGTTACGACATCGCTGTTGCGAGTTAGCTCCGCCTTCGATGCGGCATTGATCTGCCGCGTTCGGTGACGTAATCGGTCCAGTCGCGGGCGGCGAGTTTGGCCCAGGCGGCTGCGTTCTTGGTGGTGATCGCGAGCAGTTCGGCCAGCACGGGTGCGGGCATGTCGCTGGCGAGCTGGAAGAGGGCGGCTTTGCGATGTTCGTAGGGTTTCACCCCGACCGCGACGAGCTGGGTGCGGATGTTCTCGGTGGACAGGTGGGTGCCGGGAAGTCGGCCGGGGAACAGCCAGCCCGTATGGGATGGGGTGTAGCGGCTTTCGCATTGCTGCTCCAGATGCTCGCGGATGAGGTCGTCGAGTAGGGGAGGCATTTGGATGGGGATGGCGGCGAAGACGACATGCACGGCGTGATCGTCGGAGATCGAGATTTGGCTTGATCGCAGGGCGACGATGCGCGAAAGAGGTTGGGCGAACAACAATGTGAGCAGTCCCGCGATGCGGGTTTTGCGGCGGATTGTGTCGTCGTGCAGCAGCCGCCCGACGGCGGCCCACCGCTGGGAATCCGAGACGGTTACCGAGGGAGGTGACCGTGGCGGATCGGTGACCCTCAGTGTGGTGTTGATGCGGGATTGGCGTAGCCAGACGAGGAAGGCGTACTCGGCAGTGAGCGGCCTCCGGTGGAGCGCCTGGTAGCGCTCCAGCATCTCCTGTGTCGCTGTCGCCGGAGTGGCGTCGTGGGTGTGCAGAAACGCCATGAACTGAATCGCCACGCGGACGCGACGACGGCAGGCATCGGTCATCGATCTCGTCAGCCGGTTCTCGTGGGAGGCCTTGCGCATCTGGCGCAGTACATGCCAATGCGCGAATCGGCGAACGATGGCGGCGTCTTCGGCCGGAAGCTCGGCTACAACGTCCTCGATCCAGGGCAGCATCCGTTCGACGCGGATGTCGATCGGGCCCAGAACGCCGACCGCGACCAGGAGGCTGCGCAAGTAATCGTGGGCTCGGTCCGAGGGAAGATCGCTGAAGGTGTCGTGGCTGATTTCACGCGTTCCGCAGGCCATGTCGCGAAGGAGCTGCGGGCCGGTACCGGGCTTCTTTCGCAGCCACCAGAGCACCGTCTGTGGGCGGTCGGCGTTGATCAGTTCGTCGAACACGGGCCGTAGTCGGTGATGAATCGTGCCGCTGATCGGGTCGGTGAGCAGCTCGGTGAGGCGCTCGCGTAGGAAGCAGCGGGCGCATCGGTAGAACCCGTAGGGGTGTTCTTCGCGGCCGCATTCGCTGCAGGTGAAGATCGATGCGACACCGGCGCAGGAGGCGCACACGATGGCATCGTCGAGCTGCCACGCCAGTGGCCGCACGGTCTCACACCGCGGGCATTTCTCGGGGTGATAGTGCCGTCTGCGACGGCATGCGACACAGATGCGACGCCCGTGCGTCAGTGGGGTTAGCCGGATGGTGCTTGCACACTCCCAGCAGGCCCGCTGAGTCACTGGTTGTCGTGGGGGCGGCGGATGGTGGCGCGGATGGGTCGCAGGTCGCCGATGCCGGGTCCGCTGTCGTTGACCGCGGGCGCCTCACGGACTTGTTCGGCGACGAGCTCGAGCAGGTCGTTGGGCGTGCACGACAAGATGTCGCAGAGGGCGGCGAGCAGGTCGAGATTGATGCGCTGCGGGGGCTTGGTCGCGATCCGGTGCACCATCTGTCGGGAGATCTCCACGCCACGCTCGTGCAGCGGTGCGACAAGGTCGGTGGTGGCGAACATTCCGTTCTGGGCCATCAGCTGACGCAGGTTCCACCGCAGCACGGTCCTAGTGCTCATCTCCGCCTTCACCTGTCGTCGTGGATGATCCGTAGACGCGGCGCAGCGCCGCCTGCAGTGTTTTGGTCTTGAAGTCGTCGGACACCGAGGTATAGATCGCGGTGGTCGAGGCATACGAGTGCCCCACCTGTTGCTGCATTATCTTGAGCTCCGGGCTCACCCGACGCTCTGACCAGTGGTTTCTTTTCGACGACGGTGTTGTTGACGCTGTTGGTGAGTGCATCGTCATGCCTTTCAGCAGGGGCCGATTGTTACCGGGTTGGAATGGTTTCTCCGGGGTCTCGGGGTGTTTCTGGTGGCGGCCCGCAGCTGGCCGAGCGCTTCGGCGAGCTGACGGCGCAGACCCTCGTTCTCCTCGGCGAGTTTGCGGTTGCGTTCGTGCGCGGCTTCCAGGCGCTTGAGCAGGGAGGCGTCGGAGCTGCGTTGCCGAGCCGGGACCGGTGTCGAAGGCGCGCGGCGGCCGGCGTCGCGGAGGCGTTCGATCTCCGCGCGGACGTCCGGCTGGGCGTAGAGCCAGGACCGCGAGACGTTCGCGGCGGTGGCCACGGACTCGAAGGTGATGGTGGCGCCGTTGTTGTCGAGCGTCTTCAACGCCTGGATCGCTTTGGCCCGGGTAAGTTCACGACGGTTCTTCGCGGCGGCGACGATGTGACGACTGTTGTCAGCTCGCATCGGCAGATTCCTTTGTGCCATCGTCGTTTTCGAGCGAGGTGATGATGGTGTCGAGGTTGTCGAGGACCTGTTGGTTCATCTCGACCAGGCGCTGTTGGCCCCGGGCCTCGGCGGCAGAGATGATCTGCAGTACTTGCTGACGGTGCTGGTGGTGTTGTGGCAGGAACTCCGCGGTCGTGACGAACATCGGGCACGTTAAACACGAATTGGCATGCGGGCAGCTCTTTTGCACCGGCAGTCCGCAGTAGCCGTTGGGTAGGGCCTGGGTGACACGGCCGAGCCGCTGCTTGGCCCAATTCGCTTCGGCCAGTGGACCGTTCGGGTCTATGGTGATGGTCTCGCCCTTGGTGTTGACTTTGCGGGCGTCCTCCCAGTGGCGGCGGACGGTGCGATCGTGCAGCCGAGCGTAGTGAGCGGTCATATCACCGCTGGAGTGGTCGAGCAAGACCCGCACCACTTCCTGCGGGACGTCACGGTTGATGAGCCTGGTCGCGAAAGTGTGACGCCATTGGTGGGGAGTGAGATGCACGGGTCTGCCGTGCTCGTCGCGAACTTCGCAGCGTTCCAACCAGTCTCGCAGTTGCCCGCGGTAGGAGTGCGTGGTCAGTGGTTTGCGCCCGTCGGGGTTCATCCTCGGCGCCGGGAACAGCCACGGGCTGCCCTCGGTCCAGCGTCGCAGGATCCGTTGCTGCTGAACGGCGATGGCCTGTTCGACTTCCTCGTCGATCGGGACCAGGGCTTCGCGTTTCATCTTGCGGTTGGTGTAGTGCAGGTAGGGCGCGCCGTCACCGTCACGGACGACACAGTCGAATCCGATCGCGCAGGCGTCCCCGAGGCGAAGCCCGCAGCGCACGAGAATGAGCGTGAGCAGGCGGCTTTCGGGATGGTTCCAGCGATCGAGGTTGGCCGGCTGTTCGACCTGGGCCATGATGTGCTCGGCCAGCCCGCGGGGTAGCCGCTTGTCGGGCTTGGGAAAGTCGTCGGGGTAGAACACCGCGGCTGTTGGCAGGGCCGGATCCCATTCGTGGCGGCGGATCGCGTCGAGGAACGCGCTGAGTGACCCGATGTCGCGGCTGCGGGAGTGCTGTGCACGGGGATCGGTGGCCAGGTCGGCGAGATAGCGTTCCAGTAGCGGCCGGGTGATGCCGGCCAAGCCTGTGACCTCGGCTGCCGAGGTGGTCAGGAACCCGGCGAGCCGGGTGATGGCCTGGACGTCGATGTAGGTCTGGTTGTGGCTGCGGCCGACGCTGAGCCGCCAGCGGGCGAACCGTTTCGCCAGGAGCCGTAGCCAGGGCTGGCCGATGTCGACGAATCGCAGCCGCTTGTTGCCTTCCATGCCGACGCGCCGCAATTCCCAGACGTCCCTGGGGAACTCGGCCTCCCAGCCGGTGCCGACATGCAGGTCCTCGGCGCAGCGGTGGGCGTAGCGCAGGAACGCCAGCTGCCCGTTCTGACCGTGTTGGGCCTTGTGCCGGGCGTCGAAGAACTCGCTCCACCGTTCGAGCGGCCAGTCCAGCAGCGACACCACATCGCTCGCGGCGACCAGCGCGATCACCGGCCGCGCAACCGCGGACGGGGTCTTGATCTGGCGTTCGTCGTGACGGCATTGCAGCGCATACTGCATCTCCAGCTTGATCTGGCGGCGGTCACCGAAGGCGCGGAAGTCGAAACGGTCGTCACCGTAGGACTCACACAGCACGATGAAATCGGCGAGCGTGGGTCGGCCCACGGCCTCCCAACGTGACCGGTGGTTGACGCAGAACTGCGACCGTCCCTGCGTCCAGAGCGTGCAATACGACAGTGCGCAGACCGGGTGATCAGGATCGTGCTCCGGGGCAGCGGTGGCCAGCCAGGAGTTCTTGTCCGGCTGTCCGGCTCGTTCCCAAATCCCGTGGTGGCGAACGCATAAGCCGCGCCGGGTGCCGCCGAAACGACAGCCGGACACGGCGCAGACCGTCAGTTCCTTGCGGCCGAGCCCGACCGGCGACGCAGTCGCGGCGAAGACCTCGATGTCGGGGCGGCCCTGGTCTTTCCAGGTGTAGTAGTGGCCCTTGCAGAGGCCGCGGGTGCGGGGCTGGCGAACACAGCCGGGCACCCGGCAGCCGGACGCGTCGAACACCAGCGCGCCGCGCACGGGGACAACGATGTCGGCGCGGAACTCCGGCCGCACCACCGCCATCAACTTGCCGAGCAATCCTGGTGCTGCCCCAAAGGTCTCGGTAACCTCGACTGCGGTCACCACCGCACCTCCCGCCCCGTCAGGATGCCGGCCTCCGCCAGCGTTCGGCGTGCGTCCTCGACCGACAGGTGACCGTAAATATCCAGGGTCGTGGCCAGCGAGGAATGCCCTAAAAGGCTGCTCACGACCTCGATTGGGGTCTTGTTTCGCAACAGCCGGGTGGCGTAGGCGTGGCGGCACCAGTGCGGATCGAAATCGAACCCGAGCGTCTTGCGTAACCGCAGCACCAGGTCGTAGACCGCGGCGTAGGTCCACGGATGCCCGAATGCCCCGCCCCAAAGGTTGACGAAGATGTAGTCCGAATCCAGGTCTCCGTATTCGGCATGCAGATAGTCCCCGTAGAGCCGGACCAACTCGGCACTGATAGGGACAGTGCGTTGCTGCGGCGATTTCGCGCGGGCCCGGTTGTCGTTGATCCGGCGGGTGACGGTCAGCTCCCGTTCGGCCACCGCCAGATCCTCGTGCCGCAAGCCGAGGGCTTCACCGATCCGAATGCCGCTGTCCCACAACAGCGCCCACAAGAAGCGATCCCGCAGCCGTGTGCAGGAATCCAGAATGGCCTGCATCTGGGTGGCCGTGATCAAGGTCGGCCGCTTGCGGGCAGCAGCGAGCTTGATCGTGCGCCGCCGCTCGGGCTTGCCGCCGCTGAGGTGGTAGAGGAACGGCTTCCACCCCGACCGGCGCCGCCGGGCCGGCTGCAACTCGGTGACCAGATCTCCCAGATCGACACCGTGACGGGCATGGAAGGTATACAGACCACCGACAGCGGAGAGCTTTCGGTTGACCGTCACCGCCGAGCAATGATGGTCCGCCGACGGCAGCATCGACACCCCGCCCGCGCGGCCGGCGGGCGGCAGCCGCAACCACGAGACGAACTCGCCGAGGTCCTCCAGCCGCACCTCACGCCAGTCCAGGCCGCGGATATCGAGGTAGACGAACCAGTCCTTCAGATCGTGGGCGTAAGCCTTGATCGTGTTCGGGGACCGCTCGATATCGGTCATGTAGGCCAGGTAGCGCTCGATCGGCTCCACCGGCCCGCCGTCGCCGAGGACGGTCCAGGATTCAAGCGACGAGCCGGGCGTCAGCACCCGCTGTACGAGCATCGAACCTCCGAAGAATCTGCGTGATGGACGGCAGAAGATAACCACCTCCACCACACGGATTCACCCCCTTCTTCGATGCGTGGTGCACGTCGCGGACACCCTTCCAGGGGCTGTAGATAGCGGTGACGAACCGCTCCGGATAACCGAACTCGATCAGATGGGTGACATAGGAGTGCCGCAGGCAGTGCAAGGTGAGCTCGGCAGGCAGTCCCGCTTGCACCCGTGCGACGGCGAATCGCCTATCCATGGTCTTGGTCGCCACGCGCCGTCGACGCTCGGTCAGCCAGAGCTCTTGACGGTTCCCGGGGCTGAGGAGTGGGCGGCCGTGGTCGACCCATTGGCGCAGTCCGTCGATCACCCAGTCGAACTCCGGAACGGCGAGCACGGTGCGACGCCTGGGAGAGCTGCCGCGACGTGATTTGGCGTAGCGAACGTGGACGGCGCCGAACGTGCCCCAGGCCGGCATCCGCGAGTTCGGACGCAGGTCGGCGAGATCGAGATAGCACAGCTCGCGGCGGCGTAAACCGAAGGCGTAGGCCGTCTTGATCATCTGTGCGTCGCGCAGCGCCGCGAACGCGCCTTTGTTCCTGGACCGAGCGAGAACATCGACGCGATCATCGAGGAAATCGAACAATGTTTCCAGTTCGTCGTAGGTGAACGGGCGACGCGCGGGCTTGCCCTCGTAGTCGACCAGATGCGCGGCGGTGTTGTAGTCGTGACAGACCTGCGATGGGATCCGTCCGAACCTGTTCTCGCATTGCGCGATCCAACCGTAGCGGCTATCGAGTAGGTAGTCGCAGAACATCCGCAACGACATGTGATAGCCGCGAATGGTCGACGGTGCTTTGCGTTCCGGGCCCGACATCAAAGCGGCCGTGAAGTCTTCGACATCGCCGGCAGTCCAGTCCCACGGAGGCGCCCCGGCGAACTCTGCGAACCGCCGCACCAACGCCAGCCGCGGCTCGATCGTGGCCTCAGCAGCGAGTAGCCGAGACGCCTGTTGACGACCCCACCCAGACAGCATCGCTTCGAAGACTGCGCTGGCCTCGTCCAGGTGAACCACGCCCGAGGCAAGAACCAAGTGCGCCGACCCCGGAACGCTCACAAGAGAACCTCCATCTATCGTCAACTTAGAGTTGTCAATGACAACCGCAAGTTACCACACCTGCGAGCGAAATCCGTCTACCAGGAGGAACACGAAAGTGGTTCAATGAAGCGCATCCGGCGCTGGTCCCATGCGCCAGATATACGCGTCAACTTCAGGTTGATTCGCGACCTTCTTCTCCTGAGTGCAAGAGGTGTGTGGTCTGTCGTTGGGCTACGAAAGGGGGTCGTGGGACAGGTAGCTGGGGAGCTGTGCGCGGTGGTGAGAGGAGTGGGCAGCGGTGGGGTGTGGGCAGAGACGGTGGTGCGGCAGGAGCGGCGGCGAAAAAATTGGTGAACGACGAATGTGGCTGTGGTGGTGGCCGGATCGGCTCGCAGGCCTCTAGGGTCCCGACCATGACAACACCACGGATATCGAAGCTTGAGGCCCGCAAGCGCGCCCATGAAGCGTCTCGCCGGGCCAACGAGGCCCGCGCCGCGAAGGAGAAGGCGAACATCGACGATGCCGCGGAGATTCTCGTCGCTGTCGGCAAGATCGCCGAAATCGAAACCTGGAAGAAGGAGCGCCTGGCCCAGCTGCGCCAGCAGCTCGACGTCGAAGTCGCCAAGAAGGTGGTTGCGCAGCGCGCCAGGGGCGGCGCGGCGGTCGTGCGTATGCAGAGCCGTGGCGAGACGCTGACGACGATCGCCGCGCGCACCGATCTGGGGATCGGAATAGTTCGTACCATGCTGCGGCACGGACCGCGGACTGAAGCCCACGGCCAGTGACGATTCGCATGCACTAGGTGCGGGTGGCGTGGCCGGTGGACCGATGGGAGTTGTTGACCCTTACATCAGTGAGCCGCCGGCCGACGCCGCGTCGGCGTGATGTGCGGCGGGCGTTGAGGCGTGGTCGTCGGCGTGCGGAATCAGTGGCGCCGGGCGGCGTTGGTCGGCGCGTGCGTGCGGTGTCATGCCAGCCCGCCGCTACGCAGGTCGGGGACGTGGGCGCACGAGCCGGTTCAGCATCGTGCGGTGCAAGCGCTCGACCGGCGCGCCCGCAACGCGTCTGGCCAGCTCTACTCAGCGTGCCCGGTGTGGCGGCGGTTGCAGGACCACACAGGACCTTGGGAGTGCGTTCACAACGCCGGTGGGAGCTCGCCGCGCTGAGCGCTCTGAATGTCAGTTCTGACGGCTAGGTTCAACGGCTATGAGAAGCGCGGAGCTGTTGATCGTTGATCGGCGTGCGCACGCTGCGGAAATCGCCCGCTTTCACAGCCACGTCGACTGCGGGCCAACGGCTTCGGACTGCAACATCTGGGCCGGCGCGATCGGCGCCGATGACTACGGCCGTTTCTACCTCACCCGCGAGGAAGCGGGTTTGTCCGTTCGCCCGCACCGCTACGCGTTGGCAATCGTGTCCGGTGTGGTGGCCGCCGGGGTGCTCGGGCTACACGAGTGCCACAACCCGGTGTGCGTCAAGTTCGCGGCGCCGACAGATCCCCACCCGCACGTCGTTTCGGGCTCGCAGGGCGACAACATGGACTGCATGGCGCGGATGCGCCGCGGCGGCGGCCGATACGCGGTGCGACGCTTCGACAGTCGGGGCCTGCGGCGCGAACGGTCGGTCGCGTTGCGCGAAGCGATGCGCCACGGCTGGGACGACGCTGCGGTCCAGGCGGCGCCGCTGGTTAACCAGCCCACCCTGTGGTGAGATCCGCCAGTGCCCGTCAAATTTCCTGAGCATGTGGCCGGATGTGCGAGCTGGGCGGTGTGGGGCACGGTGTCGCAGCGGCGAGCTGGAGGCGCTGAGAAGGCGTGCGGCAGTGGCGGTTGCGCGCGGGCGCTTAGCCACGCCGCAGGAGCACCGCGTCGCGCGACGGAAGCACAGTTCTGGCGTCGAACCACACAGGCACCGCAGACACGCCGGCTGTGCGGGCCCAGCAGATGCGGTGCTGACCGATCGTTTCGCGGTGTCCATGACCGCTGATGTAGACGCGCAGCGGGTCGCTGTAGCTCAGGAGCTTGCAACAGTGTCGCGAAAAACGTGATCGACGATTATCCGGCTGGGATCGGAGGACCAGAAGGACGCGTTTCACGGGCAGTCTTCATGGAAAACGAATGTCATCCATGAAGGTGAGCGAATTACCGTGCGTTTCGCACTGAACTCTATGTACGTACATAAGCAGTAGGGCGAATCGGATCCCGTGCTGCTTTCGGCCGATGCGCTTTGTGTGCGCGCTGTTGGTTGCGGTGTGCAGCGTGGGTCAACGTCGCAGCGGGGTGCGAGTAAGCCCGTTCATGGGGCGTCGAAGGTGTAGAGTGTTTCGCAGGTGGTTCCACTGTCGGTCGAGCGGCGGATGCCCTTCTCGGTCGCAACGAACACCAGGCCTCGCCCCGCTGCCTCCACAGCACGCGGGTGCTCAGCCAGACAGATCGCGCCGCGCTTGCCACGTCGCCCCGAATCTTGGCTGGCCGTCCTCAGAGGTTCGCATTTCCTGCTCGCCACTGTTTCCACGGGATGTTCCAATCGCCGAGACCGTCGGTACCGGACAGTGTTGGACCCACGGTGTTGACGACTTCGACGATGTCGCCGCGCTTGGTGTTCTCGTAGAACCAGACGGCGTTCGCGGGACTGACGTTGAGGCAGCCGTGGCTTACGTTGGCACGCCCCTGACTGTTGACCGACCATGGTGCTGAATGGACATAGATGCCGCTGTAGGACATCTGGGTCGCCCAATCGACGTCGAGCCGGTAACCGTCTGGCGAATTGACCGGCACGCCGTAGGTCGACGAGTCCATGATCAGATTCGGGTACCTGTCGCCGATGATGTAGGCGCCGTTGTCAGTGGGTGCGCTGTCTTTACCCATGGACAGCGGCATGGTCTTGATCAGTTCGCCGTTGCGCCTAACGCTCAATGTCTTGGTGTTGTCGTCGGCGGTGGCGATGACCTGATCACCGATGGTGAACCGGGTGCTGACATCGTCCTGGCCGAACAATCCGTTCCCGAGGTCGACACCATACGTCTTGACCGAAACCTCAACGGTAGTGCCGGGTTTCCAGTATTCGGCCGGGCGCCATCGGACCTCACGGCTGCTGAGCCAGTAGAACGCTCCTTCTACCGGGGGAGTAGTGACGACCGTAATCGCCTTCTGGGCCTCCAGCCGGTTCGGGATGTCCTCATCGAAGCGGACGGCGATGGGTTGACCGACGCCGACGACTTCGCCGTCGTTGGGCATGACGTAAGGCATCGTCAGGTTCTCCGGCGACTGCGTTTGGAATGTCATGCTGTTGCGTGTGATGCCGCCGAGTCCAAGTGCTTCGGCGCGCAACGTGTACTGCTTGTTGTAGCCCAGTGGCTTGGTCGTCGCCCACGTCACTTCATCTGGACTGAGTTGCCCGTCGACTGGAATGCCGTCTTCATTGACCATGGTGACCGGGCCGAGTACGCCGTCACCGGCGGTCACCGTGACAGGAGAGTCCACCGCCACACCGACAGCACCGTCTGCCACTGAGGACTGCAGCGTCGGTACCAGTAATTCGCTATACGGGTCGCCCTTGTCTGCAATCACCTGAGGTGCCGGCGCGGCCGCGTTGCCGCTGCATCCCATGAGCAGCACCGTCAACGCCGCCACCGCCCCGGCGATGGGCCCGAGCCGAGTGTTCGGCCGACCGATCCGTGAAGTTCGCCGCCGCAGCAGCATGGCTACCCCTTCTCTGCCGTCGTCTCAACGCAGGTGCGACGGCTGCAAGCATTGATGTCCGGCGCCGTTGCGCCGCGTTGCACATGTGACCGCCTTCATGGTCGCCGCTCGTTGTTTTGCTTTCCTAGTCCTTCGTTGAAGGCTCGAACGTCGCCATTGACCTACCAACACGAGCGTGCGTGTTACCGAAGCGGCTACTGCATCGGTACGTACATCGTACCTACCCGTCGGCGCAAAGGTGGGGTTGACTGCGCGGCGCGAGCGGGCCGAGGGCACCCGTCACACTTCACATTCGGCGATGGGAGGGTCTGGCGCGTCAGAGACAAATCCTCAGCTGCTACTGGGTACGCGTAGTTGCTACGTATGTATTGAGGTCAGCCGGCGATCGTGGCTTTGCAAACCGCCGGCGCGGCGGCGTGCGGGCACAGACTGACGCTTGCAGAGTTGCTTCGGTACTCGGTTGCGGCGGGCGCAGAGCCCGGTGATCGCGGCCGATTGTCGCGACGCTTGGGCTGTTATGAAGTGGTGGGTGGCTTGAGGTCGTGGCCAGGGGATGCTGGGGTGGTCCCGCTTCCCAACGAGGTCGATGCTGTCTTGTTACTCCTCGTACACGACTTGACGCGCGCCCTACGGCTGTTTGAACATGCCCGAGCCGCTGAAGGTCCAGTCGCTCGGGTGGTGGCCTTCGGCGCTATGCTCGCCACCCACCGGATGGCTATGCCGGTCGACATGATCGTTGAAGCCTTCGTCCGTCGTCATGTGACTACGTTGGAGGGGTTTGAGGCATCCTGGACCCACCTGGCTCGTTTCGTTCCCGATCTGAGGGTTGGCCGAGTGCTGGCCAGGGTGCATATGTTTTCCTCCGGATACATGGCGGGCCATCGCGACTAGGGGATGGGCGACTGAAACACTAGGTCCGGCGGTCGGGGTCTTTACCGATTCTTCATCGAATATGGAACCGACCCTTTAGGTTCTGCCTGCAGGCTGACTAGCTGCGCAATGAAAGGAATTCGCGTGCAAATGAACCGGTTAATTGGCATCGCCGCCGCTGCAGTGGCCGCAGCGCTCGCATTGAGCGCCTGCAGTAACAGCTCACAAAGCGAACAAGACATGTCGTCGGTGACTACCTCGGCGGTGGCCACCCCGTCGTCATCCGCTTCTGCAAGCGAGGGCGCCCAAGCGCAAGCGCACAACGACGCCGATGTGACCTTCGCCCGAGGGATGATCCCGCACCATCAGCAGGCGATTGAGATGAGCGACATGCTGTTGGCAAAGCAGGGCATCGATGGGCGGGTGGTGTCGTTGGCCAATGAGATCAAGGCGGCTCAGGGCCCGGAAATTCAGCAATTGCAAGGCTGGCTATCAGAATGGGGCGTGTCTTCCACGATGTCTCCGGGTGCTGGTATGCCGGGCATGCCCGGCCATGACATGGGCAATATGGGCGGCGGCGGCATGATGACCGAGGAAGACATGGCCGCGCTTCGTAACGCGCAGGGTGTCGAGGCGAGCAGGCTGTTTTTGACGCAGATGATCGAGCATCACCGGGGTGCGGTCGCGATGGCGCAGACTGAGGTCGACAACGGCCAGTTCACTCCGGCGATCGAGATGGCACGTTCGATCATCGCCTCGCAACAAAAAGAGATCGAGACCATGGAGAAGATCCTCGGCTCGCTGTAGGGGTGCCAGAAATCTAGGAGCGTCGAGCTCTCCTCGATGTCCCCGTGCCGGTGATTTCTGCCGGCGCGGGGAACCTTGCAGCGATCCGCAGATGAAAGACCTTGGTGGACTTCAACCTCTGTCGCCCGTCTTCGCTGCGGCGGGATGTGTTGGCCCACTTGGGTCACCGGAAATTTTCGTGCCGAAAGCCGAAAACGTGATCCTGTTCGGACGACCCGGGCATCGTGCTAGACACTGGGCGATCGGGCTCAGGCGTGAAAGCTGCCCACGCTGGGTACTCGGTACTCTTCGACACCGCCAGCAACTGGTTTGCGCGGCTGTCGACGCGCATCACGTGATCTGCTGGAGGCCGAGCTGAGAAGATCCGCCGCTAGGAGCTGGGCTCGGTCATGGTGACCTCAAGTCTGCGTTCGGCGCTGGGGAAAAGGTTGTCCGACGCTGTGGTAGCCGCGGTCATGATCGATCGCCTCGTGCATGACGCCGATGTGCTCACCCTTACCGGCGAGTCGTACCGCTCCGTCAACACCGCCGATTCCTCGCCAAAGAGAACCGCGCCGCCGACGATCAACGCTGATGCCGCACAAAATGACTGCTGCCCGTTCAGTACGTTCGATCGCGAAAGTTCATGTCATGCTTAGGCATTGACGTGAATGACCTAGCGTCGCGATGACGGGCGGCGTCGGCTAACCGGTTTTGTGGTGGCGGGGTCGGCGGTGATGGTGTCGGCGCCGAAGAGAGCTTGGCTGAGCACCCGTAGCACGTCGGTGTCAGCGGGCGAGTAGTAGACGAACGTTCCCTCGCGGCGACTTTTGACCAGGCCAGCCAGGCGCAGCTTGGCCAGGTGCTGACTGACTACTGTGGGCGCGGCGTCGGCGAGTTCGGCCAGGCACGCCACCGACGTTTCGCCTTGCAGCAGTGCCCACAACACCTTGATTCGGGTCGGGTCGCTGAGCATGCGGAATGTCTCCGCGGCCCGGGTGACCTGCTCCTGGGTGGGCATTGAGAAGTCCGCAATGGACGAGTGCACGGCGGAAGTATAGCGCTGGCCTGTGTGAGCGTGCATTCTTCTGTGCTTGCGGTTGCGTATGTGCACGAATGCGCAGCTATGATCTACCCGGTGACCACTGAGGTGCAGGACACCGCCGCCGCGCTGCAGCGCTGCCCGATTGATTCCTGGCGTCCGCGCCGATCCATCGCCTGGTCGTTACCGGAGGTGCGGTGGGCGGTGGCGGCGACCGCACTGTTCGGGATGGGGTCGCTGGCGCAGCTGGCCGGCGGGCCGGTCTGGCTGTACTGGGCGCTCTATCTAGCCTGTTATGCCGCCGGCGGCTGGAAACCTGGGCTGGCAGGGCTGAAAGCCCTGTTGGACAAGACACTTGACGTCGATTTGCTGATGGTGGTCGCGGCCGTCGGTGCGGCCGCCATCGGCCAAGTCTTCGACGGCGCCCTGCTGATCGTTATCTTCGCCACCTCCGGGGCGCTGGAGGCGGTGGCGACCAAACGTACCGAAGATTCCGTGCGCGGACTGCTCGATCTGGCGCCCGAAACCGCCACCCGTATCACCGATTCGGGTGAGGAGATAGTTGATACCGCGATCCTTGATATCGGCGACGTGCTGTTGATCCGTCCCGGTGAACGCGTTGGCGGCGACGGCGTGGTCCTCGAGGGTGCCAGCGAGGTCGACCAGGCCACCGTCACCGGTGAAGCCCTGCCCGTCGACAAGAACGTCGGTGACGAGGTGTTCGCCGGCACCGTCAACGGCACCGGCAGCCTGCGGGTGCGAGTTTGGCGCCCGGCCGCCGACACCGTCATCGCCCGCATCGTCGCCATGGTCGACCAGGCCAGCGCCAGAAAGGCCCGCACCCAGCTGCTCATCGAAAAGGTCGAACAGCGCTACTCGGTGGCCATGGTGGCCGCCACGATCGCGTTGTTCGTCATCCCCATGCTGGCGGGCGCCGACCTGCAATCAGCGCTGCTGCGGGCCATGACATTCATGATCGTGGCGTCACCGTGCGCCCTGGTGCTGTCCACCATGCCGCCGCTGCTAGCCGCGATCGCCAACGCCGGCCGCCACGGCGTGCTGGTCAAATCCGCGGTCGTACTGGAAAAACTTGCCGGCATCACCCACGTGGCTTTCGATAAGACCGGCACCCTCACGGAGGGAACGCCGCGGCTCACCCACATCCGCCCCCTGCCCGCCAGTCACCTCGACGACACCGCGCTGTTAAGGTTGGCGGCCTCCGCCGAACATCCCTCCGAGCATCCGCTGGCACGGGCCATCGTGGCCGCCGCCCACCACCCAGAGCTCGCCATGGTCGCGGCCAGCGACTTCACATCGAACCCCGGGCGCGGAGTGCGTGCCCGCATCGCTGAGAACATCGTTGAAGTCGGCCGCCCCGCTCTACTGCAAGATCACGACACCGCCGCCCACGCAACCGTCCGCGAATTGGAAGCCACCGGCCATACCGCCGTGGTCGTGCGCGTCAACGAGACGCCCGCCGGGGTTCTCGGATTATCCGATCGTCCTCGCGAGCAGGCGGCCGACGCCGTTGCTCACCTCGCCACGCTCACCGGCGCCCAGCCGACCCTGCTTACCGGCGATAACCCGCGGGCAGCGGCCCGCCTGGCCGCCGATCTGGGCGTCACCGATGTCCGGGCCGGGCTGCTGCCCGCGGACAAAGTCAGCGCCGTCCGCGAGCTGGAAGCCAGCGGCGCCAACGTCATGCTGGTCGGTGACGGGGTCAATGACGCCCCGGCCATGGCCGCCGCCCAGGTTGCTGTCGCGATGGGCCGCAGCGGCTCTGACCTCGCGCTGGAAACCTCCGACGTCGTCATCACCCGAGAGGACCTGGCCAGCTTGCCCGCTGTTGTCGAGCTCGCGCGCCGTGCTCGCCGTGTCGTGGTCGCCAACCTGCTCATTGCTGCCACGTTCATCGTGGTCCTGGTCACCTGGGATCTCGTCGGGCATCTCCCGCTGCCGCTGGGTGTGGCAGGCCATGAAGGCTCCACTATCCTCGTCGGCCTCAACGGGTTACGACTTCTGCGCGCCAACGCCTGGCCCACCGTTGCCAAACGCCGCGGGAAACCCAGACAGGCGGACCGATCTGACACGACACGCCGCTAACTACATAGCCCGGCCGCGGACGTGGATCGATTGTCCAACTACGGTCGGACGTGCAGGTCTTGAGACGCTGGCTTCGGCAAGTCTGGTCGGCGGCGCTCGGAGGTGGCGACCGGAAGTGTGATGATGAACGTGGCCCCGGTGCCCGGGCCTTGGCTGCGTGCTGTGATGGAGCCGCCGTGTGCCTCGACGAGTGCTTTTGCGATTGCTAATCCGATGCCGGCCCCGCTCTTGTCGTGGGTGCGTTCTGCTTCCACGCGGTAGAACCGCTCGAATACGTGCGGGAGGTGTTGGGCGGGAATGCCTTCGCCGGTGTCGGAGATGCTGACTTCGAGCTGGTGACGGTCTATGTGGACGCGGACGTCGACGTGGCCGTGCGGGGGTGTGTGCCGCAATGCGTTGTCAAGCAGGTTGGCCAGTACCTGAGCGAGTCGCTGCGGGTCGCCTGAAACTGCAGGAACGCGGGGTGGCAGGTGTGTGGCCAGGGTTACCTGTTTGGCTCGGTAGCGTTTGGCTGCGGCGCTGACCGCGGTCGTGACCAGCTCGCCGATGTCGGTGTCAGTCGTGGTCATTGATGCGGAGCTTTCTTCAGCTTGTGCAAGAGCGGCGGCATCTTGGGCGAAACGCACCAGTCGGCGCGTCTGGTCCCGCAGCATGGCAGTGGTGGTCGGAGTCAGTGACTCGACACCGTCTTCGACCGCTTCCATGTAGGCTTCCAGCACCGCGACCGGGGTGCGGATTTCGTGGGCCAGGTCAGCGAAGAGGTGGCGGCGGGTGGCGTCCACGGCCTGCAGGCGCCCAGCCATTTGGTTGAACGCAGTCGCCAGCGCGTCGAAGTCCTGCCCGAGGTGCGGTGGAGCTACCCGCACGGTGTAGCGGCCGTCGGCGACCGCGGTCGCCGCTGAGGCTACTTCTGTGACGGAGCGCTGCAGGCGCCGGCTGATGTACCAGCTGACCGCGAAGGCCGCCAGTGCCGAGACCGCCAATGCGCCGCCCACCGCGGCGACCATGGCGTACTGGTAGGCCTCCTCGGCATGATGCTGCTCGGCCGAATGAGCCGCGACGCCGGCCTGGCGTAGGTGGTCACGAAACAATGGTGGCCCTACGATGGCGGCGACCATCCAGGTGGTCACCGCACCGGCCAGTAACACCATGGTTTGGGCTACCAGTAGTCGCATGCCGATCCCCGGGCGCCTCCAGGCGCGCGCCGGCGCTCGTTGGGCGTTCACGGGCGTGCTCACTGTCCGCCTCCCATCCTGTATCCCACGCCGCGCACGGTCAGCACGTAGCGTGGGGTGCTCGCGTTGTCGCCCAGCTTGCGTCTTAAATGGCCGATGTGGACGTCTACGACGTGCTCGTCACCGACCCACGGTCCCTCCCGCACCGTTTCGAGTAGCTGGCGGCGGGTCAAGACCACGCCTGGTCGCGCAGACAACGCGCTCAGCAAGTCGAACTCGGTGCGAGTCAACCGGATCGGCTCACCATCGAGGTGTACCTCTCGGGCGGCGATGTCGACTTGCAGCTTCCCGAAGCGCCGCGGCGGCGCAGCCTGGTCGCCGCCGGTCACCGGGCGCGGCCGGCGCAGCAGAGCGCGGATACGGGCCACCAACTCGCGTGGACTGAACGGCTTGGTGATGTAGTCGTCGGCGCCGACGGTCAGCCCTACGATGGTGTCCATTTCCGTGTCGCGGGCGGTGAGCATCACCACGTAGGCATCGGAGAAGGTGCGCAGCTGCCGGCACACCTCCAACCCGTCGGCACCGGGCAACCCCAAGTCGAGCACCACCACGTCGGGATCAAACTCGCGCGCCAAAGCCACCGCTTCCGAGCCGTCAACGGCGGTGCGGGTTTCAAACTGGTCACGCTGAAGATAGCTGGCCACCACATCGGCGATCGCCGCCTCGTCGTCGACGATCAATGCGCGGTAGCCCGGCGCGCCTAGACCTCCCTGAGCTGACGTGGCATCCATAGCGTCCATAGTGCCCCGTGAAAACGCACCAACTACACCGACACTGCGCTTGCAGCGGAACCCTGGCGCCAGCCGATTCAGGTCTTGAGTAAATCTTCACAAAACCTCCACTGAATCCGCGGACATGGGCGGGCACCTTGGAGATCGAAAGGAGGCCGGGTCGATACATGGTGCCGTACTGGGGTTGGGAGAATTGGCTGGTGGTTACGGGCACGCTGGCCGCATCCTGGACCGCTGTCGTCGCCATGGCGGTCGCGTGGTTTGGTGCTTTTTCCAGCGACCGGAATACCCGCAGCATGGGTGTGGCGACGCGCGACATGTCGATTGACTCGGCCGATAAGACCCGAGCCGACGGGCCCCGAGGCTCGTCACCGATCGATGGAGAAGCGACGATCACATGAGTCATGCCTTGTCTATCCATGCGCCCGAACTGCATTCGGCGCGGTACCGCGGGTTGGGCCGCTACGAGCGACCGGACAACCTCGTGGGTCGCACGCCGGTGCTGCGGGTTTCTTCGCCGTTCAGCAGCGCGGACCGCGGATTTTGGGCCAAGCTCGAAGGCGTCAATCCGGGTGGTTTGAAAGACCGCCCCGCAACGCACATGGTGGAGTGCGCCCGAGCGCGCGGCGACCTGCGCCCGGGTGCGCGCATCGTCGAATCCACAAGTGGCACACTGGGCTTAGGGTTGGCGTTGGCCGGCATCGTGTACCACCATCCGGTGACGTTGGTCACCGATCCGGGTATGGAGCCCATCATCGTGTCGATGTTGCGGGCCTATGGCGCCGACGTCGAAATGGTCACCGAGGCGCACCCGACGGGCGGATGGCAGCAGGCGCGCAAAGACCGCGTCGCTGAACTGCTGGCCGAAGACCTCGAGGCGTGGTGTCCCGACCAGTACAACAACCCCGACAACGTCGACGCATACCGGCCGCTGGCCCTGGAGCTCCAAGCTCAGCTGGGCACGGTCGACGTGCTGGTGTGCTCGGTCGGAACCGGAGGCCATTCCGCTGGCATCGCGCGGGTACTGCGTCAGTTCAATCCGCACTTACACCTGATCGGCGTGGACACCATCGGCTCAACGATTTTCGGTCAACCCGCCGCGAACCGGCTGATGCGAGGGCTGGGCTCGAGTATCTATCCACGCAACGTGGACTACGCCGCATTCGACGAGGTGCACTGGGTGGCGCCGGCGGAGGCGGTGTGGGCCTGCCGTACCTTGGCGGGCACCCATTACGCAACGGGCGGTTGGAGTGTCGGCGCGGTCGCGCTGGTCGCGGGTTGGGCGGCACGCACCTTCTCAAGTGACACGACGATCGCCGCGGTTTTCCCCGATGGGCCACAACGCTATTTCGACACTGTCTACAACGACGACTACTGCCGTCGCCATGACTTGTTGCTAGCACAGCCGCCCGAGCAGCCGAACGTGATCGACGATCCCACCCACGAGGTCGTCACATCATGGACCCGCTGCGCTACGGTGATCGATCCCATGCAAACAGTGGGCTAATGACACTGCGCGGCCTGGTCGTTGTGCGTCACGCCGGCGGATACCGGTTCAAAGTCCCGGAACGGGTGCTGCGCCAATTCTCCGACCATTGCCGGAGGGAAGGCTATTCGGACGGGCCGATCACCAAAGAAGCGGTCGACGGGGTTCCTCTACGACCGTCACCTGCGGCCGAGCACCCTGCGGCGCAACGAGTTGGTCCTGCGCCAACTGGCCGCTCATGCCCAAGCCGCCGGCTGGCAGGCCTGCATGCCGGCCGCGGCAACCCTGGTCCGTGCCCGTCATCAGGTGCCCTAAGTGTTCACCGACGACGAGGTGCGCCGATCGTTCGCTGTAATCGATTCCCAGCCGATGTCCTCATATTCGAACAAGGCGATGGTCGACCCGGTGTTGTTTCGGGTGCTGTATGGCGCCGGGCTGCGCATCTCCGAGGCGCTGAACCTGACCGTCTCGGACGTGGACACGCAGTCCGGGACGCTGAAGATCCGGGACTCGAAAACGGTGCGGTCAGGACCATCCCGATCACCCGCCGGCTGGCCGCGACTGTGGGTTCCTACATCGGGGCCGCGCACCCGGTGCCCGAACCCGACGCTCACATCTTCTACAGCAGGGCGCCGGGCAGCCCGATCAACCAGGCGAGCGTCTACGTCCGGTTCCGCAGCTATTTGGCCGACGCCGAAATCCCGCATTTCACCGGCGGCCCGCATCGGCACTCGCTGCGTCACGGATTCCCCGTCGCCAACCTGCGGCGCTGGGCCGAAGCCGGCACCGATGTGGCCGCGATGTTGCCCTACCTGGCCTGCTACCTGGGCCACGCCGACCTGCGCGGCACCCAGTACTACCTGCGGCTGACCGCCGATGCCTATCCCGAGGTGATAGCCCATCAAATCCGGTTCGGCTACGTCATCCCCGCACCGGCCGAGGACCAGTCATGACACCGCAGCAGCGGCCGGCGCCGCCCCCGGACCTGGCCGGGCGCCAGCTCGCGAAATTCTTCACCGATCACCTGGCGGTGGAACGCGCGGCCTCGCCGAGAACCATCGCCTCCTACCGGGGCGCGATCAAACTCCTGCTGATCTGGTTCAAAACCGCAGAGCGCATACCTCCAGAGAAACTGCGCCTCGCCGACATCGACCGGCCCCACATCCTGCGGTTCCTAGACTGGCTGGAAACCGAGCGCAACTGCTCGGCAGCCACCCGCAACCAGCGCCTGGCGGTGATCAAGTCGTTTTGCCGCTACACCGCCGTCGAGCAGCCCGACCGGCTCGACCAAATCACCCAGATCCTGGCGATCCGGCGGAAGAAGACCCCCGCCCCGGATGCGGGACACCTGACCGGCGACGAGATCAAGGTACTGCTCGCCCAGCCCGGCACCGCCAGTACACGCGCCATCCGCGACACCGTGCTGCTCGCCCTGGCCTACGACACCGCCGCCCGCGCACAAGAAGTCTGCGACCTCAACGTTGCCGACATCCGCCCCGCCAACCCGGTCACCGTGACGATCCACGGGAAGGATTCCACGATCCGATACGTGCCCCTGATGGGCCCGACCGCCGGGCTCATCGCCGACTACCTCGAGCACCGCAAACCGCACCCCGGGCTCGGCGCCGACACCGACCCGCTATTCCACGGGCCCAACCACTCCAGACTGACCAGATCCGGCATCGCCAAGATCCTCGCCCGCCACGTGCGAGCCGTCCGGGCCGACGACCCCGGCTGGGCGCCCGGACTGTCGGTCACGCCCCACACCCTGCGGCGCAGCCGGGCGATGCACCTGATCCAGGCCGGCGTCAACCTGAACTACATTCGCGACCTGCTCGGCCACGCCGACGTGTCCACTACCGAGATCTACGCCCGCGCCGACGCCGAGACCAAATGCAAGGCGATCGAGAACGCCTAGCCACTGACCCCGGACGTGCTGCCGGACTGGACCTCGGATGCGGCGTTGATCGGCTGGTTCGACTCGCTGGGCCGTTGACGCCGCGCCCGTGTTATGCGGACAGAACGGCCCGCAGCAACCCCTAGCCACCAGAAACGATCCGACCGGGCGCATAACCCGGCCGTCCACTTGATGCCCGTTATGCGGAATCCACATAACCGGCACAGCTTTGCCGTGTACACCCGCTGGGGCTGGTATCGCAGCGGAGCCGACGTCGAGGACCCGGCTGCATGCTGGGTCGATCGCGGCCAAGTGCGCGGCGAAGTGGTTGAGTCGGCTCGCGGTGCCGGTGACGGTGCTGCGGGTATGGGTGGCGGTGAGCCGGTCGAGGTCGGCCACGAACGAGTCCCGCAGGGCGGGGGTGGCATCCCGCATACGCTGGGTAAAGCTTTGTCGTAGCAGGCTGGTTGCGTTCACCGGCTGCTCGGCGAATACGCCGAGATGGAACATCACTTGGGGCAGTGTGCGCCGCGCTGCTGTAATGGCGGCTGGCCTTTCTCGGCCATGTCGCGCCGCGCTGGCGGCCAACAAGTCGTCGAAGTTGTTGTCGGTCAATGTATCGAGTCGCTTTCCGGTCTGGATGAGTAGTCGGCCGATCACCTGGGATGCGGTGGTGCTGCGGGTGTGTTCGGTGAAACCGAGTTCGGCGGCGGCGAGGAATCTGGCTAGGTCCTCCCAACGGTCCCGGTGGCAGGTGACACCAGAACACGCGCAGCTTGCGGCGGATCAGGTAGTCATAACCCGGCCGCAGATGCCCGGCCAGCATCAAGTACATCACGAACGACCGGGTGAGATCAGACATCGCCAACCGCGTCTGGAGCGGCTCGCCGGCCCACCGCTGCGGGTCGGGCCAGTGCCGCAGGAACGTGCGCGCGGCCGGACGAAGGTTCACACTAATCAACCCGAGCCGGTCGCAATGCTCGGCGTAGGCGGCGAGCAGGTCGGCCTCAGGGGCGGGCGCGTAGCCGAGCGCGGGCGGCATCGAACTCCGCCCGCAAAAACGATGAGGCCAAATGGATGTAGGCGGCAGCGGAGTCGACATGATCTTGACCCATCAGCGCCTGAATCACCGACAGGTCGACTCCCGCCTCGGCCAGCGCGGTCCCGAACGTATGCCGCAATGCGTGGGGGTGGCCCGCGGCGACGCCGGAGCGCTCGCGGTGATAGCGGAACACGGTACGCAGTTCCCGCCGGGTCAGTGGCTGTCCGCGGTGGGCACCTTTGGCGACCACGAATAGTGCATCAGCGTCGGTCTCGGGGCGCTCAGCCAGCAGATAGGTTTGGATCGCGCCGGCCACGTCGATGTCTGCTGGCTCCCGCGGCGCGGGCGGTGCTGATCGCGGAGGCGACCATCCGCCCGGCGCCCTTTCCCGAGCCGGTCTTTCCGGCGCGCAACCGCATCTCGGCGCTCACCGGCGCGACGCCTGCGGTGCTTGTCGTGGCTGCCAACGGCGAGAGACCTTTGCGCAGGATCTGCTTGCCGGCGATCTTGCTGTGTCCGTAAGAAACGCCTTGCTTGGCGTGACCGTAGACCAGGCGCAGCAGCGAGTTGATGTCGATGAAACACCTGCCCATCGGCCCCGGGCATCAACTCGACTCGCCCGCACAACGCCACCAAATGGTTGCGCAGCACCGACTCGTGTTGCCGGGCGTGACCGAAGGTGAACTTCCGCAACAACGTTCCCACCGTCGACGGGGCGTATTCGCCACCGAACACGGTCTTCATGCCACCCGCACATCGATGTCGTCGTTGCTGTCGGCCCCAGCGCACATCCCCGCAATGAGCGTGGCCAGTTTCGCCGACCCGGACGCGATCCGCGGCTCGGCAATATGGACCTTGTCGGCCAGCGCCAACGGCATCAGGAAGCGAGCTGCGCGTTTCTCTGGGTGGCTGGGCGGTCGGCCTCCCCAGGGAGATTGCCCCGTCGGCCAGTGCGTCGGCGGGGCACAGCTTGCCCCAGTGTCCTCCGCGCATTGGCGCTTCCGACCGGCCCCAGTCTTGGTCGTCCGTTCCGGCCCGGCTTCGCGCCAAGAACTTTGAACCAGTTCGACGTGAGTGTCAGCCCTCGTCTGGTGATGCTGCGGGCTAACGCGGTTACCCAGGATAGTGGTGTCGCCGCGCCTGGGGTCCGTGTATTAGTTATCCACCTCACATTCGACGAGGAAACCATTCAGCGTGTTCGTTTTCTGCCTGCCTGCACCAATGCCGACCTTCCGCAGTACGTCTTCATTCCTGAGCTTGCTGCTCTCTCTTGGCTTCCCGGCCTTCAGGGCTTGCCGCCGAGTTGCCCGGGGTGTTGGCTGTCGCAGCGGGGGCATTACAGTTCAGGCTAAGCCGGTATTCGTTGGAGACCACTCGGTAGCGGACTCCTTGACGTCCGTACCGCCCGTCACGGCCGGGGACAGCCTGGACGACCGGAGGTCTCACGAATGTCGATTTCGAAACGCCAGTGACGATGCACTTGCTCAGGGGAAGCCTGTCGCCGACCCGGGTCGCGATGATTGCCGTGCCGCCCTCCTGCGCGATGACCCCCGTGACCTCGGCGTAGGTTTGGCCCTCCAGGTGGGCCGCGGCCGACGCAATTCCCGGCAAAGAGAACAGGGCACTTGCCGCAACGGCAGCGGCGGCTGCACCTGCCATAACGTTGATCTTGACCGTCACGAGCGGATCCTGTCAGTGATCGTTGGCTAGCGTTCCAGCCATCTGATGTAAGCGAGCACTTGCCAGTGCCGGCTTAATGTCGGGTTCGATCTCCTCTACCCGACTTCATCGTGCGCCGCGATATGCACCGAATCGATCGAGTTCCTATGAAGATTCGTTGAAGACCCGATCGGCGTTAAAGACTCGATGAGTTTTTGGGCGTCGAGCGCTGTGCCTGGAGCCGGTATGTGGCTGGCGCGCACCGGGTGCCATCAACAGTGGGGAGACTGTGTAAGCGGCCTGGTGCGGGCAGGCCGGTTGCGGACGGTGGTCGGGTGAGGTGTCCGACCCGATGGTCGCCGGCACCCCTCGCAACGCTGCTAAGAGTGTCGCGACATTCAGGATGCGGGTGGGCTGTTCACAGTGACCCACATGTTCGCGGAATAATGGATAGTGCTCGAGCACAACATCGTTCGTTTGCAATGCCAAACGTTTGCCACATGGTCATCGATAGGACCAACGGTATTGGTCGTTTGGCGCCCCGGCCCGGGGGGGACTGGTGCTAATAGGCTACACATCGGGGCACCCACGACAACAGCGCTCTACGTCTATCATCCAGTCGTGTATTGAACGCCGATGGCGTCTTTAACGAATCTTCACATCCTCTTCATCAATTCGGTGGGTATCGCGGCGCACGGTGAAGACGGGAAGGAGACCGGATCCGACATGATGTGGTACCGGTGGGCGGGCGGTGGACGCCCAAATGAGTGTGAACCCGGGCTCCGGGAAGCCAGCGTGTGATGAGCGAGTTCGTGGCATCGGGCGGCGGTTTAAGCAGACGGCGGTTTCTAGGGGCCACCGCTGCGGCTGGGATGGTGTTAGCGGGTTGCACGCGCTCAACCGACAGGACCGCGCAACCGGATCCGGTGGCGGTCGCTGAGTCGCGTCGCCCGCACAGCGGACGCACGGTCAGCACAACACTGACCGCCCAACGCACCCGCGCCGACCTCGGCGGGGTGATTGCCGAGACGCTGTCCTACAACGACACCGTGCCGGGGCCTCTGCTGCGGGCCAGCGTCGGCGACGAGTTGGCGGTCACCGTTCGTAACCGATTGAGCGAGCCGACGTCGGTTCACTGGCATGGCATTGCGCTGCGCAACGATATGGACGGTGCCGCTCCGGCGACGCCCAACATCGATGCCGGACGCGACTTCATCTACCGATTCTCGGTTCCGCACCCGGGAACCTATTGGGCGCATCCCCATACCGGCCTACAGGCCGACACCGGCCTGTACCTTCCGGTGATCGTCGACGACCCGACCGAGCCCGGCGATTATGACGCCGAATGGGTGGTGATGCTGGACGACTGGACCGACGGTGTGGGTTCGAGCCCTCAACAGCTCTATGAGGGGCTTCGCGCCATGGGCCCGCCTGCGCACGATATGCCGGGGATGGGAGACATGGGCGACATGCGCGGATCAGCGACGGTGCCCGGGGTGGGCGGCACGGGCGGCAGCGAACTGCTCGGTGGCGACGCCGGAGATATCACCTACCCGTACTACCTGATGAACGGCCGAATCCCGCAAGCTCCGAGCACGTTTCGCGCAATACCTGGCCAACGCGTTCGTATCCGGCTCATCAACGCCGGCTCGGATACCGCGTTTCGGGTAGCGCTGGCCGGCCACTCGATGATGGTCACACATACCGACGGCTTCCCGGTGGTTCCGACTGAGTTTGACGCTGTGTTGGTCGGGATGGGGGAGCGTTATGACGTGGTGGTCACCGCCGGTGACGGGGTCTTCCCCCTCGTCGCCGCCGCTGAAGGTAAGAACGCCGTGGCGCGAGCGCTGCTGGTCACCGGAGCCGGTGCGCCTGCTGCGCCGGATTTCCGGCCACCGGAGTTGTCTGGCCGCGTCGGCACGGCAGAGCAGGTGAGCGCGGCGCCCAGCGTGACGCTGCCGAGCCGCACCGCCGACGTGGCACTGCCCGCCGACCTCGCAGGATCAATGGCCACCTACGATTGGACGATCAATGGTCGGCCGTTCGCCGCTACCGAACCGCTGAACGTGCAGCAGGGCCAGCGCGTCGCGGTGACGTTCAACAACATGTCCATGATGTGGCACCCGATGCACCTGCACGGCCACACCTTCGAAGTAGTGACAGCCGACCAGCGGCGGCCAGGCCCCCGCAAGGACACCGTCAATGTGCTTCCGATGCAGAAACTCACGGTGGTCTTCGATGCCGATAACCCGGGGATATGGATGCTGCACTGCCATAACACCTATCACCAGGAGGCCGGCATGATGACCAGCCTGAACTACAGGACCTGAGGGCCACGCGTCGGCGTTAGCCGGACCGACTCAGTGATATCCGTAACGCTCCCGGGGTCGGTAACTCGTTTACGCACGCCTCGGGTTGGGAGCCGTGCGACGAGCGCTGACGCGTCGAATACCAATGGGCACCCAAAGCGGCCAAACTGTGTACGTAAGCAAATAGTACGTACATGCAGGCAGGATTCCTCAAGAAGTGGCCGGGTGGGTGGCGCCGGATGAAGAGATCCGGTGGCGGGCAGGCAGATTGCAAACTCTGATGGCCGTGCGTCAGACGGGGTCTGGTCAGGCAGATTGAAGAATCGCGACCCGGTAACAACACGGAATCAACTTCGCGCGCGGGCCGTGGCGTGCGTGCGCGCTGTTACTGTGGGCAACGTTGTGAAACACGATGGCTCGCGAACCACGATACTGCTGCGCCGACTGATCGGGCTGGCAGTGATCTCGTGGATGCTGGTCGCTGTCACCGGGTGGGCAGCCACCTGTGTGGATCCTCCGGCGCCGCACGGACCCCATGCTGTGGTATCGGCACTCGGGCCTCAGTTCGCTGAAGTCGTCGATCACCCACATTGTCTGGACGGGTCCATCATCGACCTGCACCACGGTATTGCCGCGGCTGTGCTGCCCCGGGTCATGACCCTGCCCCTTGCGCTTGGATTGGTCACCGCCGTGGCTTTGGCGCTGGGCTGGTGGGGCGCCGCGGTCGGCACATCCATGCGTGGCCCACCGCGGGCGGCCCGGGCTGTGCTCTGGGGTCGTGATCGGCTCACCCGGTTCTGTATCACACGCTGCTGAGTGGGCGGCGCATGACCTGTCCGCCCTGCAGCGGACTCGGGTCGATGTCTGCTGCCCACCATCCATAGCCGGCGCCCTTTCAGCGCTGCGGCTCCGACGCAGAAGCGTGGAAACCCTATGAACCATGTCCTATCCGTACACACGCCCGACCTGTCCGCCTCACGTCGCCGCGCCGTCGGCCGGTATCACCGCCGGCCTGCCACGCTGGTCGGCCGCACTCCAGTGCTGTGGATCGGTGCTCCGTTCAGCTCCGAAGAGCGGGGCTTTTGGGCCAAACTCGAGGGCTTCAACCCCGGCGGGATGAAGGACCGTCCAGCCATGCACATGGTGGAGCGTGCCCTCGCCCGTGGCGATCTGCAGCCGGGTGGCCGGATCGTCGAATCCACCAGCGGCACACTCGGGCTGGGGCTTACGCTGGCGGGCACCGTATACGGGCATCCGGTGACGCTGGTCGCTGATCCCGGTATGGAACCGATTGTTCAACGAATGCTTTCGGCATACGGTGGGCAGGTGGATCTGGTGACCGAGCCGCACCCGCGGGGCGGTTGGCAGCAGGCGCGGCGCGATCGGGTGGCCGAGATCTTGGCCGGTGATCCGACCGCCTGGTATCCGGATCAGTACAACAATCCCGACAATGTCGACGCGTATCGGGGCTTAGCGCTGGAGTTGCAGAATCAGCTGGGGTCCATTGACGTCTTGGTGTGCTCCGTGGGCACCGGCGGGCATTCGGCCGGCGTGGCGCGGGTGTTGCGCGAGTTTAATCCCGACTTGCAGCTGATCGGCGTGGACACCGTTGGTTCGACGATTTTTGGCCAGCCGGCAAGCACGCGGTTGATGCGCGGCCTGGGCTCGAGCATCTACCCCCGCAATGTGGATTACCGCGCATTCAACGAGGTGCACTGGGTGGCGCCCGCGGAGGCGGTGTGGGCGTGCCGAACCTTGGCCGCCACCCACTACGCCAGCGGTGGGTGGAGTGTGGGGGCGGTCGCGCTGGTGGCCGGTTGGGCGGCGCGCACCTACCCGCAGGGTACAAAGATCGCCGCGGTGTTTCCCGACGGCCCGCAACGCTACTTCGACACCGTCTACAACGACGACTACTGCCGGGCACACGGAATCCTGGCAGGCCCTCCAAGCGCAGAGCCCGCGGTCGTCGCGGAGCCCACAGAGTGCGTCGTGCAGTCGTGGACGCGGTGCGCGCGGGTGGTTGACCCCGTGGCGGTGGCGCGGTGAGGGCAGTGGCCGCACAGTTCAGGAGTTTTGGTTGGCCGAGCCGGCTGCTGATGATCAACCAGTTCGGTATCAACCTGGGCTTCTACATGCTGATGCCTTACTTGGCGGGATATCTGGCCGGCCCGTTGGGGCTCGCAGCATGGGCCGTCGGTCTGGTGCTGGGCGTGCGTAATTTCTCACAGCAGGGCATGTTCATCATCGGAGGCACGCTTGCTGACCGGTTGGGCTACAAACCGCTGATCGTGGCCGGATGCCTGCTGCGTACCGCAGGGTTCGGGTTGCTGGTCGTGGCCGAGTCACTGCCGATGGTGTTGATCGCCTCGGCGGCCACGGGCTTCGCCGGGGCATTGTTCAACCCGGCGGTACGCGCTTATTTGGCAGCCGATTCCGGTGATCGGCGCGTCGAGGCGTTCGCAGTGTTCAACATCTTTTACCAGGCGGGCATTCTGGCCGGTCCGCTGGCGGGACTGGCGCTGATGGCGCTCGACTTCCGCGTCACCGCGGCAGCGGCGGCGACAGTGTTCGCGCTACTGACCGTTGCCCAGTTGTTCGCCCTTCCCCAGCACAGCGCCACACTCAACGCCGAGAAGGCGTCCGTACTCGATGACTGGCGCGCCGTGGTGGCCAACCGATCCTTTCTGCTGTTCGCGGCGGCCATGATCGGCTCCTACGTGTTGTCCTTCCAGGTATATCTCGCACTGCCGCTGCACGCAGCGATTCTGGCGCCAGACGCCGAAACGCTCTTGGTCGCCGCGGTGTTCGTGGTTTCTGGACTGGTCGCCGTGGGCGGACAACTGCGCATCACTCGCGTGTTCGGTGCACGATGGGGCGCGGGACGCTCACTAATCATTGGAACGCTCATTTTGGCCATCGCGTTCGTCCCGCTAGCCGTCGTTCCCGATAGTGGCCGGTTCGGCCTGGTGGCGTCCGCGATCGCCTTGCTCTCTGCCGCTGCGCTGCTGGCAGTCGGATCAGCAGCGGTATTTCCCTTCGAAATGGACACCGTGGTATCACTCGCCCAGAACCGGTTGGTCGCAACGCATTACGGCTTCTATAACACCATCATCGGTGTCGGTATACTCGCCGGCAACTTGGGTACCGGTGCGCTGATGCAAGCCGCGCGCGATGCCGGCGCGCCAGAGCTGATCTGGGTAGCGCTGAGCCTAATTGGCGGGCTGACGGCATCAGCGCTCTTCTACCTTAATCGCAGCGGGCGACTGCAGCCGGTGCCGGTCAAAGCCGCCGCGGATCCGGGTCGAGTGACCTCGCCGGACCACCCTCCTGCGCAGTGACTGACCGGGCGTCACGGTGCGGGCCCTTGCGTGAACTTCCGCCGCCATCGCGGATCTTCTCAGAAAAGTTGGAAGTAGCTGTTTCAAAAGCATTCTCATCGTGATCCAACCGTGCCCGCAGGCCCAGTATGGCTGTCAATCTTTGAGGTACGTTGACTAGTAACTACTGATCTACTACGTAGTAGATCATGATGGCTGGTCCAGCGGCGAATTGGGAGTGGGCATGGCTACATTGGCAAAGACGGCAACAATAGTCGCCGGTATCACCACCGCGGCCATGTTGGTCGCCGCGCCGGCACCCGCTGCCCCCGCCGGTCCTGGATCCGCGCAAGATACAGTGAAAAGCCTTGAGGACAGCGGATATAAGGTCATTGTGAGCAAGTCGGGATCCGCGCCCCTCACCAAGTGTGCCGTGAGCTCGATTCGGCCGGGACGTGACGTCACCGAGATGCGCAGAGACATGCGCGACCGCACCGTGCAGCGGGTGGTGTACAGGACAATGTACGTCGACGTCACCTGCTAGGAGAGGCCGCGCTGCGGCGACGTGGCTAGCGGCCGATCGACCAATGCACACAAGGGTGTCGTGGCCGGGCTGACCCGTGAGATCAACGCAAGGATGTATGACGTTCGAGCGCGTGGTCCAACCGTGTGGCAGGGGAGGTTCGTCGCGGACCGTTTAGAGCTACTATACGTAGTACGTACGTAGAGTACCGTTTGTGGCGCACGCCGCGGTTGAACGAAGGTGGTGAAGGTTAGTTGCGATGGCTCCTAACCACGGCAGCCGTGGTGGCTGCTTTCCTGACGCCGTCGGCGGGCACGCCAGCCGCCGAAGCTGCGGCCACCGAGACTTTCGGCGTGATTCGCGTCCTTCCGGGTCCCGGTGAGGTGGTCGGGGTCGCCCACCCAGTGGTGGTGGAGTTCATTGCGCCCGTCGTCAATAGGAAGGCCGCCGAACGCACGGTTGCAATCACCACTTCGCAGTCGATGACCGGTGAATTCACATGGCTCGACGATGCAACGTTGGAGTGGATGCCGACCGGCTATTGGCCGGCCCACGATAGGATCGAAGTGCGGGCTGGCGGGTTGAAGACCGAGTTCAGCACCGGTGCTGCGGTGGTCAGTATCGCTGACATCGATGCGCACACATTCACCGTCGAAGTCGACGGCGAGGTGGTCCGTGAAATGCCGGCGTCACTGGGTAAACCCGGTTTCGAAACACCTGTCGGTGACTTCACGGTGTTGGAGAAGCAGCGCAACGTCGTGTTCGACTCACGCACCATCGGTATTCCGGTTGACGACCCGGAGGGCTACCTTATCGACGGCGAATTCGGCGTGCGGGTGACATGGGGAGGTGTCTACGTGCACTCGGCCCCCTGGTCGGTCGATGCGCAGGGAGCGGCCAATGTCAGCCACGGCTGCATCAACCTCAGCCCGGAAAACGCCGAGTGGTATTTCGACATGGTGCGAGTAGGGGATCCCGTCACCGTTCAGGCGTAGCGGGTCGCGCCGATCCAGCGTGAGTTGACGCCGTTTCGGCGACAGCGGCCACCCCTGCGCATTTCTGTGCGCCCTGCTTCAGCGCTTGTTGAATCGCGCGTATGCCATGGTGGCCGGTAAGCTCATCGTCGAACAGTGGAGGTTCAACGGTGCGGGTGCGCGGTTTCGGTGAGTTGGAAGCGGTCATCATGGAACGCGTGTGGGACTACGGTCCTGAGGCGTCGATGACGGTTCGCGAGATTTTCGAGCAACTGGCCGCCGAACGGCAAATCGCCTACACCACGGTGATGTCCACCATGGACAATCTGTATACCAAAGGCTGGCTGGCCCGCGAACGCGACGGTAGGGCGTATCGCTACTGGGCAACACTGTCGCGCGAGCAGCACACGGCACGGTTGATGCGCGATGCCCTCAAGGGCGGGGGGCGGTCTGACCTGGTGCTGAGCCACTTCATCGAGCAGATCGGTCCCCGGGAATCTGAGCGGCTGCGCACGGCGTTGCGGCGGCTGCCCAAGAAGCGGACAGGTAAACGGTGAGCGTCGCTGCGTGTCTGCTGCTCTACAGCTTCGTGGTGTGCGTGGTCGGCCCGCCGATTTTGCGTCGGCTCACCCGTGAAGGGCATGCTCCTCGCTACGGTGTGGCGGCATGGCTGACTGCCATCGGCAGTGTGCTTATCAGCTGGTTGATGGCCGCAGTGCTCATCGTCGGGGACCTTGTCACCGGCGGCGAACACCGCAACGGTGTGGTGGCGTCGTGTCTTGCCGTGTTGTGCGACGTGCTGACTGGGTATGCCGGTCGCATCCCTCAAGTACTGTTGCTCGCCGCTGCAGCCGCCGGTGTCATCGCCGCGTCGCTCGCCGGTGCCCGAATTGCCCGCGCTCTTGCTCGCCTGCGGGCAGGGGCGCTCGAGCACGCTGACGGGGTGCGGTTGGTAGGTCGGCCGGTTGGCCAGGACGTGTTCGTGATCGATGCTTCCGAGCGTGCCGCCT
This sequence comes from Mycolicibacterium sp. ND9-15, assembly GCF_035918395.1. Classification (NCBI taxonomy): domain Bacteria; kingdom Bacillati; phylum Actinomycetota; class Actinomycetes; order Mycobacteriales; family Mycobacteriaceae; genus Mycobacterium; species Mycobacterium jinjuense. Next base: position 4,540,220 of record NZ_CP142362.1, read on the forward strand.
ACTGCGTATCGGGTCGCCCACCGGTCATTGTGGTGACGACCGGTGCGCTGGCGGCCCTGGACGACGATCAGCTGGGCGCCGTGCTCGCACACGAGCGCGCTCATCTGGCGGGACGCCATCATCAAGTGATAGCCGCCCTCCGCAGTCTGGCGGTGGTCTTCCCGAAACTCTCGCTGATGACACAGGGTGCCACTGAGGTCTCGCGGATACTGGAGATGTGTGCCGACGACGCGGCGGCCCGTCGATTCGGTCACCGCGCGCTGCTGTTGGGATTGATGTCACTGGCCGGAGCAGCGCCGGCAGGGTCACTGGGGGCGGCCGATGTGGCGGTGCTCAGCAGGGCCGAACGTCTGGCGGTTCCTGCAACACCGCCGACGCAGATACGCGCCCGGGCAGCGTTGACTAGCGCATCGACGCTGATGGCCGGCGGACCGTTGCTTATTCTTGCGTTGATGGCATCGGGCACGCTGATGTGCGGTTAGCTCCAGGAATGTCGCGCAAGCATGAGACCAGAGGATCGGTGTGGCCGCCGACCGCGCGCTGGCCTGGTAGTAGGGCAAACCGCGTGGCCGGTGGCTGCTCCGGCGAACATGTGCGGCCCGTCCGACGCAGGCCCGCAACCGATTTTAGCTCTGTCAAGCGTTGTTCAGCCGACATCATCGCCAACTCGGATGCAGACAAGTTAGAACTCTGCGGAGTCCGACATTGTCCTACTAAGACGGCCAGTAGAAGATCACGGTATCCGACTCGACCGCCGGACACGCGACCGCGAACGGGCTGGCGACAGCGCCACCGGCCACACGGCGGCCCACAGAAGGAGTTGTGATCTCTCGCCCGGAGCACGGACATGCTGACCGACACCTCGAACGGCTCGGACACCACGCCCCTCAGATACAGAGTCCTATCCCGAGCGAACACGACCCCCAGTCCGGACACGGCGAACACTTGGCCTACGTCGCTTAAGATAGCCCGGGCTCGGGCCATGACCGCCATGGCGGCACGGGGACGTCCGGGGATGTGTTGCGCGGCAGGTTCTCTGGGGCAGCCTGATTTTGTCCGTACCGGTGGTGCTGTTCAGCCACATGGTCGCCGAACTGTTCGGCTACCTCGGATGGCGGGCAGCGTGGTGTCGCGTGGATCGCACCGAATCTGGGGCACGCTTATCCGTCTCCGGCGGTATGCCTTTATCTCACCGGCGGGTGGGCCCGAGCTGAAGTCCGTCGCCCGGGGATGATGCTGCTGATCGGTATCGCGTCAGCGTCGCGTTCATCGCGTCGGTGTGGTGCAGGCTAACTGGCGTATCGCGTCCCGGTATCCAAGCCGCCGGCGTTCGATGCAGGCCGATGCGGCGCGCGGGGTACTTGTCGACGGCACGCCCTTGCCCTACGCTTGGCCTACGGAGTTTCACCGTAGATGTGTGGGGTATGCGCCTGTCGTCCATGAGTTGTGGCTGTGCCGTCAGGCTGGCCGCGGTCACACGGATAGCCGCGTCTTGATGAAACCTCGCGGCACAACACCTGACAACAGTGATGGAGTGAGGCAAATGAGCACCGCGGCTGAAATGCTGGAAACCTACCCGCAGGATCTCGGCGGCATCGACCGTGCGGCATTGACGGCGTGCATCGAGGCGTGTATCGAATGCGCACAGGCATGTACCGCATGCGCAGATGCCTGTCTGAGTGAACAATCGGTCCAAGAGCTGACCACCTGCATTCGCACCAACCTCGATTGTGCAGATCTGTGTGAGACGACGGGTCGGGTGCTTTCGCGCCACACCGGCTACGATGCCAATCTGACCCGTTCGGTGTTGCAGGCCTGCGCCACGGCGTGTCAGTCCTGTGGCGATGAATGCGCTAGGCATGCCGAGCACCACGAGCACTGCCGAATCTGCTCCGAGGTGTGTCGGCGTTGCGGGCAGGCGTGCGAACAGCTGCTCTCATCGCTGGGCTGATCGCTGCGAAGCCTCCCGAGGGTAGCCAGCCTGCCGATGGCATCGTTGGCTTCTGTGATTCAGTATGGGCCCGGCCCGCTTCTGCGGCATGACACGCAGAGCCTGACCTGCCCCGGTTTCCTAAACGAAGTGAGCTGGCCGATCGTCCCCATGAGGAGGAATACACCAATGGCCACAGCGGAATACGCGTCTCCGGGATGACATGCGGTCACTGTGAGATGTCGGTCCGCGAGGAAGTCAGATCCCTCGGCGGCGTCAAGCATGTCGAGGTGAGCGCTGCCACCGGCGAACTGGTCGTCACCAGTGAGGAGCCCATCGCCGATGCGGCCATAATGGCGGCCGTAGACGAGTCCGGATATACCGCCGTGCGGATGACATGAGTACCGTCCAGGTAGTGTCCACAGCGGCGGCACGCCACGATGGCACACTCAGCCGAAACCAGCCCAGGTGCTGACGCGGGTGGCGCTTACTTATTGACAAGCGTCGAGAACGGCAGCTCTCTGGCACGGCTCCCCATGGCGATTCAGGGAGGCTGCAACCGCTCGAATGGCGCCGGGGGCGGGTGACGCTCCGGACGCTTCCAGCGCCCTTCGAAAGCCGCCTCGGTATCTGCAGCCGTGGCAGTTTGCCACGAACGACACGGCTATACGCGAACTTTCGGTATCTGTCTCAGGAAGTACTTTCGCTATCTACTATTTAGGTTAGTATGTGTCGGGGCGGCTGGGGCGCCGGTCCGATCTCCCTAGCTCGGGTGGCGCCTCAGTCGTTCCTTACATGCCAGCCGGCGCTGATGCGAGGGCCGTCGAGGTCACGAGAAGCATTGTCGCTCTTGCCTGTCGGTGCAAATCTGAACCGGGTCCCTTCGCCTCGAAGTTCATGCGACCGATTACTGGACGCCTTCCGCGTGCGGTGCCGCATCTGGTAAGCATGGTCGTAGAAGTACGTAGCAGCTGCGTATGCCTGCGGCGGCGTAAAGAATGGACAGGCAGTGCGAAATATCGTGATTGTGATGGCGGCGGCCGCAGCGATGATGCTGTTGGTGGGCACCGGCATACCAGCCGCGTTTGCAGCGGCGAAGTGTCCTCACATGTTCGGCTCCCAACAGCGAGTGGCTGACGCCGGTGCGCCGGTGGTGCAAGAGTGGACAGCCATCGATCTGCAGCGAGGCGCCGACCTCCTGCCTGGATATTCGGCAGTCGGCAAGCTGTGGGAGGCAGGCGTGTCGGTGAGCGCCATGAACGGAGCGGTCACACCGATCATCCCCAATTTTCAGGCCGTATCGCGTTCCGGCGTCCGGTATCCGGCGCTCTGGCAGGTGCCCAGCCCCAACGGAATCCCCAGTACGACCCTTGCAGACGGACAGACCTCGACGGGCAAACTGTACTTCGACGTCACCGCTGACGACCCTGTTGCCCTGATCTATACCACCGGCACGCCACGACCTGTGATGATGTGGTGCTGCAGCGGACCCATGCTCGACATGCAAATGGGGCCGGGCATGCAGATGGGCGATTGCCAGTGTAAGGAATCGGCAACGCCGTGTGCGTGCTGCGAACTCCAGGCGACCTAGCCGCATGGAACATTTCGTCGTCTGGCCAGAAACGAGGAGTCCCAAGGACGATCGGGGACCGTGTCGAATTATTCGCGAGCTCGAATGCCCGAGGCCTTTATATCAGCAGGGCCTGACCCGGCCTCAAGCGTCTTCTACGTGGTGGAGTATCCACGTGCCCGCCCATCGAAGCGCCGGCAACGAGAGCAGTGGTCGCGTATCGGGGCGCGACCTGGCGAGCTCAACACTCCCACGACCATCGGACTACGGAACAGCGTGGTAGCGAGCACGCGAACGCACAAGGAAACAAGACAGTAGGAGAGGTGGCCGCAGAATGCATGGCGATGACGGGTGGATGTGGTATGACGGCTGGGGCTGGGGCGGCTGGGCGTTAATGGTTTTCGCGATGGTGTTGGTGTTGGCGGCGATCCTCACGGTCGTGGTGCTGGCCATGCGCTTTCTGACTCGTAACAGCACTTCCTCGCCGCCTGGTTACTCACCCTTTGGCCGGGCCGAAGATGTGCTCGCCGAACGCTACGCGCAGGGTGAATTGGATCACGACGAGTACCGTCGGCGCCTCAGCGTGCTCAGGAACCATCGAGCAGCCCCATGAACGGCTTTCGTCTGGCGCTGGGGGAGTCTTTTGCCTTCGGCGAGACCGGCTGTCTTCGGATGGACTCACTATGTGCCGCATCGGCTGAAGCCAATTTCAACCATGAGTAAAAGGGGAGTTCCGCTACATCCGATAGCCCTAGTCGTGATGCTGGCAATGGCGTTGACGGGTTGCTCAGGCGAAGCGGATGGACCCGCGAGACAGGAAGGCGCATCGCCCGAGCCAGCTGGCAGCGTAACCGGCTCGGTGTGGGTGGCAGATGAGGACGGCGACAGCATCACGGTCATCGATGCGTCGACGAACGCTGTGATCGCCACGCTCGACGGGATCGAGGAGCCGCACAACGTTCAAGTGGGCGCTGGCGGGGACACCGTGTACGCGGTCAGCGGCAGCGAAAATCTATTGGTGGCGATCGACGCAGCGACATTTGCGGTCAGGGCAACCGCCCCAACCGGTGCAGACCCTGCGCATGTCATCGAAGCCAACGGCAAGGTCTACGTGACCAGTGCAGCAGATGGCACGGTGTCGGTGTACCGGTCTCCTGAACTGCAGCCGACCGGCCGCATCACGCTTGGCGGAATGCCGCACGGTCTGCGTCCCGCCGGCGACGGCTCGGTCATCGTCGTGGCCAACACCATGGCCGGTGCGCTCGATCTGATCGATCCCGCCACTGACACGCTGTTGGGCTCGGTTCCCGTGGGCAGTGGCCCGGCTCAGGTGGCCGTCACCGCCGATGGCCGCTACGCCTACACAGGAATCAGTGAACCGTCGTCGGTGGCGAAGGTGGATCTGGCTACTCGGACGGTGGTCGGTACCGCACCCGTGCCGACCACGCCAGTCCAGGTCTTTCTGACTCCCGATGGAGAAACCGTCGTGTCCGCAGACCAGGGCACACGGGACCGACCGGGAAACACCGCGTCGGTGATCGACACCCATTCAATGACCGTGCGCAGCAGAGTAAACACCGGTTCCGGACCCCACGGTGTCGTTATCGAAGACACCGGCACACGGGCATGGGTGACCAACAGCTACAGCGACACGGTCTCGGTTATCGAATTAGCCACGTCCTCGGTGGCGGCAACGGTTCCAACCGGCGCCGAACCCACCGGCATCAGCTATTCAATCCGCCGCCCCTCACCGGGCGCGTCCACAACCACGACATTGAAGTTGCCAGAACCGGCCACCAGCAGTCAAGAAGAGTCGCCCGACGACCATGGGCATTAGGCCATAGACCCCACCGACTGCTGCAGTTTGACAGGCGTTCAAATCGGTCACGGCCGGCGACGGGCTTGCACGCATCGCATGACCACACCGCTCGCCACAGGTGGACCGACCGGAAGACATACTAACGAGGTATCAGCAGCACTGGGCATTACACCACCGCCGCACTCATCATGTGATCAAGACTCTTATCACCGGGCTCGAAGGCTGGACTGATCACCAGCTCCCCGACGGCACCAAAGTGCTGCACGCTCTCCGCGGGCACCTGTACGAGGCCAGCCCTCCCACGGGCCGTGTCATTCCGTCTGTGTAAGGCCGGGGTAGTCCATCAGCGGAGCGCCGTTCGGGCAGACAGTAAGGATGTTTTGCGGGCAAGACCACGTCAGGTGGCGGGTACGGCGGAACGCGCGCCTCGGCGATTGGCGGAGACGTTTACCGCTGAGACGTCTACCGCCGAGTTGGATTCGCTGATCAAGGATGCGGTCAAAGAGGGAACCACGATCGACGGCGCTGATGGTTTGCGAAACGAGTTGACCAAGGCCATGCTGGAACGCGCGCTGAACTCAGAGCTGACCCATTATCTTCGGGTATGAGGCCGGCGATCCGGCCGGGCCTGGCTCGGGTATTCCCGCGAACGGCACGACGCCGAAAACGGTGACCACGTTCAATGGTCGCGTCAAGATTGACTCGCCCCGCGACCGCACGGGTCGTTTGATCCGGCGATTGGCGGCGAAGAAAGACCGCCGGTTTAACAGCATCAATTCCACTGTGCTGTCGCTGTATCCGCGCGGCATAGCTACCCCCGATATCGTGATGCACCTGGCCGAGGTGTACGCGTGTCGGTGTCGCGGGGAGCGGATCTCCAATTTTTACCGAGGTCGCGGTCGATGAAATCAAGGCTTGGCACTCAACACAGCGAGGGCACGATGTTCCTGCAGGAAGTCGTCATCGAGGTAACCGCGGGGTTCGCTCGCCGTCTTCATCCTCTTCGGGGCCGTCATTGCGAACTGAGCGCGAGCCACATCGCAAGTTCACGCCCCCGGGGCGACACGCCGGAACGTTCGTTTTCTAGATGTCCGACTCGTCCCGGATCGCAGGGGTGTGTGGTCGTCTTCGGAAACTGCGGCCGACGCGCTGTGACTATGGGTGACTGCTTGCATTACCGTCGTGGCCGATCTTGGAATGCGGGATCGGTTGAGGGGGCAAAGTTCCCGGATCCCGCCCCAGGCGTGCGCATTCCGCGGGTGTAGTGCAGGGTCGCCCCAGCACCGCTGGTACGTCGGGGTTCCCGGGGATGGCGCCTTGCGGTGTTCTGGGAACGAGGTGGGGCACACACGTCCCGGTCAACGGATCTGGTTCCTCGCCGGATACACACGGTTGCGCTGACGCGGTCGGCTCGCTGGTCACAGCCGGGACCAGGGCCAACAGGAGGAGCCCAGCAGCGGCTGCAATCCACACCCTCACAAAAAGTCGCCGCACGGGATTGTCGATAGCCATCACGATGCTTTCTGCCGTTTAGGCCCGCCGGAAGTTTCCATTGGGTGACCTAGTACTGACAATGTCCATATTAGCGATGGTGGCCTCCCGCGCAAAGCCGTCAAGGACGTCTGCGAGGCCCCTCACCGGTTGCGCCCTGCTCAGACATGACGGCTCTTAGTCTGAGGCCTGCCAACGGCTCCGAAATGCGCCGGAACAAACTGAGCGCATCGCACCAGGTCCCGATCTCCCTACGTGTCCGTGCGCACCCTTGAGGTACTATTTGGATCATCAGTATGTGACATATCAGTACTATCTAAACCAGTACTAGAGCCATTAGGGAACCTAAATAGCCGCGCCAGCCCGGCGCCTACACATCGACGTCCCCGACGGAGGTTGAATTGTTGCAAAACGGGGGCCGCTACGCGGGCATTGCGATCGAGGAGACTATGCCAACCCCGCACTGCGATCCGGTAAGTGCGTCGTCTCTATGAAGACAACCAGCGAAGCGTTTTGCGAGATCTAACATGATGTGAGCAGGTACCTTGGGACTGGCTGTCGGTCGCCACGAGTCGAAGTTGGGCTCGCCAGTGGCCGGGCGGTTGAAGCAATGAGAGCTTTCGGCCCCGCGTGGTGATCAGAAGTCCTCTTGCCGGTGTCGCACTTCTAAATCACAGTCGTTGTTCATACACACAGAATGCATACATCGAGGGGACCTCAGGTGATTAACGAGAGGTTGAGCATCACGCGCGTGAGCTCAGCATTGGCGGTGTTCGGCGTCATCACCTACGTGGTCTGCTTTATCTGGCGGGCTCTGGCGCACTCGACGTTTACCGATAGTGCCTTTGCCGCCGCATTTCCCGGCTTCAGCTGGAGTGTCGTCGGATTCTTGACCGGCATGGGCTGGAGCATTGTCTACAGCGTTTACGCCGGGGTGGTGTTCGTCTGGGCATATAACCTGTGCTGCCGCGTCTCGATCGACCGTCGTTCGCGTGCCGAACACCAGGAGCAATGATCAATACCTGTGGATGAGCCTCGGCGAGGCGGCCTGAAAGTGGGCGCACCTTCCCGAGGATGATCTTCACGGAATCAGGTATTCGATCAAGACCGGCGTTGGCGCGCTGGTTGGGAAGGTACGCCCATGCTCACGGTAGTTCACGATGCCCAGCAGGCCAACGGCCAGCAGACCGCTGATCGGTCGTTGCTCGACGAGATCGTCCGCGACGGCGCCCGGCAGATGCTGGCCGCCGCGCTGCAGGCCGAGGTCGCCGCCTACGTGGCCCAGTTCGCTGACCAGCTCGACGAGAACGGCCACCGACTGGTGGTGCGCAACGGCTATCACCAGCCGCGTGAGGTGCTCACAGCTGCCGGTGCCGTTGAGGTGAAGGCGCCGCGGGTCAACGACCGCCGTGTCGACCCCGACACGGGCGACCGCCTGCGGTTCTCATCGGCGATCCTGCCGGCGTGGGCACGCAAGTCCCCGCAGGTCAGCGAGGTGCTGCCGCTGCTGTACCTGCACGGGCTGTCGACCAGTGATTTCGGCCCGGCCCTTGAGCAGTTCCTCGGCTCCGGTGCGGGGTTGTCGGCCACCACGATCACCCGCCTGACGGCGCAGTGGCAAGACGAAGCCGCCGCCTTCAGACGCCGGGATCTGTCCAGCACCGACTACGTCTACCTGTGGGTCGACGGTATCCACCTCAAGGTGCGCCTGGACCAGGAGAAGCTGTGCTTGCTGGTGATGCTCGGGGTGCGCGCTGACGGCCGTAAGGAACTCGTGGCAATCACCGACGGCTATCGTGAATCGACGGAGTCCTGGGCTGATCTGCTGCGCGACTGCAAACGCCGCGGGATGACCGCCCCGGTGCTGGCTGTCGGTGACGGCGCACTGGGGTTCTGGAAGGCGGTACGCGAGGTGTTCCCGGCCACACGGGAGCAGCGGTGCTGGTTTCACAAGCAGGCCAATGTCCTTGCCGCCCTGCCGAAATCAGCGCATCCCGCGGCGCTGGCGGCGATCAAGGACATCTACAACGCCGAGGACATCGACAAGGCCCAGATCGCGGTCAAGGCGTTCGAGGCCGACTTCGGTGCCAAGTACCCCAAAGCGGTCGCCAAGATCACCGACGACCTCGACACCCTGCTGGAGTTCTACAAGTATCCGGCCGAGCATTGGATCCACTTGAGGACGACGAATCCGATCGAAAGCACCTTTGCCACAGTACGTTTGAGAACGAAAGTCACCAAGGGGCCGGGATCACGCGCGGCAGGTCTTGCCATGGCCTACAAGCTGATCGACGCCGCCCAAGCCCGCTGGCGGTCCGTCAACGCCCCGCACCTGGTCGCCCTGGTCCGCGCTGGGGCGACCTTCCACAAAGGCAAACTCCTCGAGCGGCCCACTGCCATCACCCCACCGACACCGCCATCAGACGGCGACGCCCAGCAAGCCGGAACGGAGGTCGCCTGAAACACCCCGATCCACAGGTCTTGACAATTCCTCCGAACACCAGAGCGTCCGTTAAAAGCGGCACTGTCCGACGCAAAGCTGTTGCTCCGCAACCGTGGTAAGCGAACCAGCAAACCACGGCGCAAGTACTAGCAACAGTCGTCCGATCAGCCCGAGTCATGTGGACTTCAACGAAATTGGAGAAGTTCTGCGCGGCCTGGCATCGTCGGATACTTCAGTACTACCGGAAACCGATCGGCACATGTAGCCCACACCCGCGGCTGGTCATTGTTGACCGCGCTCGCTGAAATTCCCCACTGACGCTCATCGAAATTCCCCACCCGTGTGGCTCCGCCGAGAAAGGGCGGGCCTCCCTCGAAGCTGCTGGTGTCTGACGCCAGTTGCTCCATCGAAGGAGGCCCGCTTTCTCATGCTCACATGGGAGGACGACTTGGAAGGACATGCTCTACGCCGTCGTGGCTGGTCGATCTCAGCGATCGCCCGTCACACCAGCTTGGACCGCAAGACGGTCCGCAAATATCTCAACGGTGACGGCAAACCGGGGGTTCGTGCGCGCTCCAGGCCGGACCCATTCGATCCGTTCGTCGACTACGTCACCGCAAGGTTGACCGAGGACCCGCACCTGTGGGCGCGCACCCTGCTCGACGAGCTTGAGCAGCTGGGGTTCGGTCTGTCGTATCAGAGCTTGACGCGCCACATCCGGGCCCGCAATCTGCGCCCGGTGTGCGAGGCGTGCCGCACGGCCACCCAGCGCCCGAACGCGGTGATCCCGCACAAGCCGGGTGATGAAACCCAATGGGACTGGCTGGAATTGCCCGATCCGCCGGAGTTCTGGGGTGGGGCAAGACCGCGCATCTGCTGGTGGGCTCGCTGGCGCATTCGGGCAAGTGGCGCGCAGCCCTGGCGCCCTCGGAAGACCAGCCGCACCTGGTCGCCGGCCTCGACCGCGTGTCCCGCGGCCTGGGCGGCGTCACGCGGGTGTGGCGCTTCGACCGAATGGCCACGTTGTGTGATCCCGGCTCGGGTCGGGTGAGCGCGTCGTTCGCCGGGGTGGCCAAGCACTACGGGGTAGCGGTGGCGATCCGCCCGGCTCGGCGCGGCAACCGTAAGGGTGTGGTGGAGAAGGTCAATCACACTGCAGCGCAGCGCTGGTGGCGCACCCTGGCCGACGAGGCCACCGTCGAGGCGGCTCAGGCCAGCCTGGACCGCTTCGCGGCGATGCGCGGCGAAGCCCGGCTGCGCGCCACCGCCGACGGCCGGTCCTCGGTCGCTGTGGTGGCCAAGACCGAGCCGCTGGTGCCTGCGCCGGCGTCGCCGTATCCGGTGATCGTTTTGGAGACCCGCACGGCCTCTCGGCAGGCGTTGGTGTCCTATCGCGGTAACCGTTACTCGGTGCCCCCGGAACTGGCGGCGGCTCAGGTCGTGGTCAGCCATCCTGTCGGTGGCCAGTTCTGCGACATCGCCACCGCCAGCGGGATCGTGATCGCCCGACACCGGATGGCCGCCGACGGGCTCGGGGTGATGGTGCGCGACAACGGCCATGTCATCGCCCTCGACACCGCCGCGATGGCCACCGCCACGACCGGCCGACCGCACCGCCGCAAAGAACGCATCCCACCGGGCCCGGCGGCCAAAGCTGCTGCCGCACAACTACTCGGGCTCAACACCAAAGCGGTCCAAACATCGACTCCATCAACCGATTCCACCGTCATCGACCTGTCCGCCTACGAGCGGGCCGCCCAGAACAGGACCATCCAATGACCCCCACTCCACGCACCCGGAAGACTCCCACCACGACCACCGCAAGCCGCTATCAACAGCGGCGCTCGCATCTGGCCGAGCTCAAACTGGCCGCTGCCGCCGAAGCCTTACCAGCCGTCTTGGACCAGGCCAGCGCCGAAGGACTCTCGCTCATCGTCGCCTTGGAGCGACTGCTGGCCGTCGAAGTCGAGGCCAGCACCGCGCGCCGCCTGGCGGGCCGGTTGCGGTTCGCCTGCCTGCCCACCCCGGCCACCCTCGCCGATTTCGACGTCGATGCCGCCGCCGGGATCGACCGCAAGCTCATCGATGAGTTGGGCACCTGCCGCTACCTGGAATCGGCGACCAACATCTTGCTCATCGGCCCGGCCGTTATCGCGGGTTCGGGGGTGAGAGTGCCGCGTTCTGCCTGTTCAGGTCGTTGTTGCGATCGATGCGACGTTTGTTGAGGGGTGGATGCCACGGCGGGCCAGTTCGCGTCGTAGGTCGAGGTTCTCGCCGTGTGCTCGTTCAAGGGCGTCGCGGAGGGCTTGCAGTTGCTGGCGGTGCTGTTTCTTGAGTTCGGCGATCTGGCGGGTCAGGGTGATGACGAGGGTGCTGTCGGTGTCGACGGGCTGGTCGGCAGATGCTTTGCGGCGGGTGCCGCGTAGGTGCTCGATGCGCGTGCGCAGTTCGGGGTGGTTGTAGAGGAAGGCGTGGGAGACGCCTGCTTCGCGTTGCACGGCTTGGAATGTGATCGGGTCGCCGCGTTTGATGAGTCGGCGGATGGCCTGTTCGGCGTCTCGGGTTTTGTTCTGCGACTTGACTTTCGCTGCTTCGGTGAGGGCGGTGATACGGCGTTGTCGGGAGTCGGTCATGGGGTGCTCCTGCGGTGGGCGGTCAGGTCGAGCGTCAGCGGGATGGGTCCGGTGCTGGCTCGATGACACAGGGGTGTCGCGCCGTGGGCTGCGGAGTCGGGCACGTCGTCCAGGGCGGCCAGGAGCTTGGTGAGCGCGGAGTGTTCGGCGCGGCGGCGGATCAGCCAGACATTGTCGTCGGGCATGGGGTGGCCGTGTCGTTGCTCGAATTCTGTTGTGGTCCAGTCGATCAGGTTGGTAGTTTCGCGGAGTTGGCGCTTCAGGACGTCTCGGTGGGTGTGGTCGGTGACGAATACCGAGCAGGTCAGGCAGGCGTTGCCTTTGTCGCAGGATTGCAGCGGTGGCAGCATGCACCACCCGTTGGGCAGGAACCGGTCTGCGCGGCGGAACAGGTGCAGACTGTCGTGGTCGTCGCTGCTGAGTTGGATGCGGGTGCCGTCGGATCGCAGCTTGGCGGTGGCCAGGAACGCCTGCTCGGCGTGTTCGTCGCGGGCGGCGATGTAGTGCATTGTCATGGTGGGGGTGGCGTGCCCGGCGTAGCGCTGCAGGACGTGGATCGGTAACCCGAGTTCGGCCAGCCGGGTCAGTCGGGTGTGGCGGAATCGGTGGGTGTGGCTCAATCGAACGACCTGGCCCTTGGCGTCGGTGATCTGAACAAGGTCGCTGAGGGTGCGCAGCACCCAGTTGTAGGTGCCCGATGGATAGGGTTTGTCGCCGCGGCGGTTGCCCAGACGCCGGGCGAACAGATACCGCCTGGTGCTGTTGGGGTACTGGGTGTGCAGCCAACGGTGTTGTTCGGCAATGACTTCGGTGACCTCGTAGTCAACGAGGATGGTGTCGGGTGCGACGTCGATCTTGCTTTGTGCGTAGCGGAACCGGGTCAGTGTTTGGTCCTCGCCCGCGGCTGTGGTGGTGGGTGCAGCCGAAAGGCAGTCGAAGTCACAGGTGCGGATTTCGCTGGCTCGTCGTCCGGTGAGGATCTGCAGCAGGATCATCCGCATTGCTTGCGGGTCGTCGAGTCCGTTGGCGGTGATGGTGGTTCTGTCGCCGCGGGTGATGGTCATCTGCTCGGTGCGAGGCAATCCGATCAGCGGCAGCGCGGCCGTGATCTGCGCGAGTGCGTGGTCGTCGATGTAGTTCGCGTCGTTGAAACCGCGGTGATGCGGTATCCGGGTGACCCGGCCGAACCAGCTGGCCGCGTGAGCGGTGGTGACCCTGTGCCAAGGCTCGACGCCGAGAATGCGGCGAGCCTCGGCGGGGTTGGCGGCAATGAAGTCCAGGAGGCCGGCCACCGCTCGCAGGTCATCGTTGATTCCTCGGATCGGCACGGTCCGTCCGAGGTGGCGGGTGTCGGATTGGCGGGTAACGCGGTTGGCGGCCACCGCGGTCCACCGTGCGAATGCCGCTGCCTGTTCGACCGCGCTCGTCGGGTCGCCCAGGATCTCGGTGGGGTTATCGAAGCTGGCGGTCAGCCAGTTATCGAACCGGCGGAAGCTGCGCATGCGTTCCTGGCTGACGCTGGTCCAGCGCAGCGCCCCGGATTCGAGCATCGTGCCCAGGTGCCACTTCACCGCGGCCCGCACCCACGGCAGTTGGATATCTCCGGGTGAGCAGCCGTAGTTGGCGACTGGTTCACGATCGGTCAGTGGGATCCGCGGATCGCAGCGCGGGTGCCAGACGTCCAGCTGCCACCACGGGCCGTCGTGGCTGGCGGCGATCAGGGCGTGGCGAGCGAAGCCGAACAGTGCGTGCACCCGGCCCCGGCCTCGGGGTGAGGGCAGTCGCTTGCCCCGGCTGAGATAGAACCAGCTCTGCAACGTCGCGGCGGCGTCATAATCCATCGCCCGGATCGATGACGGAATATCGCGGCCCGCGGTGACGGCCCGTCGAATCATGTTGGCCAGCTGGGCCATTGCCAACACCGAGACGCGGGTGCCGTCGCTGGCCTGCCAGTGCGCCATCCACGCCAGTTCCACCGCGAACGGGTCGGGCAGCCCGCTCAGATCCAGATGCGGCCAATCGTTCTCGGTGATCGAGGCCCAGTTGGGGATGCCGGGCCCGAGGACGGGGCCGCGCCACGGTGCCGGCAGCTCGTCCCAGAGGCGCCAGATCGGATCGAGGTGTTCGGTACTGTGCAGCCGCAGGTGGCCATGCTCGTCGATCATTGGGCCATCTGCCAGCTGCTGGCGTAGGACGCCCAGTTGGCGGCTGCTCGCAGGGCTTCGTCGTCGCGGACCCAGCCGTAGAGATCCAGCGTGGTCTGCACATGAGCGTGACCAAGACGCCGGGAAACCACCCATTCCGGTGTCCCGGCCAGCAACAAGGCGGTGGCATGGGTGTGACGGAACCAATGCGGCGTCCACCCCGGCGGCCCGATACAGCGCCGTCGCAGCGTGGCTGCTTTCTCCCGGACCGTCGTCTCCCGCAGCGCGGCCAACAACGGTGGTCGGGACACGTTCACCAGCAGCGGCGACGTATCTGTCACAGCGATGCCCGAGTCGGCTGCCCGGCAGGCGATATCGGTGAGATAGTCGGCGAACAGCCGCTCGAGGTCAGCACCGACATAGATTCGTCGCGGTCGCATCATCTTCACCCGCGCCCCGTTCGGGTTATCGGCCCGCGGCACGATCCGCACGAACGCCGTCTCGCCGCGGCCGAGCACGAACTCGCCGATCCGCAGGCCCAGCGCCTCCCCGAGACGCATGCCGGTTTCGGCCAGCAGGGCGAACACGAACCGGTCCCGCAGATTTCCTCGCCACGACCCGGACTCGGCATCGAAGACCGCGCAGCCATCCAGGATCGCCTGGATCTGCTCGGGCAGCAGCAACGGTGTTCTGTCGCGGCGACGGTCGCGGCGCGGCCGCACCAGCGATGACGCCGCCGGGACCGACCGCGCATCCAGATGCGCCAACAAGCCCCGGGCCGGCCGACGCCGCGGTGTTCCTCGAAGCAGTCGTCCCGCCACCACCACACCGGACATCGCGTCATGCCAGCGGTAGAACGAAATCAACGCCGCAAAGCGGACTTCCAGAGTTGCCGCACTCGGTGCTTGGTCCGACTCAGCCAGCCGGTGCTCAACCGTGCGGCCGTTGCGTTGCCACGACAGAAACGCCGTGAAAGCCGGGACACCGACATCAGACCAGGAGTCAGTCTGCCCGCGCTGCTCCAGGAAGGTCCACCACTGCGCCAACGAGGTCGCATACCCGCGCACCGTGTTCGGTGACCACAGCGGCCGGTGGGCTTCTATCCACTCCTCGACGGGATCGACCGTTGCGAAGTCCTCGTCGAGCACAGTCCAGGTCCGCTGCCCTCCCGCAGGAGACACTGCCACCGGATACGCCATCGTTGCCGTTCCTTCACGTCGAAGAACACCCGCCGATAAGTCGGCAACAACGATGACTCGCCCAGTATCAACCCCCCTGTCGCATACATAGATTCGAGCGTGTTGCTACCCGCTGATAACACCGGGCAACGGCAAGACGCACTGTGAACGCCTGGGCGTTGGTCTTGCAGACCACCGGCATGGACCGCCGACAAAACCGAGCGCCTACCCGCAATGATCCAGGCGCCCCAATAGCCCAGCCGACGTGGCACCGTCGGCGTCCGGCGGTTTTGACGAACTCCCCGCGGTTTGAAAAGGGGCCTTCTACCCTCGATTTCGTGTCCTAGTACCGCTGCGTTGACGCCCCAGCGGCCTCCAGTCTTGAGTGTGGGGGACAGGCGCGAAGGATTCGGGAGTGGCCGTGAACGAACACATGGTGGCGTTGGACGTGATCCAGGATGCGCTGGAGTTGGCGGTGCGGGCGCCGTCGCTGCATAACAGTCAACCCTGGCGATGGGTGCTACACAACGGGGTGCTTGATCTGCATGCGGATCCCTCCCGTATCGGTCACGGCAGCGACCACACCGGGAAGGAGGTGCTGCTCAGTTGTGGTGCCGTGTTGGATCATTTACGGGTGGCCATGGCCGCGGCGGGCTGGGACAGCCTCATCGAGCGCTTCCCCAACCCGAACGATCGCGATCACCTGGCAACAGTTGCGTTCGCGCGTGCGGTGTTCGTCACGGATGCCCAACGCGGCCGCGCGGCGGGCATCGCCCACCGGCGCACCGATCGGCTTGCGTTCGCGGTCCCCGCGGGCCGGGAGGGGTTTGAAACCGTGTTGCGCGCAACGGTTATCGGTAGCGGCACGCATCTGGATGTCCTCGACGCGGATCCCCGCTCCCAATTGGCACACGCGTCGCGGCTCACCGAGCAGTTGCGACGCTACGATGCGTCCTACCACGCCGAATAGCATGTTGGACAACACAACCGCCATCCACACAGGGCATCCCGCCGACCGCGTTGGCCTCCGGCGCTGAATCGGCTCGGGTGGATGTGGGGCGGGCATTTCCTGTCCGCGGCGAGACCAACCGGCGCGCCGACATCGATCGCGATGCCGCCAAGATTCTGGTGTTGTCCACCTACGATGGCAGCCGCGACTCCGTGCTGGTCTGCGGCGAAGTGCTCTCCGCCGTGCTGCTGGAGGCCACCATGGCCGATCTGGGCACCTGCACCCTGACACACATGATCGAAGCGGCCGCCAGCCGCGAAATCGTGCGCCGCCTCACCAGACGAACCGCCGAGCCGCAGGTGTTGATCCGAATCGGCAGCGCGCCGCCAATCGATCCGCCGCCACCTCCCACACCGCGGCGGCCGCTAACCGACGTGCTCGAATCGGCCTCTAGCCTCCCCTAGCCTCGATCTTTCGTGAAGGGCTCAGTTGTTGGGGGTTGGGTCGGTTGTGTCGGGTGCGGTGGACTGGGCGTGGGTGGTCCTCGGCGCTGTGTCGCTGATTCTCCTGTGTCCTTGGTGGTGGGGTTGCTGGTGGTGGATTCAGTTGAGCGCGGCGAGGTTTCGTTGTCCGTTGATCAGCAGCTCTGACCAGGGCCATCGTGGGCTCAGGCGCAGGATGTGGCGGCGGCCGGTGGTGATGATCCGCCCGGCCAGGCTCAGTAGCCGCAGGCGTAATCGTTTGGGTTCCCAGCTGCGGGGGGCGGGCCAGGCCAGCAATTGGGTCCAGGTCAGCAGCTCGTAGGCCAGGGCGGCGAGATCGAGCCAGATCTCGTTCTTGCCGAAGGACTGTAGTGTTATCTATCTAGAGCTGGTTATCGGTTGTCCACTACGTGCATGACGGAACTTGCAAAACCCGGATTCCGCGTCCATGAAACGGCAATGCCCGCGAACATGATCGGCTCTACACGGATTGCGTGCGCCTTGATTTTTCGAGCGCCGGCGCGGACCATTACGCCATCGACTTGAGCTTGTGCGGATGATGCCACAATCGGACGCAATCCGGCGACGTCCCGAAAGATTCGAGTAGCGGGACGCTATCGTACTATGGCGGTCAGTAGACGTTGAGAGTACCGATTCAACCGAGCGCGCAGGGTTGACCGGTGAATACCTGCATTAGTTTCATCCCACCTACTTGCTGTCAGGAGCTGTGATGTCCAACCCAGAGAAGGGACACGTCGGCCCACATCCGAGATCCGCCAGATACGAGCATGCCACCCAGGCACAGAGCCCAGCGCCTAGCGGCGAAGATCCCCACGCTGGGCACGGAGAGCATCTGGCTTACATCGGACAAGATGGCCAGGCCGGACATGACGGTCATGATCGACATGCCGGCCATGGCGCGCACGGGGAGATGTTTCGCCGGCGGTTCTGGTTCAGCCTGGTTCTGTCGGTACCGGTGGTGGTGTTCAGCCACATGATCGCCGAACTGTTCGGCTACACCCGGCCGGACTTTCCGGGCATGACATGGATCGCCCCGATTCTGGGCACGGTGATCTTTGTCTACGGTGGCATGCCGTTTCTCACCGGCGGCTGGGCCGAGCTGAAATCGCGTCGTCCCGGGATGATGCTGCTCATCGCGATGGCGATCAGCGTCGCGTTCGTCGCCTCGTGGGTCACCACTCTGGGGATCGGGGGTTTCAACCTGGACTTCTGGTGGGAACTGGCGTTGCTGATCGTCATCATGCTGCTGGGGCATTGGCTGGAGATGCGGGCCTTGGGTTCAGCATCGGGGGCGCTGGACGCATTGGCGGCGATGTTGCCCGACACCGCCGAGAAGGTCACCGACGACGGAGTCCGCGAGGTCCCTCTCTCAGAGCTGGGGCTAGGCGATGTGGTGCTGGTGCGTGCCGGCGCCCGGGTGCCAGCCGACGGCGCCGTCACCGACGGCCGCGCCGAGGTTGACGAGTCGATGATCACCGGCGAGTCCAAGCCGGTGACCCGCCAGGTCGGCGATACCGTGGTGGCCGGCACCGTGGCCACCGACAGCGCTCTGCGGGTGCAGATCACCGCGGTCGGCGATGACACCGCCCTGGCCGGTATTCAGCGTATGGTCGCCGCCGCGCAGGCTTCGTCTTCGCGGGCGCAGGCACTCGCCGACAAGGCCGCCGCGTTTCTGTTCTATTTCGCCGCCGTCACCGGTGTGATCACCTTCGCGGTGTGGACGTTGTTGGGCAACCTCGACTATGCGGTGACCCGCATGGTCACCGTCCTGGTCATCGCGTGTCCACATGCGCTCGGGCTGGCGATTCCGCTGGTCATCGCGATCTCCACTGAACGCGCCGCCCGCGCCGGGGTGCTAGTCAAGGATCGGCTGGCGCTGGAACGGATGCGCACGGTCGATGTGGTGCTTTTCGACAAGACCGGCACCTTGACCGAGGGGCGACATCAGGTCACCGGCACCGTTGCCACCGCCGGGATCAGCGAAGAGCGACTGCTCGCGCTGGCCGCCGCGGTCGAGTCCGACAGTGAGCATCCGGTCGCCCGGGCCATCGTGGCCGCGGCCCAATCACGAGTGCCGTCCAGTGAGCTGGTTGTCGCTAGCGACTTCCGGTCCCTGCCCGGCCGGGGGGTGCGGGCCAGCGTCGACGGGCTGGATGTTTCTGTCGGTGGCCCGGCCATGCTGGCTGACCTGCGACTGTCGGTCCCCGATGATGTCAGCGCGATGACCGGGGGGTGGGTGCAGCGTGGCGCGTCGGTGCTGCACATCGCCCGCGATAACCAGGTGCTGGGCGCGGTGGCGCTCGAGGACGCCGTCCGGGAGGAATCGCGTCAGGCGATCGATGCGTTGCACGCACGAAACGTCAAGGTTGCGCTGATCACCGGCGATGCCCAACAGGTCGCCGACGCGGTCGCCGCCGATCTGGGCATCGATGAGGTGTTCGCCGAGGTGCTGCCCGAACACAAGGACGCCAAGGTCGCCGAACTGCAAAACCGCGGGCACCGGGTGGCGATGGTCGGCGACGGCGTCAACGATGCACCGGCGTTGGCCCGCGCCGACGTCGGCGTGGCCATCGGCGCCGGTACCGATGTCGCGATCGAATCCGCCGGGGTGGTGCTGGCAGCCAACGACCCGCGCGCAGTGCTGTCGATCATCGAGCTGTCCCACGCCAGCTACCGCAAGATGTGGCAGAACCTGGTGTGGGCGACCGGATACAACATCATCGCCGTACCGTTGGCCGCCGGTGTACTCGCTCCGATCGGGGTGGTGCTGCCGCCTGCCGCGGCGGCGGTGCTCATGTCGGTCTCGACGATCGTCGTCGCGCTCAACGCCCAACTGTTGCGCCGCCTCGATCTGGACCCCGCCCACTTGGCCCACACCCGACAAGCCACTCGCCACATCCGCGCCGACAGAGGTGCATCAGTCAGTACCGATGCCTAGAAGATCCTTTCGTGGCCGAACGCGTCGCTGTCGCGGTGTTGATGCTGGCGGCCTGCGGAACCGCCCCGCCGCCGCGCGCCGATTGCGATGCCCCGACATCGATCGCGGTCCCGTCGGCCCGCTACAGCATTGGTGCCGCCGCTGCTGCACCTCGACGCGAGGGGAACGGTGTTGGCCGGCACCCACACCGGAACGTGCTGCATCGCAGGCAGGGCGGGCACCGGACTCTGCAAGCGTGGCCTACCAGCGAACCTGCCCTACTTCCCACGCGTCTCGTAAGGCAGATTCTCACTTCTAGTTTCGTCAGCACAAGCATCGTTGTCGCGCATCCAATTCGGCGGTCGACTTCGCTGAGCATTCGAGCGCCTGCCCATCGGCGGCCCTGCGGACGGAATGCTGTGCCGACTTGCGGAGACGGTCACCGCGACGGTGCTTCAAATATGGGCGGCTCGCTTGCCCAACTTTGGGTGTTTGTGCGTGACGAGTCGCTGCTGCAGTGTGCACAGTCCGCACACGGATCAACTTAGTATTGACCGACTACATATAGCTTGCAAACGTCCATCTAGTGGCAGTGAAGCGCTGAGCGGAATGTTCAGTTGAGATTGAACATGGCAACGTCGGGACGCACGGGTCCTCCAGGATGGGTTGAGGTGGAGAAGCTGACCGACTGAGGAAGGACGTTGGCCTACAAGAAAATTGCGGCCGCTTTGCTCGCGTTCGGCGTGCGGTGTGCGTCGCCGCAAAAGGGAGCTAACTGTTACTGTGGCAAGCTCCTCGAGTGTCAGCGGTCACGTATTTCCCCAGGTTTGAGGGGTTGTCCGTCACGTAATTCCCCACCCCGGCTGTCACGTAATTCCCCACCCTGGGCGGTGTGTCTGCCCGGTGTGGGCCTCGCAGCAAGGTTCGCTCTGCATCCGTCGGCTGGCGGATGGAAGGGCGCTGATGGCGAGGAGAAATATCGTGATGCTCGATTTGGTCGAGTTGTTTACCCACTGGCACGCGGGCCGCTCGCAGGTCCAGTTATCGGCGTCGCTAGGTATCGATCGGAAGACCGTCCGCAAATATTTGGCTCCGGCGATCGCCGACGGTATCGAGCCCGGCGGCGAGGCGCTCTCGGCCGATCAGTGGGCGGAGTTGATCGGCGGCTGGTTCCCTGAGCTGAGTGATCCGGGGGCGCGGGCGTCGACGTGGCCGTTGATCGCGCCGCACGAAGATCGGATCGAGGCGTGGCTGGACGCCGATGTCACGGTGGCCACGATCGCCCAGCGGTTGCGAGACGATCACGGGGTGGCAGCGTCGGAGTCGTCGGTGCGGCGTTGGATCGCAACGCATTTCGCTGATGAGGTGGCCCGGGAGAGGGTCTCCGTGCCGCGCGGGCCGGTGGACCCGGGTAGTGAGGCGCAGATCGATTACGGCCGGCTGGGAATGTGGTTCGACCCGTCGGCTGCCCGCCGGGTGGCGGTGTGGGCGTTCGTGATGGTGCTGTCGTGCTCGCGGCACCTGTTCGTGCGTCCGGTGATCCGGATGGACCAAACCACTTGGTGCGCTTGTCATGTCGCGGCGTTCGAGTTCTTCGGAGGAGTGCCGGCGCGGCTGGTGTGTGACAACCTCAAGACCGGAGTGGACAAACCCGATCTATATGACCCGAAGATCAACCGCTCGTACGCCGAGTTGGCCACCCACTATGGCGCCCTGATCGACCCGGCGCGGGCGTTCAAACCCAAGGACAAGCCCCGAGTGGAACGACCGATGCCGTATGTGCGGGACTCGTTCTGGCGCGGCCGCGACTTCGCGTCGCTGGCCGGGATGCAGGCCGATGCGCTGCGCTGGAGCACCGAGGTGGCCGGCATGCGGCATTCGCGAGCGCTCGAGGGTGCCCAACCGTTGCGGGTGTTCGAGGCGATCGAACGTGACGCATTGATGGCGTTGCCGCCCAGAGCATTTGAACTCACCACCTGGTCGATAGGCACCGTCGGAGTCGATGCGCATCTGAAGGTCGCCAAGGCGCTCTACAGCGTCCCGTGGCGGCTGATCGGACAGCGCCTGCATGCCCGCACCGCCGGCGATATCGTGCAGATCTTCGCAGGTGCCGACGTGGTGGCCACCCACGTGCGCCGCCCGTCTGGGCGATCCACCGACTTCACCCACTACCCGCCGGAAAAGATCGCGTTTGCGATGAAGACCCCGACCTGGTGCCGGCGCACCGCCGAGCTCATCGGGCCGGCCTGCGAGGCGGTGATCACCGAATTCATGACCGATAACGCCATCCATCACCTGCGCTCAGCCCAAGGGGTGCTCGGGCTGCGCGACAAACACGGCTGTGCGCGGCTGGAGGCCGCCTGCGCCCGCGCCATCGAGGTCGGCGACCCGTCCTATCGCACCATCAAGGGCATCCTGATCGCCGGTACCGAACACGGCGACGACGCGCCGACCGGCGGTGGTGCGGCCGCGGCGGCTGGGGCGTTTCTGCGCGGCCCCGAACAGTTCGGCACCCCCGTCGCCTGATCAGTGAATCACTCATCCCCACACCACAATCCAACTATCAAGGAGACACCTGTGTCCATCTGCGACCCAGCACTGCGCAATGCGCTGCGCACCCTGAAACTGTCCGGCATGCTCGACACCCTCGACGCTCGACTGGCCCAAACCCGCGACGGCGGACTCGGCCACCTCGACTTCCTGCAAGCACTCTGCGAGGACGAGATCGCCCGCCGCGAATCGGCCGCCCTGAGGCGACGATTGCGCCGCGCGAAGTTCGAAGCCCAAGCCACCTTCGAAGACTTCGACTTCACCGCCAACCCGAAACTGCCCGGCGCCATGCTGCGCGATCTGGCCGCGCTGCGCTGGCTGGACGCCGGCGAATCGGTCATCCTCTACGGCCCAGTCGGAGTCGGCAAAACCCATGTGGCACAAGCACTCGGACACCACGTCGCCCGCCGAGGCGGCGACGTCCGGTTCGTCAAATGCGCCCGCATGCTCGCCGACCTGGCCGGAGGCCACGCCGACCGCACCATCGGCCAACGCATGCGCGAATACACCCGACCATTGGTATTGATCATCGACGACTTCGCGATGCGTGAGCACACCACCACCCAATCCGACGACCTCTACGATCTGGTCTCCGATCGGGCCATCGCTGGCAAACCCGTGATCCTGACCAGTAACCGCGCCCCCAAGGACTGGTACCCGCTGTTCCCCAACCCGGTCGTCGCCGAATCACTGCTCGACCGGCTCATCAACACCAGCCACCAAATCCTCATGGACGGACCCAGCTACCGGCCCCGGAAACGACCTGGCCACCCCACCAACTAGACACCACCCCGCGGGCACGGTAAGACCAACACCGAGGCCCGCACCTGGGGAATTACGTGACGCCAACCCCTGGGGAATTACGTGACGGACGACACTCGAGCGACCGTGTAGAGCCTTACCGAGCCAATGGATGGAGTATCAGCCGCGAACGAAGATGCTCGAATCACCTCTTTCGCAGAACCTTGACAGCTTCACACGCTATCGTCAATTCTCGTATAGCAGGGTCACTTCGGTAGTGCAGGGAGTGAAGTAACAGGCGAGCAATGATCAATACCTGTGGATGAGCCTCGGCGAGGCGGCCTGAAAGTGGGCGCACCTTCCCGAGGATGATCTTCACGGAATCAGGTATTCGATCAAGACCGGCGTTGGCGCGCTGGTTGGGAAGGTACGCCCATGCTCACGGTAGTTCACGATGCCCAGCAGGCCAACGGCCAGCAGACCGCTGATCGGTCGTTGCTCGACGAGATCGTCCGCGACGGCGCCCGGCAGATGCTGGCCGCCGCGCTGCAGGCCGAGGTCGCCGCCTACGTGGCCCAGTTCGCTGACCAGCTCGACGAGAACGGCCACCGACTGGTGGTGCGCAACGGCTATCACCAGCCGCGTGAGGTGCTCACAGCTGCCGGTGCCGTTGAGGTGAAGGCGCCGCGGGTCAACGACCGCCGTGTCGACCCCGACACGGGCGACCGCCTGCGGTTCTCATCGGCGATCCTGCCGGCGTGGGCACGCAAGTCCCCGCAGGTCAGCGAGGTGCTGCCGCTGCTGTACCTGCACGGGCTGTCGACCAGTGATTTCGGCCCGGCCCTTGAGCAGTTCCTCGGCTCCGGTGCGGGGTTGTCGGCCACCACGATCACCCGCCTGACGGCGCAGTGGCAAGACGAAGCCGCCGCCTTCAGACGCCGGGATCTGTCCAGCACCGACTACGTCTACCTGTGGGTCGACGGTATCCACCTCAAGGTGCGCCTGGACCAGGAGAAGCTGTGCTTGCTGGTGATGCTCGGGGTGCGCGCTGACGGCCGTAAGGAACTCGTGGCAATCACCGACGGCTATCGTGAATCGACGGAGTCCTGGGCTGATCTGCTGCGCGACTGCAAACGCCGCGGGATGACCGCCCCGGTGCTGGCTGTCGGTGACGGCGCACTGGGGTTCTGGAAGGCGGTACGCGAGGTGTTCCCGGCCACACGGGAGCAGCGGTGCTGGTTTCACAAGCAGGCCAATGTCCTTGCCGCCCTGCCGAAATCAGCGCATCCCGCGGCGCTGGCGGCGATCAAGGACATCTACAACGCCGAGGACATCGACAAGGCCCAGATCGCGGTCAAGGCGTTCGAGGCCGACTTCGGTGCCAAGTACCCCAAAGCGGTCGCCAAGATCACCGACGACCTCGACACCCTGCTGGAGTTCTACAAGTATCCGGCCGAGCATTGGATCCACTTGAGGACGACGAATCCGATCGAAAGCACCTTTGCCACAGTACGTTTGAGAACGAAAGTCACCAAGGGGCCGGGATCACGCGCGGCAGGTCTTGCCATGGCCTACAAGCTGATCGACGCCGCCCAAGCCCGCTGGCGGTCCGTCAACGCCCCGCACCTGGTCGCCCTGGTCCGCGCTGGGGCGACCTTCCACAAAGGCAAACTCCTCGAGCGGCCCACTGCCATCACCCCACCGACACCGCCATCAGACGGCGACGCCCAGCAAGCCGGAACGGAGGTCGCCTGAAACACCCCGATCCACAGGTCTTGACAATTCCTCGTAACAGGCTCGACAAGGAGAGGCTGATGGAGCTAGCGCAGAGCTGGCGAGTTACCGGCCCGAGCCCTCACGCAGCAGATGCCGCGTGCAGCCTATATGTCCATCGGCGATTAATACGTGACTGCACTTCGGAGCAATGGCTAGTGCGAACTCCTTTGGTTCGGTTCGTGCACGGGCATAGCACACATCGCGCATTTGCGCGGCAACGGGCGGTAGTCGGGGAGTAGCAATCGAGAGGAGACATGAAATGAATGAGGTTCTGCAATACAGATGGGTAAGACGGCGTCTGGGTGGCGCGACTACCGCTGTTGCGGCGGCGTGCATCGTAGCGTCGGTAGCAGCCGGAGCTGCGGTTGCGCAGCCACCGCCGCCGGATCCGTGTTCTCCGGCCGCCGTGATGCGCGCGCACGCCGAAGCGATGACTCGAATGGCTGACTATCTCGACTCCCGCCCCGACGTTCAACAGGTGTTTGTCGATGCCAGAAGCAAGGCCACACCCCAGGAGCGGCACGGCGTGATTCAAGCGTTCACCGAGAATCACCCAGACGTGGCTGCTGCCTTTCAGAACATCCATCAACCGGTTAAGGATCTGAGTGCGAGATGCGGCTTGCCCATGGGCCCAGGCATGATGCCCGACGGCATGGGGCCAGGTGGTATGGCGCCCGGACAGATGGGTCCCGGCGGCATGGCGCCCGGACAGATGGGTCCCGGCGGCATGGGGCCCGGGCAGATGGCACCTGGAGCGATGCCTGGACAGTGAGTCTTGGCGCTCGTCGCTTAATGACTACGCGAGAGGTGACAGTCGTGCGACATGACGTCACAAGCTCTGAGCGCAATTCATCTTCGGTGGGTGGCTCTCTGCTCACCGGCGAGTATGGCCGAGCGCGGGCATACTTGAGCCGCTAGCGCGTCGCCGGCTGCGCCTGACGACCGACGCTAGTTTTGCTTCGGTCAGCACCGCGGTCGGTCCTGGCAGAAGCATCGCTTCCTCAGGGCCGGCGACCAGCAACGGCATGAATACGGCATTGCCCGATCGCGGCCGTAGAAGGCGTCGCTGTTGAATCCGGAGTGCTCGGCGCCCGTGAGGTGAGCCCGCTGTAGTGGTCCAGTCGTTGTGGGACTCTGTTGCCCGAGTGCTCGGGCAGGAAGAATCACCAACGACATGGCAACGAATAAGCGCCGGCGGCACACCCCGGACCAGATCATCCGCAAGCTGGCCGAGGGCAACAAGCTCCTCGGGACCGGCCAGGAGCTGGGCGAGGTGTGCCGGCACCTGGAAATCGCCGAGTCGACCTGGCACCGCTGGCTGGCCCAGTACGGCGGCATGAAGGCCAACGAGGCCAAACGACTCAAAGAGCTCGAGGCCGAGAACACCCGCCTCAAGAAGTTGGTCGCCAACCAGGCCCTCGACATCGACATGCTCAAGGAGATCTCGGCGGGAAACTTCTAACCCCGAACCGCAAGCGCAGCGCCGTGCAGGCGCTGCGCGACCGGTTCGGGGTGTCTGAGCGCCGCGCCTGTACGGTCGTTGGTCTGCACCGTTCCACGATGCGCCTGCAGCCGCCGCCGATCACGACCGAGGAAGCAGAGTTGCGTGACTGGCTGCGCCGGTTCTCGGTGGACCGGCCTCGCTGGGGGTGGCGACGGGCGGCGAAGATGGCCCGCCGAGCGGGCTGGCAGGTCAACAACAAGCGTATCCGCCGGCTGTGGCGTGAGGAGGGCCTGCGGGTCCCGCAGCGCCGCCGCAAGAAGCGGCTGACGGGCATCGGCGTCGCCGTGGGCGCGATGTCACCGATCCGTCCAAATATCATCTGGGCGATGGACTTTCAATTCGACACGACTGCCGATGGCCGCGGGTTGAAGATGTTAAACGTGATCGATGAGTTCACCCGTGAGGCGCTCGCGATTGAGGTGGATCGCAGCATCGATGCCGGGCGTCGTCGATGTGTTGGATCGCTTGGCGCTCATGCACGGGGCGCCACACTACGTCCGTTTCGACAACGGTCCCGAGTTCGTGGCGCACGCGGTGAGCGATTGGTGTCGATTCAACAGTGCCGGTTCACTTTTCATCGATCCCGGCTCGCCGTGGCAGAACGCCTGGATCGAGTCGTTCAACGGCCGGCTACGGGATGAACTGCTCAACTCGTGGCGCTTCGATTCGCTGCTGGAAGCCCGTGTGATCATCGAGGACTGGCGCTGTGACTACAACGCCAGCCGGCCCCATTCCGCCCACGGAGAGCTCACCCCATCGGAGTTTGCCCTACAGTGGGCCACGGCCCACCAACCGAAAGTCGCATAGCGACTTGACCACCAAACGGGTCCCCCTCACCCGGGCTTTACCAGAGGGCCGACAATTCTACTAAGCGACTCAGTAGACGTTCCGCATACTACTAAGCTATTTAGTAGTATGCGGAGACGGACAGCGTGTGGACAGTTTGTCGGCCGACTCGGCGCCGGGCCGGTTAGCCAGGGCTGACCCGTCGGCATCTGGCGGCGAATCTCGATGCCAACCGGTCTCACCATAGGAGCACCATGGACACATCTTCCGATCAACCATTCACCGGCACGACCAGCGGGGCTACCGCTAGCTCCGAGTACCGGGTGATAGCCAGCTACCGCGACTACGCGCAAGCTCAGCGCGCGGTCGACTTCATGTCCGATTCAGAATTCCCGGTGGAGAACCTCCGAATCCTCGGTCACGATGTGACCACCGTGGAAGCCGTCATCGGCCGCCTGACCAAGGGCCGCGCCGCGCTCACGGGCGCGTCGAGCGGAGCCTGGTGGGGCCTGTTGATTGGGCTGCTGTTGGGGATGTTTGCCGTTGGCACCGCCTGGTTCGGCGTTATGGTGGCTGGCTTGCTCATCGGCACCGTCTGGGGGGCGATTTTCGGGTTCGTCGAGCACTGGGCGACCGGTGGCCGGCGAGATTTCACGTCGATGTCGACGCTGGCCGCTGAGCGTTACGACGTGGTGTGCACGCCGGCGTTCGCCGAGCAGGCCGCTCAGCTGCTGGCCACCATGCGAGGCTGACGACGCTGGCGGCGCTCTGGCTCGCCACCTTCGCGGTGTGGTGGGCCGTCGGCGCCAGCGTGCAAACCGCGAGGCTGTTCGCCATTACCGTGGTGGTTATCACGTGCCTGACGCGCTCGGCTTGGCCACCAGCGATCATGGTCGGCACAGGACTTGGCGCAAGCGCGGTGTCCTGTTCAAAAACGCTACCGCACTGGAGACCTCAGCACGCATCGACACCGTCGTCATGGACAACACCGGCACCTTGACTAAGGGTGAACCAGAGGTCACCGACGCCGTCGTCGAAGGCATCGCCGAGGACGAACTCCCGGCGCTGGTGGCGGCGGCGGAGACGGAATCTGAACATTTACTGGCAGCGGCGATCGTGCGCTATGCCACCGAGCAAGGCGCTACGTCACTGCCGCTCAACAACTTTCGAAGCAGCGTGCCCGGACATGGAGCCACCGCTGACGTGGCCGGACACGTGGTCGCCGTCGGCAATCGCAAGCTCATGATCGAGCAAGGCGTCGAGTTCGGTGCGCTAATGGACCGACGTGACGAACTGGCATCCAGCGGCCGCACCGCCGTGCTGGTCGCAGTGGACGGTCGCGGTGTCGGGGTAATCGCGCTAGCAGACGCGGCCCGACCAACATCAGCTGCGCGGTCGCCGCTCTCCACGACCTCGGAGCACAGGTCGTCATGCTCAGCGGCGACAACGAGGCGACCGCCAGACGGATCGCTTCGCAACTGGGTATCGACACGGTCATAGCCGACGTGCTGCCTGAGGACAAAGCCGCCCAAATCGCCGAACTACAGCGAGACGGTCGAAAGGTCGGCATGGTCGGTTACGGAGTCAACGACGCACCTGCCCTGGCTCAAGCCGATCTCGGTGTGGCGATTGGTGCCGGCACCGATGTCGCCATCGAGACTGCCGACCTGGTGCTCATGCGCGCCGATCCGCTCGATGTACCCATCGCCGTCCGTATCGGCGGTGGCACGATGCGAAAGATGCGACAAAACCTTGGGTAGGCAGTCGGCTACAACGTCATCGCGATCCCTATTGTCGCGGGAGCGTTTCAGCCTGCATTCGGGCTCGTCTTGCGCCCAGAGATCGCCGCTTTGTCCATGTCCGGATCCAGCGTGATCGTCGCTGTCTTGCTAGCGGCTGAGCCTGCCCGCGACAGCACCGGATCCCGCGCCCGCACGCATGACGAGCGCGTTGGAACCGGACTTCTGCGCGAGGGTCCAAAGGCCCTCGAGTTGATTGCATACGCCTCTGTCGGCGTCTCTGCGTCTCAACCATCGTAGTAAGGCGCTGCAGGAGCAGCCGACGTTCACGAGGAGGTATTGCCGTGATGATTTGGTACGGCGACGGCATGGGATGGTGGGGATACGCCGCCATGGGCATCGGAATGGTGTTGTTCTGGGCGTTGTTGGTCGGCGGGATCGTACTACTGATCAAACTCGCCGCCGGCGACGCGACCCAGCCAATCCGACGTCCACTCTCCGCCGAACAACTTCTTGCCGCACGATTCGCCGGCGGCGAGATCACTGAAGCGGAGTACCACGACCGCCTGCAGGTTCTGCGGGGTGCCCCTCGAACAACACCATAGTGATCATCAAAGACAACGGCTTCGACGAAATCGACCGGGCCGTCCGACGACGCACCTTCGGCACGTTGTCGACAATGGACCGACGGGGAGCGCCTCACGCCACCGCCGTGATCTACGCCGTGTCACCGCCCGATCAGCCGTTGACGCTCTTCGTCACCACTAGAAGCACCACAGCCAAAGTGCACCACATCCGCGAGCATCCAGAAGTGGCGTTCGTCATCCCGGTGCCTCACCGGTTACCGGTGTTCCCACCGAGCGCCGTCCAATTTCAGGGTTTAGCAACGATATTGGAGGCTAACGACACCGCTGCAATCGGCGCCTTTCAAAAATCATGGTTCCATCGTCGGATCCTTGCTGCAGAACAGCGCATAGTCAGCCAGGGCGGTCAAATGTGTTTCATCGCGATCCAGCCGAACAAAACGATATTCAGTTACGGCATTGGGCTGTCAGCCCTCGACATACTGCGACAACCGCGCCAAGCGGCCGGACGGACACAGCTACCCGCAGGTCGATAGGCGGACAACGTTGCTTGGCGAGATACCGCGACCGAGTCTTCCAATACTGGCGCGTCATCGAGATGCAAGTGCCAAGAAGGGCTGCTAGTTGTCGTCGCGGATCGGGGCAAGGCTTACATGTGTGCGCCGCCGGGCGTGCGCTCGTGGTCGTCACGGTGGAGACCTTGCCCTCGCTCGGGTCATCGATGCGTCGATTACTCCGTCGAGCCCTGGCGTGCAGCTTCGCACGCGAGTCGACGAACCTAAGTACCACCAGCGGCTAGGATGTCCTGCGGCGCGCAGCCGCTATGCACTCACGACCGCTGGCAGGACCGGCCTTCACCGAATCTTCAAGAAACCGCTAGCCGAGCCAGAGCGAAGACGTCGAGACTTGTGATGACCAACGACAGGTATGACGACGACCGGTGCGCTGGACAGGAAAAGGAGCTTTTAAAATGAAATCGATCCACACAGTGGTGGCGGGGGTGGCCGCCGTGGGTGCACTTTTCGCTGTCGGGGCCTGTAGCAACACCGCCACTGAACAATCGGGGCCTTCGACGCCCGCAGCCTCCACCTCGATGCCCGCCGGGGCTCAAGCACACAACAACGCCGATGCGATGTTCGCCCAGCACATGATTCCGCATCATCAGCAGGCCATCGAGATGAGCGACATAATCCTCGGCAAGCAAGGCATTGACCCGCGGGTCACCGACCTTGCCAAGCAAATCAAGGACGCTCAAATGCCCGAAATCGAACAACTCAAGGGCTGGCTTAGTGCCTGGGGGATGCCCACCACGATGCCCCGGATGGACATGCCTGGCTCCAGCAACATGCCTGGGATGCCAAGTCATTCGATGCCCAGCGCTAGCGGGACGCCCGGTGACGGCGGTGGAGCCCATCACGGTGACATGCCCGGTTCCAGCAGCATGCCCGACAACTCGATGATGCCTGGCGGGTCGATGTCGCCCGGCGCAAACAGCATGCCGGGTATGGGAATGATGTCGCAGGCCGATATGGACCGCCTGAAGAACGCGCAAGGCGTAGAAGCCAGCAAATTGTTTCTCACACAAATGATCGCCCATCACCAGGGCGCGATCGATATGGCGCAGAACGAGGTCGAGAACGGCCAGTACCAGGCGGCGGTGGAGATGGCCAAGTCGATCACTAGCAGCCAGCAGAAGGAGATCGACACGATGAAGTCGATTCTGTCCTCGCTGTAGACAGAGTCGGACTGCATGGCCGCTCAGAGAAGGACACGCGTGCTGCTTCTTGCAGCCGCTGCGATATGTGGTGCAACCCTGGTTGTGATCGCCATAAGCACGCGGGGTTTCGGACTCATCAACTCGACAGTCGCGAACGCGTCCGCGCGTGCGGCACAGGAGCGGTGCGAGCGTGATGTCGTCGCGAGGCTAGCGTCACCATCGACAGCGAGACTTTCCGACATCACCGTGACGAGCACGCAACTTGATCCGGAGGTGAAAGACTTGTTCTCGTCGTTGGAAGGGGGGCCCCTCTACGGCGTCGACCACTCTCGCATCACCGTTCGGAATGTGGAAGGCATTGTCGAGGCCCCGAGCGAGGTCGGCGGAACCCTGCACGACCCCTTCGTGTGCCGGGCGTATTTTATCGACGGCAATCTGGCCGACACTCTTGTCGTGTTCGACCATGACCACTGACACCGGTCTGGCTACCCTTCGCGTGCCGACGGCCGAACCCAGTTCGCGCATTAATGCCCTTTGCAACCGCCTGGTGACCGAACACGGCCGCTGCGCGAGTTGACAACCCCGCCAAATGGAGATCACGCAGTTCGCTGCGCGGACGGACGATTCTGACGCCGAGGGTCTCGAATCCGTTTCCCATCCTCTTGACACTTGCATACCCCCGAGGGGTATAGTACGCAAATACCCCCATGGGGTAAGTGAGAGGAGTCCTAGTCGTGGACACGACGGCGCCCGGTTACCTGCAGTCCAAAGACGGCTATTTGCAGCGGTTGCGCCGCATAGAGGGTCAGGTGCGCGGTGTGGCGAGGATGATCGAGGAAGACGCCTACTGCGTTGACATACTCACCCAGATCTCGGCTGCCACCAAGGCGCTGCAATCGGTGGCGTTGATGCTGCTCGACGAACATCTGAACCACTGCGTCAGCCACGCCGTCCAGGAAGGCGGCGATGCGGCCCAGCAGCGGCTCACCGACGCTTCCGCGGCCATCGCCCGTCTCGTGCGCTCATGAACAGACCCCACCTACTGAACGACCCCTATTACCGACGAAATGAGCCGATGAAACCGAATCTCACCTCCTCGGTGCCACTGGCCGAGCCCGCAACCGCCGGATGCGGTTGCTGCGGGCGGCAACAGACTGCTCTATCCATCCCAACCACACCCGTGCAGGAGAACGACATGAGTACCACCACCGCCAGCTACCCCGTCACCGGGATGACCTGCGGTCACTGCGTCGGCGCGGTCACCGACGAACTCACCGCATTGCCCGGCGTCACCGGTGTGAGCGTGGAGCTGGTGCCCGCAGGCACCTCGACAGTCACCATCACCAGCGACACCCCGCTCGACACCGATGAGGTGCACGCCGCGCTGCACGAGGCCGGCGACTACCACCTGGCCACTTCCTAACCAACACCGCACCGCGCTCCGCAAGCGGGTCGGCTGTAGGAGACAACAGCACGTGAGCACCACCGATCACGCGGCCGCGCTCGATGAGCCGCTCAGCGTCGAGTTGTCGATCGGCGGGATGACCTGCGCTTCGTGTGCCGCCCGGATCGAGAAGAAGCTGAACAAGCTCGACGGGATCAGCGCCAGCGTCAACTACGCCACCGAAAAGGCCAAAGTCACCTATCGCGGATCGATCGACACCGCACAACTGATCGCCGCTGTGGCGGCCGCCGGCTACACCGCCGCCGCACCGCCACCCTCGGTGGCCGCCGGCGGTGAAGACGTCGAAACCACGGCAGCAGAATCCGACGAGGCCGCCTCGTTGCGGACCCGACTGCTGATCTCGCTGGTGTTGACCGTGCCGGTCGTGGTCCTGTCGATGATTCCGCCGCTGCAGTTCACGAACTGGCAATGGCTCGCTCTGACCTTGGCCTCGCCCGTCGTGGTCTGGGGAGCGTTACCGTTTCATCAGGCGGCCTGGGTCAACGCCCGCCACGGCGGGGCCACCATGGACACGCTGATCTCACTGGGTGTCACTGCAGCCTATCTGTGGTCGCTGTGGGCACTGTTCCTGGGACATGCCGGCATGCCCGGCATGCGGATGACGTTCAGCCTGTTCCCGGCCACGGGCGGGGGCGCCGACCACATCTACCTTGAGGTCGCCTCCGCGCTCACCGTGTTCATCTTGGCCGGGCGTTATTTCGAGGCACGCGCGAAGACGCGTTCGGGTGCGGCGCTGCGGGCGCTGATGGACATGGGGGCCAAGGATGTCGCGGTGTTGCGAGGCGGCGCCGAGACCCGGATCCCCACTGCCCAGTTGGCCTTGGGGGATATCTTCGTCGTGCGTCCGGGGGAGAAGGTTGCGACCGACGGTGTTGTCACCGAGGGCGCTTCGGCGGTGGACGCCTCGATGCTCACCGGGGAATCGGTGCCAATCGAGGTGCGACCGGGAGATCGGGTCATCGGGGCGACCGTCAACTTCGGCGGACGACTGTTGGTGCGCGCCACCCGGATCGGCGCCGACACCCAGCTGGCGCGGATGGCGCGACTGGTCGCCGACGCCCAGAACGGAAAGGCCCCTGTGCAGCGCTTGGCTGACCGGGTCTCGGCGATCTTCGTCCCGATCGTCATAGCGTTGTCCCTGATCACCATGGGTGTGTGGCTGCTGGCCGGGCACACGGCGGCGGCGTTTACCGCCGCCGTCGCCGTCCTGATCATCGCCTGCCCGTGCGCCCTGGGGCTGGCCACCCCCACCGCGCTGCTGGTCGGCACCGGCCGAGGCGCCCAGCTCGGTATTTTGATCAAGGGACCGCAGGTCCTCGAGTCGACTCGCCGCGTCGACACCATCGTGCTGGACAAGACCGGCACCGTCACCACCGGCCGGATGAGCCTGATCGCCGTGTACCCGGGTGTCGGCGAGGACGCCGCGCAGGTGCTGACACTTGCCGGGGCCTTGGAGAACGCTTCGCAACACCCGATCGCCCAAGCGATCGTTGCGAGTGCCGCTGCCAACGGTGACGCGCTGCCGTCTGTCGACGGGTTCACCAACCACGACGGATTGGGTGTCAGTGGCGTCGTCGCTGGGCACGCCATGTTGGTCGGGCGCCGCGGCTGCCTCACGGAACAGTGGTCGCTGACCGCCCCCGACATCCTCGTCGACGCCGCGGAGCAAGCCGAAACACTGGGCCAGACCCCGGTCTGGGTGGGCTGGGACGGGGCGATCCGCGGAGTGATTGTCGTCGCCGACACAATAAAGTCCACCTCGGCTGCCGCGGTCGGCCAGTTCCGCCGGCTTGGTTTGCGCCCGGTTCTGTTGACCGGGGACAACCGGCGCGCCGCACACGCGGTGGCCGCGCGGGTCGGCATCGACCCGCGAGATGTGATCGCCGAGGTGCTACCAGCCGACAAGCTCGATGCGGTGAAAGACCTGCAAGCGCAGGGGCGCACTGTCGCCATGGTCGGCGACGGAGTCAACGACGCCGCCGCACTGGTGCAGGCCGATCTGGGCCTAGCCATGGGCACAGGCACCGACGTCGCCATCGAGGCCTCTGACCTGACATTGGTCGGCGGTGATCTTCGCGCCGGCGCAGATGCCATCCGGCTGTCCCGCTCGACGCTCAAGACGATCAAGGGGAATCTGTTCTGGGCGTTCGCCTACAACATCGCCGCCCTGCCGCTGGCCGCACTCGGGTTGCTCAACCCGCTCATCGCCGGCGCCGCAATGGCGTTCAGCTCCGTTTTCGTGGTCAGCAACAGTCTGCGCCTGCGCCGCTTCGCCAGCCACGCCTCCCATCAACCCTCATCCGCAGTGAACACCGAGGCAACAGCACCAGGGGCCCCGAACCAAGCTGTCATTTGAAGTAGCAGAAACGGTTCATGGATACCAGACATTGGTCCACAGTTTTGGGCTGACTAATCCCGTTGGTACACCGCATAACAGCGATATCGGAAAAGTGCGATGGGAGCTTGCTTGCGCACTTCACCGGCTTCGATGTCAGGCAACCGTGACATCGACGAGCTTGTTTACGGTACCGCGACATCAGTGTCGTGCTGCCCGCTGCACGTGCCGTGAAACGGTGATCACTCCGGATCCGCGCAGGGGCGAGGACACCTACGACCCTCATCGACGACGCCGTCGCCGCGCTGGCCGATCGCCGGGGAGTCTGGCTCGGCGATGACCTGGCCAGCATCGCGCTGATCGCCAGTCTCATCGAGCAAGCCGAAAGATGGTTGCCCCACCTGGTCCACGACGCCCGCGCCAACGGCCACGGCTGGACCGAGATCGTTCGAGCACTGGGCACCAACCCCGACGAGGCTCGCTTTCGATTTGACCCCCAATCCCCAATCGCCGACGGCAGATGGCCCCTACGACCACTAACCGCGGCGCGACGCCCCTCAGGCCCGCTAACGCCCAAATGCGTTGAGCAGCAAGTTTCTTCGCAAAGCCGCATCGAAGCGGGCAACGTTACCGGTGCCGATCTTCGGGCTCGCGCGTGTGTTGAGTTGGTGCTGCGGCGAATCGCTGGGCGCATTCGGGCGAGCAGAACCACCATCGCCGTTGTTGTGGCGCGGTCGGCTCGGCGCCGCGCTGGCATCAACGCGCACGTGGCAGACGGGCGGTCAACCGGATAGCGCGATGCGGTGAGCGCCACGGCATACAGCTTCACCGGTGTCGCGATGTTTGCGTAAATGCCGGGGGGCCCAGCGGCTCTGCGTAAACTCCCAGACCGGTGCACGTGTCCTGGATCTATTTGGTCACCACGGCTTGCCCCGCGCTGGCGAGCGCGGTGACGCGGGCGGCCAGGTTGACGGCGTGGCCGAAGTAGTCGCCGATGCGGTGCACGGCGCTGCCGTGGTGGATGCCGGCGCGCAGCGCGAGGAATCGGTCTTCATCGGCCGCACGGTCGGCGAGGTCGAGAACGGTCGCGACCATCGGCTCCGGCGTGTCCGCTCGCAGCATCACCGCATCATCGATGGTCTCGACGATAGTGACGCGCGGCCGGGCCGCCTGGCGGGCAGGTCGGAAAGGCGCCCGGCCAGGCGAGCCGCTTGCCGGTCTCCGCAGATTTCGGTCAGCACGACAAATCCTGCGAGGTCGACGAACGCGAATGTCGCGTCGGCGGTGTCGTTGACGGTCATGGGTGGTTCCTTTGGTCGTGCCCGTGAAGTGCAGATGTCCGCGATTCGCCCGGGTCAACCGGCCGCCATGCTGGTGGCAAGCGTTGACTCGCCACCAGCAGCAGGCGGTCAGCAGCATTGGTGTCCGCATACCCATGGCGGGCAGCTGGGGTCATCGCAGCGGCAGGGCAATGGCTTGTCGATCATCTCGGGTCACCTCCTTGGCTTCTCGTGGTGTGTGGTGTGGTGTGCAGGGGGCTGAACGCGGACGAATCCGGCTGTGCCCCAACGGTGTTCCGGATTCCCGGTTGCGGCTGAGTGCCACATGGTCAACTCCGGTGCGCACGTTCGGGTTGTAGGCGGCCGATCCCGGGCAGGAAACGCCCACCCGCGAGGCGTAGTCGGTGTAGGCCGCGCCTGGACACGGCGTAGGTGGGGCTCCTCGACCAGGCGCACCTGCACCTGGATTCCGATCACGGTGATCACGATGCCCCGCGAGGGCGACCGGGTTGGGCACCATCAGCGCCAAGCCGAGGAATGCGACGAGGAACGCCGCGAAGTTCGGGTTGCGCACCACCCTGTAGGCGCCGTTGGTGACCAGGCCCGTGCGCTCGCTCTGGTCGAGGCTGATCCGCCATGAATCGCCGAGGGACATCTGCGCCGAAGCCGCAGAGCAGCCCCAGCATCGCGATGGCGACTCCCAGACCGCGCATCACCGGCTGGTTCAGGACAACCAGCGGCGGTAGGCCGGCCAGGTCGGCGATCGGCGCGCCGACACCGACGAGCAGCCAGCCGAGGTCGGTCACCGCCAGCGCGCCCACCACTCCAGCGAGCGATCGGGGCGCCAGGTGCGCCGGTTGCCGCTGTCGCCGGTGCGGCCCAGTTGGATGTGCCGGCGCAGTGCGCCGTCGAGCAGCATCATCGCCGCGAAGATCACCAAGGCGGCGATGGCCATCACGCCTCACCCCCGGCCGGGACCGGTTTGGCGGCCACGCCGAGCAGATAATCGCCGTGGATGCGGGTGATCGATCCGAGCACCACCAGATCGCGCCCAGTGAGTTCGTCAAGGAACTGTTCGGCGGCAAACCGGTCTTCGGTGGGGTGGTCGAACAGCCGTTGGTAGGTGGGCCGGGCCAGGGCGTGGGCGGTGACTTCTTCGAAGTAGAACCGGCCTCCCGGTCTCAGCACCCGGGTCACCTCGGCCAGCGCGGTGCGCCAGTGCGGGATGTGGTGCACGATCCCAAAGTCAAACACCGCGTCATAGCTGCCGTCTGCGGCATCCAACGCGGTGCGCAGGTCGGTGGCACTGCCTTGGGCCAGCCGAACCCGATCGCCGTAGCGGGCCAGGCGCCGCCCGGCCCGGCCGATCATCACCGGGTCGAGGTCCACGGCGTCGACCGTGGCGGCACCGAATCGCTCCACGATCAGCTGCGAGCCGTATCCGGAGCCGCAGCCGATCTCCAGCGCCCGCGATCCCGGGAGCAGCCGGCCGCCGAACCGCAGCAGCACCGGCACCTCATAGCAGGATTGCAGCCACCGCCGCGGCGGCGAGGTCACCAGCGCGGTCTCGGCCCGGTTCATCAACATGGTGTCGTTCCCACGGTGTGCCTCGCGTCTCCTCGCCCAACCGACTGCAGCGGTATCGTGTTCAATCGATATTGTCGGATTTGCCCGATCAATATAGTTGAACGTTATCATCGTCAGGTGGCGA
Organism: Mycolicibacterium sp. ND9-15; assembly: GCF_035918395.1. Taxonomy (NCBI): domain Bacteria; kingdom Bacillati; phylum Actinomycetota; class Actinomycetes; order Mycobacteriales; family Mycobacteriaceae; genus Mycobacterium; species Mycobacterium jinjuense. The sequence goes on from NZ_CP142362.1 coordinate 4,577,985, forward strand.
TGAAAAGCGGTGAGCCGGTGACGGCGGAGCCGGTGTCGTTGGATGCGGCGACGGCGTTGTTTCACAGCCTGTCGGATGCGACCCGGTTGGCGATCCTGCGTCGGCTGGCGCTCGGGGAGGCGCGGGTGGTGGATCTGACCACCGAGTTGGGGTTGGCCCAGTCCACGGTGTCGGCGCATCTGGCGTGTCTGCGCGACTGCGGGCTGGTCGACTACCGGCCCCAAGGCCGGGCGTCGGTGTATCGGCTCACCTGCGTCGAGCTGCTGGACTTGTTTATGGCGGCTGAGACGGTGCTGGAGGCCACCGGCAGCGCGGTCGCGCTGTGCCCGAACTACGGGCACCCCACGGCTGGGGAGGCGGCCCGATGACTGAGGCCTGCGGCTGCGGCCACGACCAACCCCGCCCCGGCGAGGGCGACGAGGTCGAGGGCGAACCCGAACGGCTGTGGCAGGTCGTCGAGCTGCGCGCCGCCGCGGTGGCCGGGGTGCTGCTGCTGGCCGGCTACCTGGTTGGCTGGACCGACGGGCCCGCGCCGGTGGAACTGGTGTTATATGCGGCGGCGCTGGCGGTGGCGGCGTTCACGTTCGTCCCCTCGACGCTGCACCGGCTGGTGCGCGGCCAGATCGGGGTGGGCACGCTGATGACCATCGCCGCGGTCGGTGCGGTGATTCTCGGCGAGGTCGGCGAGGCTGCCATGCTGGCGTTCCTGTTCTCCATCAGCGAGGGCCTGGAGGAATACGCGCTGGCGCGCACCCGCCGCGGCCTGCGCGCGCTGCTGTCACTGGTACCCGTCCAGGCCACCATCGTGCGCGAGGGCGCCGAAATCGTCGTCGCCCCAACCGAACTGGCGGTCGGCGACCGGATGCTGGTCAAACCCGGTGAGCGGATCGCCACCGACGGGATCATCGCCGAGGGGCACAGCGCGCTGGACGTGTCGGCGATCACCGGCGAGTCGATGCCCATCGAGGCCGGACCCGGCGACGAGGTGTTCGCCGGGTCGATCAACGGCACCGGCGTACTGGCCATCGAGGTCACCACCACCGCCGCCGACAACTCGCTGGCGAGGATCGTGCGGATCGTGGAGGCCGAGCAAGCCCGCAAGGGCGCCTCTCAGCGGCTGGCCGACCGCATCGCCAAACCCCTGGTACCCGCCATCATGATCACCGCCGCGGTCATCGCCGTGGTGGGCAGCGTGTTCGGTGACCCGACGACCTGGATCGAGCGGGCCCTGGTGGTGCTGGTGGCGGCCTCACCGTGTGCGCTGGCGATCTCGGTGCCGGTGACCGTGGTCGCCGCGATCGGCGCGGCCAGCAAGCTCGGTGTGCTCGTCAAGGGCGGCGCCGCCCTGGAGGCGCTCGGCGCAATCCGAGCGGTGGCGTTGGACAAGACCGGCACGCTGACCGCGAACCGGCCCGCCGTCATCGACATCGCCACCACCAACGGCGCCACCCGCGACCAGGTGCTCGACATGGCGGCCGCGCTGGAGGGCCGCAGCGAACATCCCCTCGCAGCGGCCATCCTGGCCGCCGCCGGTCAGGTCGCCCCCGCCAGCGGGGTGCAGGCGGTGCCCGGCGCCGGGCTGATCGGCCACCGCGACGGACACGCTCTTCGGCTGGGCCGGCCGGGCTGGATCAACCCCGCATCGCTGTCCGCGCAGGTGGAGCAGATGCAGCAGGCCGGCGCGACCGCGGTGCTGGTCGAAGACGACGACCAGCTCATCGGCGCCATCGCGGTGCGTGACGAACTGCGCCCCGAAGCCCGCCAGGTCGTCGAGCAGCTGCGTCGTGATGGCTACCAGGTGGTGGTGCTCACCGGCGACAACCACGCCACCGCCGCCGCACTGGCCCAGGAGGTCGGCATCGACGTGGTGCATGCCGAACTGCGTCCCGAGGACAAGGCCGCGCTGATCACAAAGCTGCGTGCCCAATACCCAACGGCGATGGTCGGCGACGGCGTCAACGACGCACCCGCGCTGGCCACCGCCGACTTGGGCATCGCGATGGGAGCGATGGGCACCGATGTGGCCATCGAGACCGCCGACATCGCGCTCATGGGTGAAGACCTGCGCCACCTCACCCACGCGTTCACCCATGCCCGCCGGGCCCGACGCATCATGTGGCAGAACATCGGCCTGTCGCTCGCTTTGATCACCGCGCTGATCCCGCTGGCACTGTCCGGGGTGCTCGGCCTGGCCGCCGTCGTGCTGGTGCACGAACTGGCCGAGGTCATCGTCATCGCCAACGGTGTGCGCGCCGGACGCACCACTGCGATCCAGATCCCCACCGGCAGCCACCGGAAGGTGTTGACCCCCACCGCCCTCGGGTGAGGTTTCGCGGCGTTAGTAGCCGCCCATCATGCCCGGCCCCCACGACCCTGGACCCATCACCCCGGCCCGTACGGTCCGGGGCCCATCATGCCCGGTCCCCACTGTCCAGGGCCCGTGCCCGGCCCCCACGTGGGTGCTGGCCCGCAGTCAGGGTTCCAGCTGCCGTCAGGCCACCAACAATTGGGGTCCCATGGCTGGGCGGGATACGGCCCGCTGGTCAATGAGACGCCACCCGCGGGTTGGGCGAAAGCGGTTGAAGTGCCGGCACTTAGCCCCGCGCCCGGAAGCGAGGTCGCCAGCGCGGCGATGGCCACACCGGTGATCGTTGCGCGTCTGGTGAACACGCTGCTCACCCGTCACCTTTCGTCGAACAGCCCGCTCAACGGTCAGCGCGGGCGCCTCATTTCACTCTCGCTGCCCAGCACGCGATGACCGTAGAGCCTTTCGACCCAGACGCAGTCGACGAATAACACACGATTAGGGCGACAACCCCCGAGCCGTCGCATCCGCGCCCGCAGAGCGAATCCCTCGGCGCGCGAAATCAATCACCGATGCGATGTAACGCCTGGCGGGCCGGTGGCGGTGCAGTGAGGCTTACCGCGCCGCGGAAGGTGCCTGCGATTCAGCGAGGGAATCGATGGCAGCCTGAAGTTTTGCGGTGACGTCGTCGGCCACCGGTTGCAGATCGGCTTCGCCGCTCACCTCGACCAGCAGCCCCGGGTTCATCGCCTCCACGATCACGGTGCCCTCGGCGCCGGGGTCGGCGCGCACGACCACGTTGCAGGGCAACAGCAAGCCGATCTGGCGGTCCACGGTGATCGCTCGATGGGCCAGCGGCGGGTTGCAGGCACCAAGGATCAGGTAATCCTCCATGTCGGCTCCGAGCTTGGCCCTCAATGTCGCCTTCACATCAATTTCAGTGAGCACGCCAAACCCCTGCTCGGCCAATGCTTTCCGGGTGCGATCCACCGCGTCGGCGAACGACGTGTGCAGCGTAGTCGACAACGCAATACTCATTCCTCGATCCCCTTCTTGTCTCCCGCAGGACCACACGGCAGGTTGACCGCGTCCGCTACTAAACTCAAATACCTTGTTGCCGCGACCAATCAGCGGTTGCCGACCACATCGAGTTCGGTGTACATGCCCGCCCCGTAGTGGCCCGCGATATTGCACAGCACCTCATAGCGGCCGGGCTGCAACGTGACGGTGGTCCAGCCGATGCTGCCGGGCAGGATGCCATCACCCTCGCCTTCGGCGCAGGTGCGCTCGGCATGCCCCACGGCGCCGGACTCGTCGACCTGGCCGTTGGCGTCGATGTCCAGCTGTCCCGGCGAGCGGCCCGGACCCAGCGGCAGCACCGTCATCTCATGGATCATCATCCCGGTGTTGCGCACCCGAAACGACACCGGGCCCGCTGGCACTGTCAAGGGGTTGAGGACAACCCGCATCATGCCCATGCCCGGCCACGGGTACGCGCCCGGCCACGAGCCGTCAGCAGGCGCCCCCGGAGAATAGGTGCGATTCCAGCCTGGCCCCATCATGCCCGGGCCCATCATCCCGGGACCCGTCATTCCTGGGCTCATCATGCCGGGGCCCATCATCATGCCGCCCATATCGGCCAGGGTGACATCGACGACCGTACCGGTCAGCTCGGGCGCCGCGCACGACCACGGAGACGGGGTACCAGCTGGTGCGGCGCGGCCCGGGCCGACCGGCCCGGCGAACGCCGCCAACGCCGCCGTGCTGCCCACCCCCAGCACCAGGGCGGCAGCCGCGATGCCGATGATCAGCCGAAGACGGTGGGCACCCATACTGATCACCGATGCTCGCGTATCAGTGTCAGACGCCGCCGGTATTCCTCGTCGTCGATCTCACCACGCGCGTAGCGTTCGGCCAGCACATCCTCGGCTCGACCACCGGTTGAGGTCGGCCCGCCACCAGCCCGGCCCTGTGCGGAGCCCCCGCCCGCGAAGTAGCGCACAGCCAACACGATCGCGGTGATCACCAACGCCCAAAACACGATCATGACCAGCGCCATCAGGATCCAGCCGCCCCAGCCGCCCCAGCCATAGCCGTCGCCCCACATCCAGCCACCATGCATCATCGACCGTTCTCCTTATCATCGCCGAACCCGGATCACACGCTGGGCACCAGAATGCCCCCACGACACGACGATGTGTAGGGGCCGATAGTCCTCAGTCCCCACCCCCAAACGGCCCCCGCACGCAATCCCCGACGCCCGGCCACCAGCACAAATGCGACTACTTGCTGCTGACGTTGCGGTGGCACGCGGCCCCCCAAACGTCGGACCGCATCTTCACCGTGCTGCACTCCGAACTGGCCACAACCGACCTGCACGAATGACAGGCTGAAAGCTCTACCGCGGGGGTGTGGTTGGCGCGGCCGGAGTTGGTGTCGGCGATAGCTGCTGACCGGGCCCCATCATCCCGCCGGGCCCCATCGTCCCGCCGGGCCCCATCGTCTGACCGGGCCCCATCATCCCGCCGGGCCCCATCGTCTGACCGGGCCCCATCATCCCGCCGCGCTCCATCATCCCGCGGGGGCAATACATTTCGCGTCCGTCGCGGTGACCGCCGTCGTACTGCTTTCCGACGAAGAACCCGGAGAAGTAGATCACCGCGACGATAAACACGACACCAGCAGCGATACCCACCCATGCCGCGCTCTGGGTGAGCCTATTGGGATGGTCCGATCCAGGCGGCAGCTCCCCGCGCCCCTTCTCGGTGGCCACCGCTGTCGGTTCGTTCCGGGATTCGGGCGTTTCGGTCATGACTCGATCATGCCTACGCCACCCCAGCGATGAATCGAGACGTTGCGTTCTTCATCGAATCTTCACTGAACCACTAGCTCAGCAATACCGATCGACTGACGAGCTCTGGATCGATCTGGAGATCGTGGCGGTCGCCACGAACGCTCCGCAGGAGCGTTCACCGTGTACTCCCTTCGGTGGCGCCTGGCTTCTGTCGACCACCCCAATGGACAACATGTCTGTTCATGCGAGGGTCCAAGCCAGGCCCCTGACACGCGTCTTACACATGCGCACGGTCAGCACACCCGGCCCGGCCGGATAGCACACATGTAACTCGCCTTCCTACCAACGGCAGCGATCGGTCTCACCGTCCCCGTTACAGATAAGCGGTGCGCTCCAGAGGGGTGGTCAAACACCAATCAGCGGGCGGCCGTCGGTCTGCCAGGCGCGCATGCCGCCGCGAAGTTCGACAACATCGGTGTAGCCGAGATCGCGGAGCGTCTCAGCCGCGATTGCACTCATCGGTCCAGACCGGCAGTAGATGGCCAACCGGGTAGAGCGATCGGCTGGGAGTCGACCAGCCTGCGCCGCGATCTGATCGAAAGGAATCGACAAGTCCGTGCCAGCGATATCGCCTTCGAACGGCACATGAACATTTGCCGTCACCCGATCAGGTTCGGCGATCACTGCGGAGAATTCGTCGGGATCGACCAAGCGGGCGGTGCTCGAGGCCTGGGTTTGCGATGTTGACATCCGGGGTGGAACTCCCGACGCGCACGCCGGCAACACGAGCAAGCCAGCGGCTGTGAGAGTCGCGACAACGGATCGCGATGGAGACGCAGGGACTACCGGCTGCCCCGGCTGCTGATACTGCGGCCGAGAGGCTTCCACGCGACTGCGGCGGGTCGATCCACGCATACTCGCAATATACCCCCTGAGGGTACTTGCGCCCAACTGCGTCGACGGCTAACGTCCCTATGGTAATAGTACCCCCGGGGGGTATAGATACGAGAGAACGATGACAACCACAACAGCCGTCGACTGGCATCTGCGCGGCGACTGGTTCGACGTGTGTAGCTGCAAGCTGCCCTGCCCATGCAGCTTTGCTCAAGAGCCCACCCACGGGGACTGCCTGTTCACCCTCGTGTGGCATATCCGCGATGGCTACTTCGATCAGGTGGATCTAGCGGGACTCAACGTCGTCTCCCTCGGCGAGTTCACCGGCAACATGTGGGTCGGTGACCCCAACGCCATGATGAAGCTGATGTTCTATATCGACGACAACGCCGACACCGACCAGCGTGAGGCATTGAAGCGCATCTTCACCGGCAAGGAAGGCGGCTGGCCAGCCGAATTCGCAAGCCTCATTGCCGATTTGCGCGACATCGAGTACGCGCCGATCACCTTCGAGGCCGCCGACGATCTGGCCTACTGGCGCGCCGAGATCCCGACCAAGGTCGATGTGCGGGTCGCCGCGCTGACCGGGCCCACGTCGGATCCGAACCGGCGGGTCACCACAATCAACGCACCGGGCGCTGAGGTTGGCCCCGGTCAGGTCGCCACATGGGGCGTCGTCGAACGCGATCATGCTGTCGGCTTCCAGTGGTCGCACGAGTACCGCGGCGGTTCCAGTAAGCACTTTCCGTTCGATTGGCGACCCGACGGCGGTGACGCACGCCAGCAGGAATCCACGACGAGTGAGGGGTCGTCATGCAAGTGCCATGCCTGACCATGGCGGCGCGCAACGACCGATGAAGGCCGCCCAGGGAACAACGGTCCCTGGGCGGCCAACCCGCCCGTCCTGCGGCACCGCCCGGCTTTGACGACAGCCACCGGTGTCTGCCACTAAGCCGGATTCGCGCCCAGTCGTGCGTTTCGCCATTCGCCGAGCAGCCCTCCGCAATCCCGCACGGCCGCCGAGCACCAAGGGCCATGCCCCTTCGCCAACACCGCCGCGCGCATCACTGCACTCACCTCGACCGGCCAAACCGTGATCACCGAACCGGTCCTGCTCGCGTGTGACGGCATGGCCTCACAGCCGAACCGTTGGGGCCACCGCGCTCCGCAACATCAGGTCTCCGTGGCGCCTCCCGCATGAAGGGGCCGGCTACGGGGCGGCGGGGTAGGCGTGTACGAGAGCGCTAGACAGCTTGGGCAGCGCGTGAGTGAGGGTGTGTTCGGCCCCGTGGGCGATGCGGTGGGCGTCAGCCAGGCTCGTGGCCGGGTCGATGTCGAGTTCCGCGTCGGCGTGCAGGCGGTGCCCGAGCCAACGCATCTTGATTGTGCGGACGGCGGTGACTCCCGGTTCTGCTGCTAACGCGGCTTCGGCGGCGTCTACGAGGGTGGGGTCGACGCCGTCCATGAGGCGGCGGAACACGTCTCGGACGGCGGTGCGCAGGACGGCGAGGATTGCGGCGGTGATGAGCAGCCCGATGATGGGGTCGGCGAGGGGGAAGCCCAGCGCGACGCCTCCGGCGCCGAAAAGCACGGCCAGTGAGGTGAATCCGTCGGTGCGTGCGTGGAGGCCGTCGGCGACCAGGGCGATCGAGCCGATTCGGCGACCGACGCGGATGCGGTAGACCGCGACCAGTTCGTTGCCGATGAACCCGACCAGTCCCGCGGCGGCGACCCAGCCGACGTGCTGGATGGGAACGGGGTTGATGAGGCGGCGGATCGATTCGACGCCGGCGACGACGGCCGACAGCGTGATCATCGCGATGACGAATAGTCCGGCGAGGTCTTCGGCGCGGCCGAAACCGTAGGTGTAGCGCCGGGTGGCGGCTTTGGTGCCCAGTGCGAAGGCGATCCACAGTGGAATGGCGGTCAGGGCGTCGGAGAAGTTGTGGATCGTATCCGCGAGTAGCGCAACCGATCCCGAGATCACCACGATCAGCACCTGCGCGACCGACGTCGCGGCGAGCGCGAGCAGACTGATCTTCACCGCCCGGATGCCGGCGGCGCTGGACTCGAGCGCTCCGTCGATGCTGTCCGATGCGTCGTGACTGTGTGGGGCGAACACCTCCCGTAGGGCGGCGCCGATTCTGCCGCCGCGCGCGTCGTGGTGATGTCCGTGGCCGTGACTGTGGTCGTGGTCGGCCGGGTGGTCGTGGTCACGGGTGATCGGTTCGCCGTCAGGAGTCATTCGCGGCGTCCTTTCCGTCGTGTCATCGCCGAGCCGGGAGCCGTGCGCGATTCGGTGTTGTTGTCCGAGTGCAGGCTTCGTAGTTCCTCGGCGCTGCGGTGGTGGCCCGGCACTCCCGGGCCGGCGTGTTCGGCGTTGAACACCGCGTCGGTGACCAGCTGTCCGATGTGATCGTTGTCCAAGCTGTAGAAGACCGTCGTGCCCTCACGGCGAGTGCGAACCAGTCGCGCCATCCGCAGCTTCGCCAGATGCTGTGAGACGGAAGCGGCGGGCTTGCCGACGTGCTCGGCGAGGTCGTTGACCGACATCTCCCGGTCGACCAGTGCCCACAGGATCTGCACTCGGGTGGTGTCTGCCAGCATCCGGAAGACCTCGACCACCAGGTCCACCTGATCGCGGGGCAGCGCCCGCCGGCACACGCCGTCGCTGTCTGCATTCATATGCAGATAGTAGGATACACATTGCGGAATGGTGTACAGGGGTCAGGCCACGACAAAGGTTTCCGCCCCGGCGAAGGGCCCTGCGAACCACCCCTGCAGCGACATGGGTGGTCAGCAGACCGGAGCGCGGCCTGTCAGACGGGCCTGGTGGGTGGACGCTCGGACGAAGTCGGCGGGGAGGCAACAGTATTGACGAGCGTGGACGGCTGGCTGGTGGTCCTCGGTGTAATGGCCGGCATGGCGTTGTTGTGGTTGAGCGTCGTGGCCACCCTGCTGCTGCTCAGACCCGATGCTGTCGGTGTACGCGAGGCCCTGCGGCTGGTCCGGACCTTTTGCGGCTGCTTAAGGGGTTGGCATCGGATACGACGCTCCCTCGGTGGATTCGGCTTCGGTTGCTGTTCGGTCCCTCGAAGAATCATGCGATGACCTTCAATCACTCGGCTACGACACGCCGGTACCGCCGATCAGGTCCGACTCGTACACCACTCTGCTGGACGCAACCGATTCCTGTCGGCAACCCACGTTCACATGCAGTGAGGCCCCAGCCTCGTCACACCGTCTAGCCACCGTCGGCATCGTGGGCGCCTGGATCGCCGGAACCGCGCTGGCCGACCCGCGTTGTGCGTCGTTATCGTTATGGGGGGCGGGCTGGCCATGCTGGTCACCGCCCTTGTCGGCAACTCGTCCATGGCTAGCGCCGGCATCCGATGGGACAGCGCGAGCCTCGGGCGTTACGAGTGGGCGGACGACTCGAACCGCACATGCGCGTCTAGCCCGCTTCGGGTCCTGGTGTGAGGGCGTGGCGTCAGATCAGCGGTGGCGCCACTGGCTTGGGCGAGCCGGGCGACGATGGCCAGGCCCAGTCCGCTGCCGGCGGTGTCTGTAGATCCCCGCCAGAAGCGGTCGAAGGCTCGAGCGCAGTCCTGTGCAGACATGCCGGGACCCTCATCCCGTACGTGCAGATCCACGGCATCGCTACCGACAGCCGCTGCGACGGTCAGCTCGATGGTGGTGTCGGGCGGGGCGACCGCCAGGGCGTTGTCGATGAGATTGTCGATGATCTGCTCGGTGGCTCCGGGCACAGCCAACACGAGGGCCGTTCCTGGAGCCGTCACGACGATGTGTACCCCCGATTCCTCGGCCAGCGCCTGCCATTGTTCGACGCGCGCGCGGGCAAGGGCGGCGAGGTCGATCTCCTGCCGCGGGATCGCCGCGTCGTCGGCGCGACTGAGTACCAGCAGGTGATCGACGATCTGCTGGAGGCGCAATGCCTCGTTCTGGGCTGCCGCGACGGTCTCACGCGTGGCTTCGGGGTCGGCCTCGACGAGGTCGGCGGCGTTGTCTAATCGCACGCGCAGCGCAGTCAACGGTGTGCGCAGCTGGTGAGAGGCGTCGCCGGCGAATGCGCGCTGCTGGCGAAGCTGATCTTCGATCCGATCGGCCATTTGGTTTACCGACCTTGCCAGGCTGCGGATTTCGGGGGCCCCGCCTCGTTGTGAGGTTCGCGCGTCGAGCCGTCCGTCGGCAAGCAGTTCGGTCGTGCGGCGCAGTTGCTGCAGCCGGCGCGTGACCGTGCCGGCGAGGACGAACGCCACCACACCCGCCAGCAGCACCGTGATGCCGGCGATCAGCCACAGCATGCGTATCTGCCCGCGCACCTTGTCGGCGATGACCTGCGTCGGATAGGTCAGACGCACCGCCCCCAGCACCCGGTCACCGCTGACGACTGGCACCGCGACATAGAGCAGGTCGGTGCCCAGGCTGACCGAATGACGTTGTCCGGTGGCGATGTCGCCCGACAGCGCCGTCTCGATCTCCGGGCGCGACCGGTAGGAGCCGCCGGCGGCGGACTGATCGTCGTCTGAGGTCACGACGGCGTCGCCGGCGGCGTTGACCACGACCACCCGCGCTCCGCTGGCTTGCCGGTATCGGTGTACATCGGCTACGACGCGCGGATCCGGTGTCGCGGCCGCTTCGAGCGTTTCCTCGCTGCGACCCGCGAGCAGAAACGCATCGCGTTCCAGCGCCGTCACGATGCGCTCGTGCTCGACCCGCTGCAGGTAGTTGCCCAGCGGGACGTCGTGGACCACCACGACCAGGCAGGTGACGGCCATGAATGCGGCCATCAGCCGCCACTTCACGACGAGATCCCGATGCGGAAGCCCACGCCGCGAACCGCCTCGATCCACCGCGGGTCGCCGAGCTTCTTGCGGATGGCGGCCACGTGCGCGTCGACGGTCTTGGAGGTGCCGTACCAACTGGCGCCCCACACCTGATGCAGGATCTCCGATCGCCGGTAAACCGCGCCGGGATCCTCACTGAGGTAATAAAGGAGGTCGAACTCCTTTGGTGTCAGGTGCACCTCCCGCCCGCCCAGATGCACACGCTGGGTGCGCCGGTCGATAGTCAGGGGGCCGATCGAGCGGGTGGTCGCCGGCTGGCCGGGGTGACCGTCCGGCCCGCCGGTACGGCGGATGACGGCCCGGATACGTGCCACTAGCTCGTGCATGCCGAACGGTTTGACCACATAGTCGTCGGCGCCCATCTCCAGCGCCACGACTCGGTCGATCTCGTCGCCGCGGGCACTGACCACGATGATCGGTACCTGTGAGCGGGCCCGAAGGGCGCGGCACACGTCGGTGCCGTCCATGTCGGGCAACCCCAGATCCAGCAACACGAATTGCGGACCGGACGCGGCCATGGTCGCCAGCGCTTCGGCCCCCGTGGCCACGCGGCGCGCGTCGAAGCCGGCTCTGCGAAGGCCGTCACACAGCCCGGCAGCCACCGATTCGTCGTCTTCGATCACGAGCACCTGCACGTCCGCATTATCGGCGTACCGCGGCCGGGTGTATGCGTTCCGAACAGCGTCCGCGACGAGATCTCTCGCGATCTTGGATGATTCTTGGATCTTGCTGCGGCCATCCTTGACCAGCCGGAACCTACCGTGAGGTCATGAGATCGAAAGTGGCGGTGATCGCTTCATTGCTGTTCGTGCTGGCCATCGGCGGGGCGGCGATGGCGGTCAACACCAGGATTCTGAACACCGCGCCCCAACCAGACATCGGGCGTGCCAACGAAGTATTGGTTCCCGGCGGTGGGCAGCCCGCGACTGCGCCGGCGACGGCCACGCCAACGGTTGTGCCGACGGCACCGACGACAGCGCCGCCCGCCGCCGTGTTGCCGCGGAATGACGACGAGCACAATGCGGGCGAGCGCTCCACACCGCACGAGGCTGGACATGAACGCGACGACTGACTTGGCCGCTGCGCGACCTGCGCCGGCCCGATGGTCCAAGCTTGTCGCCTCCGCGCTATCGGCCGGCGCGCTGCTGGGCATTGTCCATCTACTAAGCGCGACAGCGCAGCGGCCGGTCGCACCCACAGCCGACGACGGCCGGAGCAGCGGGACTCAAGCCGCGACCATCATGCCCACCGCGCCGGCACCTGCCGCGGCGGTGCCGGCGCCGGTTCCTGCCCCCGCGCCCGCCAGCGCTGCACCCGCTGCACCCTTGGCGCCCCACGCGATATCGAAAGCCTCCGGAGGTTGAGAATTAGCCCACAGACCACCTGGCCGCGTGTTGGCGGCCGAAGTTCGACCCGCATCCATGTGGACTCGGTGCTCGCCGAACGGCGCCCGGCGATGGGCGGCACCGCGTCGATCACCCTGGTCGGTGGACCGCCGCAGCTTCTTGATGAGTGCTTCGCGCTACTGGGTGAGCTCGAGCGGGCGTGGAGCCGATTCCGTGAAGACAGCGACGTGTCGCGGCTGAACTGGTCGCAAGGCCGCCCCGTACGGGTGCGTGCGTGCACAGCACGGCTGGTGACCGAACTGATCAATGCGTGGGCCGTGACGAACGGCGACTTCGACCCGACCGCGCTTCCACAGCTGTTGGCCGGCGGGTATGCCACCAGCCTCGTCGATCCGTCGCGGCGCACCGTTCTGCCCAAGACCGGGGCGTGGCCGGGCGACGTAACCGGCATCGACATAGTGAATCGCGACATCCGCCTTCCGCTAGGGACCACGCTGGACCCCGGCGGCCTGGGTAAAGGGCTGGCGGCCGACATGATCGTCGAGTTCGCGATGGACCGCGGCGCCGACGGCGTGCTCGCCGAGATCGGTGGTGACGTCGCGGTGGCCGGAGTGGCACCCCACGCCGCGGCGTGGACAATCGGCATCCAGGACCCGTACACCCGTGGCGAGCTGGTGAGCGTGGTCCGGCTTGCCCGCGGGGCAGTGGCAACGTCGAGTCGGCTCGTGCGGGTCTGGGACGGTGCCGACGGTCTGCTCCATCACCTGATTGACCCGGCCACCGGCGCTAGCGCGCTCACCCCGACCCTGACCTCTACGGTCATTGCTGGCAGCGGTGCACGCGCCGAGGCTCTGGCGAAGCTGGCGTTTGTGCGTGAGGCGAATCCACTGCTGGAGTGGCTGCCTCGGATCAGTGCTGCCGCGATGATCATCGCCGCCGATCAGCCGCGCAAACGCACGGCGAACTGGGGTGACTTCGCGTGACCGATCCCCATCTGTGGTGGTATATCGCCCGCGCCAGTGGCCTGCTGGCCTGGGTCGCGATGACCGGCTCGGTGTTGTGGGGCGTGCTGCTGGCCACGCGGGTGCTGCGGTCGATCGACAACCCGGCATGGCTGCAGGAGCTGCATCGCTGGCTGGGCGGCACGGCGCTAATCATGACGAGCCTGCACATGGTCTCGCTGATGCTGAACAGCTGGGCACACTTCACCCTCGCCCAGGTGCTCGTTCCGCTGACAGCGGCCTACCGGCCTTGGCCCGTTGTCCTGGGCATCGTCGCCTTCTACCTACTGATTGCCGTCTACGGGTCCTCGCTGCTGCGATCGCGATTGCCCCGGCGATTTTGGAAGGCGCTGCATTACGTCACCTACGCGGCGGTGGTACTGGTGTCGTTCCACGCCGGCTGGTCCGGCACCGACGTAGGGGCCTGGGGCTATCGGCTGGTGGCCTTCACCTTGTTGGGATTGAGCGTCGTGGCGGTGCTCATGCGGGTGCTGACTTCCCCCGCCGCCCCGCCGCTGCCGGCCCCGCGACGGCCACACGCTTCGCCGCGGCGCACACTAACCATCACCGCGATCTACCCGCTCGCCGACGCCGTCCTCGGCATCGACCTCTCACCGCCCGATGGGGAAGAGTTGCTGCTGTGGGCGCCAGGAGCCCACATCTCGGTGCATCTGCCCAACGGGTTGCAACGGTGCTACTCGCTGTGTGGGGACCCGGCCGACCGGCGCCGATACCGAATCGCCGTGCAACGTGCACCGTTGTCGCGCGGCGGCAGCGCGTGGTTGCACACCAACGCTCATTTCGGCATGCGACTGGGGATCTCCGGTCCCGACAACACCTTCATGCTGGAACCCGCCGAGGAGTACCTGTTCGTTGCCGGCGGAATCGGTATCACCCCGGTCAAGGCGATGATCGAAGCGCTGCCGCCGCATCGGGGATGGCGGCTGCTCTACGTCGGCGCCAGCAGATCCCGCATGGCGTTCACCGACGAACTGCAGCAGCGATGGCCACAGCGGGTCAGCATCGACGCCCGCGACGAAACCGGCGCCCGACCGAACCTCGCGGCCTTCCTGGCCCACAGCGACGCCGCGGTGTACTGCTGCGGACCCGCCTCGATGACCGACGCCCTGGCGGCGCTCTTACCGCCCGCACGCCTGCACATCGAACGGTTCAAACCGGCGGCACACACTGCGCGCCACCTACGCCGCCCAATCGATGTCACCTGCCAACGCAGCGGCGCCCACGTGCACGTCGCCGAAGACCAATCGATGTTAGAAGCGCTCGAACATGCCAACGTATCCGTCTATTCATCGTGCCGCGAAGGAATCTGCGGCGCGTGCGAAGTGCGTGTGCTTGCGGGCCAGCCCGAACACCTGGACTCCGTTGCACGAAATGAGGACAAGGACACGGTAGGCATCATCTACCCATGCGTATCCCGCGCCCACAGCAGAAACCTGACGCTGGATCTATGAGCCAGCAGCGAAAGCGTGCTGGGCCCAGGCCAGCAACCCTCACCGCGAATCAGTTGACGTAGCAAGTGGTTTCGGCGACGTCGAAAGCGGCGGCCGATGGCAACTCCGAATTGGCACCGTCGGGACCCGGTGATGACTCCCTAAGCGCGATGACCCGCAAGTCGTCCTCGTTGACCTATACCGTTGGCAGCACCAGGGGAACGCCGTCGGGCCGCGGCAGCGGGATTGGGCAGAACTTGGCCACCCGATCTGTGTTGGATCGGCGAACAACTCAAGCATGCCGCCGTTGGCCAGCCACCGCCAGGATTGACTGTTGTGAAGCGAAGGAATTGCGATCGCTGACCGGGCCGATGATGGCCACGCTCACGCCGGCCGCAGAGTCCGCGCAAAAGGTCTTGCCACGGACTATGGGGGCATCAGGGACACTGATTCATCTGATCGCAATTTGCAGAGACCTTACCCGGTAACTCGCCGTATTCGAGTCGGCCGTATTGCCGTACTGCGGGCGCATCCTGATCAGATTGGGGCGACAGTGGAGTGTCCTGCCAGTTGGTCGAATCGTCTCAAGGAGACAAGTCACCGCGGCGTGGCGCGAACGTTTGCTGGGATGCGGAAGGGGGTTGCTCGTGCGCGATGGCCAATCAACTCGAACAGCGGGAAGCGGATTCGCCAGACATCCGCGGTCTGGCTGAGCGGCGCGAGGCAATGCTGTGGATCACGTGGCCTCGTTACCGGGATACGGCCGCATGTACAACATGCTTGGCGTGGGGTGGTTGCCCTGCAGCACCCGTTGAGCCACGGTGGGGTCGAGGTGCTGACCGTATGTGGACTCCGCGATCTCGATCAGTTCCGACAGGGAGTGCACCGTTAGTGCCTTCGCCGGGTCCCCTGGACGTTCGTGGGTGTGGAGCCATGCAGTATTGGCCTCGGGGATGTAATGCGCGAGTGCGCTATAGGTCGACCCAGTTCCCGGAATGGGCAACCGGACATGGCGAGTGGGATCGGCTCCTTCGGCCAAGGACGCCTTCAGCGTGGTCTGCCCTCCCGGTTTCTGAACAATGGTGGCGTGGATGTCGTCTGGCATCATGACGGCTGTATCGGGCATGAAGCGAAAGGGTTTATCGTTCCTTCCGCTGACGCGAACTAGGTATCCCCCGACTGTCTCGACGTCTTCCCACGCGATCAGGCCGGTCATGGCTGTGAAGAATCGATCTTCTAATTCCAGATCCGCCGGCGCCGAGGTATCTTGGAAGACTTCGCTGAACGCGCTGAATGCTTGGCGGTCTCCAATCCATCCGGTCTGGATTGCGGTTCGATCTTCTTGCTCCCCACGGGAGATCACGGTGATTCGAGGTGTGGGTTTACGCGCGACTACCAGGAAGCTCTTGGA
Source organism: Mycolicibacterium sp. ND9-15 (assembly GCF_035918395.1). Taxonomy (NCBI): domain Bacteria; kingdom Bacillati; phylum Actinomycetota; class Actinomycetes; order Mycobacteriales; family Mycobacteriaceae; genus Mycobacterium; species Mycobacterium jinjuense. Next base: position 4,594,055 of record NZ_CP142362.1, read on the forward strand.
AGCTCCTGCTGTTCCATGCATTTCGGCTGAAAGTGAACGTAACGCATCCTCGATTCCATCAATAGATCGACCACGCAGTTCGGCTACCCGGTTGACTGCGGATGCGGGAGTGTCCCCGGCGAAGCCGACGACGACGTCGTCGTCGACGATCACGACCTTCTGGCCAGGATTGCTTAACGTCTGCCGGTTGGAGGTGTCGTCGTTTTGGTCAGTTATCTTGGTATCGGAGAACAATGTCACTTTCCCGGCATCGGGATCGGTCACTTTTGCGATCACAAACGTCATAACTCGTCCTTCCACGCTGCACCCGCCGTCGTCAATAGTGCTCCATGTGTCAGGATCTCCTGAGTTGGCAGGGCACCCTGTCGGACGTACCCGTGCCAGGCTGAGCCGCACTCCGTGCCAGCTGCCGCATCGTGTCTCCACATTCTGCGGACAGCCTGGCCTAGATTCGGGTGATGGCCGATCGTTTTCCGGATCAGGTTGCCGAGACAATCGGACAGTTTCAGGTGGTGTCGCGTTCTCCCACCGACGGCACAACCGAGCAAGTCGATGTGCCGGAGCGCACCGGTGTGTTGCGCTTCCAGAACAATGCGGTCGAACTCGAAGTGAGCCCTGGGTTCAACCCAGTTGTGTCCTGGACCCGACGGGGGCCAGGTTCGTGGGCCGGTGGGCCGCCCGAGGAGCGCATCACTGACGGTGCCGTTGTTCTCGGAGCTGTCGCCCGCCAACCCGGGGAGGTGTCATTGTGGGGAGTGCGCAGCGTAAGTCGGCAGCTGCTGGGGTTTCCTTCGCCCCAGCAAGAGGAACAGCGCAGCCGCGAGGTGCTGGCGGCGGACTGGTGCCTTGTCGGCGCGCTCTTCTCGAGTGACGACACCGGGTTCAACAAGGTGGAACTGGCTGTGACCGGGCTGCACTCGTTCGCAGACATGCCAGGCGTCCGTGTGGAGATGGCGGAGTGGGGCAAAGTGCCTATGTCGTTTGTGTATGACCCGCCAGATGCCGCAACCGGAGCGACGTCGACACCGATACCCGGGGAGGTGCGGTTCGACCCTCGGGCGACATTGCCGGCGTTCGGGGGCTCGGACATCAGTGTCACCACGGACACACGATTGATGATGTCCTTCGCGGGGGCTGTGCCACTTCCGGTGGTGGTGTCCGACGTCTCGATTCCGATCACGAGTTTGCTGACGATCCTGCATGGCGCAGACTGCCGGGTGCGTCGGTTGAGTGTTTCGACGCCGACTGGAGATTCGGCAGATGTTTACGGGCACATTGTCGATGTGGATGCACCCCGCGACGCAGCTGGGGATGTTCTGACTACCCTGGCCAGGGCTGGCGGCGCCGACTTCGTCGGCCGGTGGCTTAATTTGGCGAAGCGGACCTCTCCGGTGCCGCAGATCTTGGCCGCCGCGTACTCCGGTGAGTTCGCCACTGTGGAGGCGGAGGCACTCTACTTGTGCACAGCAGCGGAGACCTTGCACCGTCGATTGAAACCAGATGAGCGGCGATGGACCGCTGAGGCTGTCGAAGAAGGGCTATCAGGGCTGGCGGGGGCCACGATGCCGGATGAGGTCCGACAAGCACTCAAACAGGCACTGAGCCAGTACCTCTTCGAGCCTTCGTTCCCGATGCGGATCGAGGCACTGGCCACCCGCGTCGCTGCGGTGCTTCCCGGCTGTGTGGGCCGGGTGAATCGGTGGAAACGCGCGGTGACCGACCAGCGAAACGCGCTCGCCCATGGATTACCTCCACCAGGTAGCGGAATCGACCTCACGAAGATGCACGCCATATCGAGGTCGCTGCGCTGGGTCCTGACCGTTTACTTGTTGCTGGAAGCGGGCGCCCCCGCTGAGCAAGTTGCAGAGTCGACCCAGGCGAACGAACGATACGAGCGCGACTGGCGGAACTGGCGCCGAGTGTGGCCAAGAGTTTTCGCGGATCCAGTTTGAACGCCAATAGCGGCGAATACCGTTGTACAGCACCGGAATATGGAGGTTTCCGATAACCCGCCATATTCGATTCCGCTGTGTTCTTGGGTGTCCCCCCCGGGGCGCCGAGGATTGGTAGCCCTGGGAGTGAAGGGCTTGAGGGACGATTTCGCAAAGCCCCTTTTTGAGCGTCCAGCGTGTCCACGGCGATGTCGGACCTTCGCCGTACCCTGGGGTCAACGTTTGCTCTATGAGGGATGTCAACATGCCGAAACGATCTAACGAGTTTCAGCGTCTAGTGGCGATGCTGACCATGCTGAAGAGTGACGGCGCGACCGTGCACGAATCAGTCGAAGTGATGGAGATTGCCTCGCAAGAATGTCGCGAGGTCGACGTCGTGGCCTTCGGGAAGGTCGCTGGCCATCAGAGCGCGGTTTTTATTGAATGCCGCGACTGGAAGCGCCCACAGGACGTCCAGTGGGTAGAGCAAGCTCGTACGAAGTTCGATGACTTAGGCGCGAACGTGAAAATTCTCGTGTCGTCGAGCGGATTTACGAAGACGGCGCTGGCGAAAGCTGCTCGCTATGGAATCAAGACAATCACGACCGGTGAAGTCACGCCCGAGTTCGTCGGAAAGGTCGTCAACAGTGCTGATAGCGCCCAATATTGGCATTGGGTCACCCTCGTGCAGAAGGCAATCGTCGTCATCACTCGCGACGGTGTAACCCAGCAGCAAGAGCTGCCCGGAAACGTTCCGGTTTTGTACGCCGACGGTTCAGAAACTTCGATGTTCGAAGACCTCGTAAACCATGTCACGCGACAGCACACGTGGGCTCACGACCGGTGGGAGGAGGTGGCGCGCAAAGGGGAGGAGCTGTACGGCGAAGGCAAAGTGAAGTACGTCGCAACAGCCGATGGGCCGGAGCCGAGATCCAACGGCCAGAAGGTGTATGTCAAAGGGATCTCGCACGCGTCGGGCCAGGAAGAACTGTTCGAGATCGCCAATGTCATCGTCACTTTCGAGGCCAAATGGACCGTGGCAGATGTGCCTCTAGCCCACGGTGAGTACGACGGAACATATTTCTCCACGGGCACAGCGCCCTTAGGTGAGGGCAACACGGTGCAGTTGGTCTATGCAGAAACTCCCCGGGGCGAATTTGATGTAATCGGCCGCCTCGACGGCACCCTCGACACACTTGAAATCCAGATCCCGGCCGGAACCGCTGATCCCGCGACTGATACGCCCGAGTCGGCCAACCGAGGCGGGTAGGTTGAGGGCCGCTCAGCCCGGCAGCGTCTATGCGGCCACCGCGCCGATCCCGCGGTTGTCGGTGGCGATTGGCAGAATTGGGTGAGTTCTAGTGCGCCCCGGTGCCGCATCGTCTACGACGACGAGTTTCGCTCTGACTTTGCGGAAGGGTTACGACGCGACCCCTCGACGGAAGCGATGCAGCGAGGGTTCGAGGAACTCGCCGACACGCTAGGCAAGTTGGTCGACCGCCCCGACGAAGTGGCACTCGTCGTAGCAGTCAGCTTGGCCTCGGCCGTCCAACGCAGGCAGCCTGGAGTCGAGAACGGCGACATTTACCGGTAAGCCTGCATATTCGGGGCCGTCGTAATAGGGCGTCAACGCAAAGATGCGAGCTGGCGGGCGTTGTGAATATGCCGGGGTCGGGTGGTGGCTCGGCGCCGGTCAGCGGCGGATAACTCAGTCAGTTGCGGTGGCTGCCCACGGCCACTACGTGACGTAGCGCGACCATGGTTGGGCCGCCAGGTATGCATGTCGCTGTGTGCAGTTGTGGCTATAACCCAAGAGGTGGGCGACCACGGGAGGCGGCATCTCGGTGACGAGGCTCTGCAGTGCGGAGTTGCGCGCTGCGAGCAGGTTGATACCCATGGTGCGCAGCGCCATTCTCATGGTGTGGGGATCGAGGTGCTTGCCGGGACGATGGCCGGGAAATAGCCATGGATTGGCGGCCATGCCGCCGGCGGTTCTGAGGTTGGGCCGGGTGTGCAGGTGACGTTTGAGCATGTCGGCGAACAGTTCGGGTACTGGGATCGGTTCTGCTGCAAGCAATATGCGCGTCTCTTGTGGAGCGACAACGATAGCCGTTGTGGGCAGGGCGACGATTCTGATCAGGGGTTGGGCGTAGAGCAGCAGCAGTGTGCCGGCGACACGATAGGGCAGTGAATCGACGTCGCCGGTGAGCAGTTCCTTAATCCATGTCAGGCGCTGGTCTTGGGTCAGCAAGCGGGTGCTCTTGGCCTGGTGGGTATCGATGCTCAGCGCTGTGTTGATTCTGCTCTTCTTCGTCCACGCGACGAACATGCGGATCTTGGTGCGAGTCGTGGGTCCGGTGGCTACCCACTCGTCGATATCTTGCTGTAGGCAGGTGGCTGCGGTGCGTTGATGCGTTTCATGTAGCCAGTTAAGGAACTTGATCGTCTCGTTGATTTCCTGTCTGGCCGAATGTGTTGGCCCATGGGAGGTTTGCCCTGACGTGGAGATTCGGCGTAGACGGTGCAGATGATGCCAGGTGGCGAACTGTTCGACGGGGGCTCGAACGGTCGGCTCGCAGATCGCGTCGAGTTTGGAGGCCAGCCAGGACTGGAAACGTGCGAGGGGCTCGTCGCGTTGCCGGAGCAGACCGTTGTGCTCGAGCACGCTGCGGAGATGGGAGACTTGTCGGTTTTGGCCAGCTGCGTCGAGACCGGCATGGCTGAGCGGGATGTTCCCGCTGGCCAGCCCGGTCAGAAGGGCCCGAACGGTGGGGGAGCGCTTCCAGGACAGGATGCTCTCGGGTCGGTCAACCTTGCAGAGGATTTCCACGATGGCGTCCATGGTCACTGGGTCGGCGGCATTGTCGACGACCATCAGGTTTGTCAGGTCGTCGCGAAGCGCGCAGCGAGCGCATTGCCCGTCGCGGTAAAGCTGGCCTTCGGTATTGCAGATTGCGCAGCGGTAGTTGCCGGGGATACCGGCACACGACAGGCAGATCGGTCGGGGATCGGTGCGGCCGTCCCGGCCGGGTAGCACACCGTCGTGCCCACAGATGGGACAGATGCCATAGGTGCGCATCGCTGTATAGAAGCAGCTGTGGCACAACTGCTCAGCGGGCCAGTTCACGCGTAACTGGTTGGCCATTCGGTGACATCTGGTGCAGCGCAAAGCTCCGTCACGGACTGTGGGTCGTCCGCGCGGCGCGGATCGCCGGCTGGGTTCAATCGTCATCGCGGATCACCCGGGCCCGTCGAGGGCGCACCGACTTGTTCAGCTCGACAACATTTTGACGCGCAGACGTGGTTGATGAGGCGGCCTTCTTTCGGCGGACGTCGGCCGCGGTGACGGTGAGCAGGTCCTCGACTCCGCAACTAAAGATGTCGCACAAAGCGGACAATAGGTGCAGTGACATCCGTTCGGGCCGTTGGTAAACGATGCGATACACCTGAGGCCGGGACAGCTCGATACCGCGTTCGGCGAGCCGGGGGATCAGGTCGGTGCTGTTGTGCATCCCGTGAGCGGCCATGATCTCTGCCAGCCGCCAAGCGTAATCGACTTGTCGTTTCATCAGGTTTCCTCCTCGCCGGACGACAGCGCGTCATTGATGGTGGCATCGAGCACCCGACGCAGCGTGCGGATACGGAAATCGCTGGACACGCAGGTGTAGAGCGCTGTCGTGCTGGCGTATTCATGGCCCATCTGATGCTGCATTATCTTGAGCTCCGGGCTCACCCGACGCTCTGACCAGTGGTTTCTTTTCGACGACGGTGTTGTTGACGCTGTTGGTGAGTGCATCGTCATGCCTTTCAGCAGGGGCCGATTGTTACCGGGTTGGAATGGTTTCTCCGGGGTCTCGGGGTGTTTCTGGTGGCGGCCCGCAGCTGGCCGAGCGCTTCGGCGAGCTGACGGCGCAGACCCTCGTTCTCCTCGGCGAGTTTGCGGTTGCGTTCGTGCGCGGCTTCCAGGCGCTTGAGCAGGGAGGCGTCGGAGCTGCGTTGCCGAGCCGGGACCGGTGTCGAAGGCGCGCGGCGGCCGGCGTCGCGGAGGCGTTCGATCTCCGCGCGGACGTCCGGCTGGGCGTAGAGCCAGGACCGCGAGACGTTCGCGGCGGTGGCCACGGACTCGAAGGTGATGGTGGCGCCGTTGTTGTCGAGCGTCTTCAACGCCTGGATCGCTTTGGCCCGGGTAAGTTCACGACGGTTCTTCGCGGCGGCGACGATGTGACGACTGTTGTCAGCTCGCATCGGCAGATTCCTTTGTGCCATCGTCGTTTTCGAGCGAGGTGATGATGGTGTCGAGGTTGTCGAGGACCTGTTGGTTCATCTCGACCAGGCGCTGTTGGCCCCGGGCCTCGGCGGCAGAGATGATCTGCAGTACTTGCTGACGGTGCTGGTGGTGTTGTGGCAGGAACTCCGCGGTCGTGACGAACATCGGGCACGTTAAACACGAATTGGCATGCGGGCAGCTCTTTTGCACCGGCAGTCCGCAGTAGCCGTTGGGTAGGGCCTGGGTGACACGGCCGAGCCGCTGCTTGGCCCAATTCGCTTCGGCCAGTGGACCGTTCGGGTCTATGGTGATGGTCTCGCCCTTGGTGTTGACTTTGCGGGCGTCCTCCCAGTGGCGGCGGACGGTGCGATCGTGCAGCCGAGCGTAGTGAGCGGTCATATCACCGCTGGAGTGGTCGAGCAAGACCCGCACCACTTCCTGCGGGACGTCACGGTTGATGAGCCTGGTCGCGAAAGTGTGACGCCATTGGTGGGGAGTGAGATGCACGGGTCTGCCGTGCTCGTCGCGAACTTCGCAGCGTTCCAACCAGTCTCGCAGTTGCCCGCGGTAGGAGTGCGTGGTCAGTGGTTTGCGCCCGTCGGGGTTCATCCTCGGCGCCGGGAACAGCCACGGGCTGCCCTCGGTCCAGCGTCGCAGGATCCGTTGCTGCTGAACGGCGATGGCCTGTTCGACTTCCTCGTCGATCGGGACCAGGGCTTCGCGTTTCATCTTGCGGTTGGTGTAGTGCAGGTAGGGCGCGCCGTCACCGTCACGGACGACACAGTCGAATCCGATCGCGCAGGCGTCCCCGAGGCGAAGCCCGCAGCGCACGAGAATGAGCGTGAGCAGGCGGCTTTCGGGATGGTTCCAGCGATCGAGGTTGGCCGGCTGTTCGACCTGGGCCATGATGTGCTCGGCCAGCCCGCGGGGTAGCCGCTTGTCGGGCTTGGGAAAGTCGTCGGGGTAGAACACCGCGGCTGTTGGCAGGGCCGGATCCCATTCGTGGCGGCGGATCGCGTCGAGGAACGCGCTGAGTGACCCGATGTCGCGGCTGCGGGAGTGCTGTGCACGGGGATCGGTGGCCAGGTCGGCGAGATAGCGTTCCAGTAGCGGCCGGGTGATGCCGGCCAAGCCTGTGACCTCGGCTGCCGAGGTGGTCAGGAACCCGGCGAGCCGGGTGATGGCCTGGACGTCGATGTAGGTCTGGTTGTGGCTGCGGCCGACGCTGAGCCGCCAGCGGGCGAACCGTTTCGCCAGGAGCCGTAGCCAGGGCTGGCCGATGTCGACGAATCGCAGCCGCTTGTTGCCTTCCATGCCGACGCGCCGCAATTCCCAGACGTCCCTGGGGAACTCGGCCTCCCAGCCGGTGCCGACATGCAGGTCCTCGGCGCAGCGGTGGGCGTAGCGCAGGAACGCCAGCTGCCCGTTCTGACCGTGTTGGGCCTTGTGCCGGGCGTCGAAGAACTCGCTCCACCGTTCGAGCGGCCAGTCCAGCAGCGACACCACATCGCTCGCGGCGACCAGCGCGATCACCGGCCGCGCAACCGCGGACGGGGTCTTGATCTGGCGTTCGTCGTGACGGCATTGCAGCGCATACTGCATCTCCAGCTTGATCTGGCGGCGGTCACCGAAGGCGCGGAAGTCGAAACGGTCGTCACCGTAGGACTCACACAGCACGATGAAATCGGCGAGCGTGGGTCGGCCCACGGCCTCCCAACGTGACCGGTGGTTGACGCAGAACTGCGACCGTCCCTGCGTCCAGAGCGTGCAATACGACAGTGCGCAGACCGGGTGATCAGGATCGTGCTCCGGGGCAGCGGTGGCCAGCCAGGAGTTCTTGTCCGGCTGTCCGGCTCGTTCCCAAATCCCGTGGTGGCGAACGCATAAGCCGCGCCGGGTGCCGCCGAAACGACAGCCGGACACGGCGCAGACCGTCAGTTCCTTGCGGCCGAGCCCGACCGGCGACGCAGTCGCGGCGAAGACCTCGATGTCGGGGCGGCCCTGGTCTTTCCAGGTGTAGTAGTGGCCCTTGCAGAGGCCGCGGGTGCGGGGCTGGCGAACACAGCCGGGCACCCGGCAGCCGGACGCGTCGAACACCAGCGCGCCGCGCACGGGGACAACGATGTCGGCGCGGAACTCCGGCCGCACCACCGCCATCAACTTGCCGAGCAATCCTGGTGCTGCCCCAAAGGTCTCGGTAACCTCGACTGCGGTCACCACCGCACCTCCCGCCCCGTCAGGATGCCGGCCTCCGCCAGCGTTCGGCGTGCGTCCTCGACCGACAGGTGACCGTAAATATCCAGGGTCGTGGCCAGCGAGGAATGCCCTAAAAGGCTGCTCACGACCTCGATTGGGGTCTTGTTTCGCAACAGCCGGGTGGCGTAGGCGTGGCGGCACCAGTGCGGATCGAAATCGAACCCGAGCGTCTTGCGTAACCGCAGCACCAGGTCGTAGACCGCGGCGTAGGTCCACGGATGCCCGAATGCCCCGCCCCAAAGGTTGACGAAGATGTAGTCCGAATCCAGGTCTCCGTATTCGGCATGCAGATAGTCCCCGTAGAGCCGGACCAACTCGGCACTGATAGGGACAGTGCGTTGCTGCGGCGATTTCGCGCGGGCCCGGTTGTCGTTGATCCGGCGGGTGACGGTCAGCTCCCGTTCGGCCACCGCCAGATCCTCGTGCCGCAAGCCGAGGGCTTCACCGATCCGAATGCCGCTGTCCCACAACAGCGCCCACAAGAAGCGATCCCGCAGCCGTGTGCAGGAATCCAGAATGGCCTGCATCTGGGTGGCCGTGATCAAGGTCGGCCGCTTGCGGGCAGCAGCGAGCTTGATCGTGCGCCGCCGCTCGGGCTTGCCGCCGCTGAGGTGGTAGAGGAACGGCTTCCACCCCGACCGGCGCCGCCGGGCCGGCTGCAACTCGGTGACCAGATCTCCCAGATCGACACCGTGACGGGCATGGAAGGTATACAGACCACCGACAGCGGAGAGCTTTCGGTTGACCGTCACCGCCGAGCAATGATGGTCCGCCGACGGCAGCATCGACACCCCGCCCGCGCGGCCGGCGGGCGGCAGCCGCAACCACGAGACGAACTCGCCGAGGTCCTCCAGCCGCACCTCACGCCAGTCCAGGCCGCGGATATCGAGGTAGACGAACCAGTCCTTCAGATCGTGGGCGTAAGCCTTGATCGTGTTCGGGGACCGCTCGATATCGGTCATGTAGGCCAGGTAGCGCTCGATCGGCTCCACCGGCCCGCCGTCGCCGAGGACGGTCCAGGATTCAAGCGACGAGCCGGGCGTCAGCACCCGCTGTACGAGCATCGAACCTCCGAAGAATCTGCGTGATGGACGGCAGAAGATAACCACCTCCACCACACGGATTCACCCCCTTCTTCGATGCGTGGTGCACGTCGCGGACACCCTTCCAGGGGCTGTAGATAGGCTGCACGAACATCGGGTCCCAACCGTCCTCGATGAGATGAGTCGCATACGAGCGGCGCAGCGAGTGCAGATCCAGCCCGGCCGACAGCTCAAGGTCGTGGCAGTAGCGGCGGAACCGGCGCAGGACGGTGTCTTCGCCTACCAGCGCTCCGCGCTCGCTAGGAAACAGGTCGATGCCGTCGTCCATGCAACGCTGTCCGTGCGTCAACCAATCGGTGATTACCTCTGGCGTCCAATCGAACACGGTTAACACACTGCGGCGCTTGTGCGGGGACCCTCGCTTCGCCTTGCCGTAGCGGACATGAACCACGCCGTGGCGTCCGAACTCGCGGGCGTGTGGATTACGGGCGAAGTCAACGGTTTGCAGATGTCGAAGTTCGTTGAACCGCAACCCGTACGAGTAGGCAAGTTTGAACATTATCGCGTCGCGGTAGGCGGGCAACCATCCCTTGCGTGCCGAGGCGGCGATCAGGGTGACTTGGTCGTCGGCGTGATCGAAGAAGTCCTGCAGCTCGCTTCTAGTGAAGGCCCGCTTGGTCGGAGATGACTCGTTGTCTTGGACATGCGCTGCGGTGTTCCACTCGAAGAAGACCTGCGCAGGATGGCTTCCGAATCGTTGTTCGCACACCCGGTCCCAGCCATAGTCGGGATGACTCACGTAGGAGCAGAACAGCCGCAAGGCGTTCTGGTATCCGCGGATCGTTGACTGCTTGCGGCGCGATATCGAGCGCAGGTCGCTGAAAAACTCCTCAACCATCGCCGGTGTCCACGTCCACGGAAACTCATTCGTATACGCCAGGAACCGCTCGACGAGCCGGATCCGCTGCCCGATCGTCTCGTGTGCGAGGTTGCGGCATAGCTGCTGGTTGCGCCAACCCTCGAGCATCTCCCGAACCGTCTGTGCCTCAGGATGGAGCAGCGGAACCGACTCGACAACGTAGAAACGGCCACTCTTGTCGACGGGCAAAACAGCCTCCGCGCGGGTGGGCTTGACCCCTTTTGGTGGACACAGGGTCAGGCGGCTTTTGCCATCTGAGTGAGTCGGTCTTCGAAGTCGACCGGGCTAATCATATCGAGTGCCGAATGGCGTCTGCGTCGGTTGTAGACGCGTTCGATCCAATCGCCTACGGCGAGCTTAGCTGCTGCCTTGCTCGGCCAGAGGTAGCGGTCGTAGAACTCGACTTTCAGTGTCGCCCAGAATGATTCAGCCGCAGCATTATCCCAACACACCGCGGTGCGGCCCACCGAGCGGGCAAGGTTGTGCTCGCGGGCGAACCGCGCCAGCTGAGCCGAGGTGTACTGACAGCCACGGTCGGCGTGCAAAACCACCTCGCCGGCCAGCTCCCCGCGCATCGCCACGGCCATCGCCACGGCAGACTCGACGAGGTCGGTGCGCATGTGGTCATCGATGGCCCAGCCGATCACCCGCCGACTGCAGCCGTCACGCACCGCACACAAGTACAGCCAGCCCTCACCGGTACGCAGATAGGTGATGTCGGACGTCCACACCCGATCCAGCTCACCGGTATCGAAACGGCGCCCCACCAGGTCTTCTGGCACTGCAGCATCCAGGTCCACCACCGTGGTCACCGGCGCAAACGTGCGCGGGCTGATCCCGGCCAACCCCTGCCGGCGCAGCGAGGCCGCCACCGTCTTGCGCGACACCGTCTCGCCGTCGTCGCGTAGGTCGGCCAGGATCCGCGGCGCCCCGTACACGCCGTCGGACGCCTTGTGAAAGGCGGCGACCTTGGCGTCCAACTCGGCGCGCCGCGTCGCTGTCGGAGTCGGCCCCACCTCTCGGGCTTTGCGCCACTTGTAGTATCCCGATCGCGACACCTCCAGCAGCTCGCACATCCGCTTGACCGTGTAGATGGCCTTCTCCGCCTCGATCACCCGGTAGGCCTCTACCGGTTCTGTTCGGAGACGAAGAAGGCCGCGGCTTTTTTCAAAAACGCACGATCCAACCGTAATTCGGCGTTCTCACGACGCAGACGCTCCAGCTCCGCGCGTTCATCAGCATCCAACACCGCGCCAGTATCGCGAGCTGCGGCCGCCTGACGTTGGAAGCGCACCCAACGACCCAGCACTTGTTCACCGACGCCGATCTCGGCGGCTACATGCGCCACCGGTCGGCCGGTCTCGATTACCAGGCGGGCAGCCTGCTCCCGAAACTCCGGGGTGTACTTCCGACGCTTGTCCGACATACGGACAACCTTCCCGCAGGACCAGCAGTCCCACCAGTCAGGTGTCCACCATCAGGGGTCAACCCCACTCAACATCACCCGCGAACCGTAGACAGAGTCCCGTGGCGTGGTGGACTTCGGATCGGCGTGGGTGTACGCGTAGTGATCAACGAGTCGTGGTGAATGCTAGGCGATTTGGCGCTGTTCGGCGAGGGCTTTGGCGGCGGGTTCAGCGGCGGCCTGTTTGGCGGCGATGACTTTGCGCAGCTCGACCATCGAGATGTCGGAGAGGTAGCGGCGAGTGACTTGCCATTCGTCGTGGGCTTCTATGACCACCGCGGTCGCCAGTCGTAGGAACGCCGCAGGGTTGGGGAAGATTTCTACCACGTCGGCGCGGCGTTTGATCTCTTTATTGAGCCGTTCGATGGGGTTGTTCGACCAGATCTTTTGCCAGTGCGCCCGCGGGAACGCGGTGAACGCCAACACATCGGTTTTGGCCTCATCCATCATTGTCGAGATTTTCGGAAAGCTCGCCGAGAGCGTGTCGGCTACCTGATCCCATTGAGCGGCGACCTCGGCGGGATCGGTGTGGGCAAAGATCGTCTTGACCGCCGCCGTGACCGCCGGGGCATGTTTGGCCGCGACCGCGCCGTGCAGGTTGCGCATGAAATGCACCCGGCAGCGCTGCCACGACGATCCGGCGAACTGCTGGGCCACGGCGGCTTTGAGGCCCGCATGGGCATCGGAGATCACCAGATGCACCCCGGTCAGGCCGCGCGCTTTGAGCGAGCCCAAAAACTCGCGCCAGAACTCGAAGGATTCGCTGTCACCCACGGCCGTGCCGAGCACTTCGCGGGTGCCGTCGATGGACACCCCGGTGGCCACGATCAGCGCTTGGGACACCACATGGGCCCCGACGCGGACCTTGCAAAACGTGGCATCGCAAAACACGTAGGGGAACTGGGTGTGAGTCAGCCTGCGGGTCCGAAACGCCTCGATCTCCTTATCGAGACCGGCGCAGATACGCGACACCTCGGACTTGGAGACCCCCGAGCCGACGCCGAGGGCAGCAACCAAGTCATCGACGCTGCGGGTGGAGACACCGTGGACGTAGGCCTCCATGATCACCGCGTGCAGCGCTTTGTCGATGCGGCGGCGCCGCTCAAGCAGCGACGGGAAGAACGAGCCGGCCCGCAGCTTGGGGATCTTGACCTCGATGTCCCCGGACGTCGTCGACACCGTCTTGGCCCGATGCCCATTGCGGTGCGTGTTGCGTTGCTCGCTGCGTTGATAGCGCCCGGCCCCGATCGCCTCAGCGGCCTCGGCCTCGATCAACGCCTGCAGTCCAGCACGGATCAACTCGGCGAACACCGCGCCCGCATCAGCGGACTTGAGCGCATCGAGCTGGGCGAGCAAGGCAGAATAGTCCTGGGTCATCGCGTGGTGCGTCCTTTACTTGAGTCACTTTGGTCGGTAACTCAATGACCACTACGCGATGCCCCACTTCAAGAGGCTCACCGACACACCTCAAGTCAGTCCCGGCTCGCTCGCCTCACCCCCGAAACCCCACCACCCCAGGGGACTTACCCGAACCGTAACTATCGTCCAACTGCGGAACGCCCTGAGCGTGGGTCAGCCGGAGAAAGGAACCATTGCGGCGCGAAGCGTTCCTGGCGCAGTTTCACGAGTGAGTCGCTGTTGGCGGACGCATCTGCCAAGCACCTCAGACCGAAACCCCCGCTGTGCCGAAAGTGTGCCATGAGGCGCAGACACCGTTGAGACACGGCAGACGCGCCGAAACAGCTGCGACACGCTGAGCTGGACTTATCTGGGCGGAGCGGACACATTGAGACAGTGCAAACGCTGTCCAAAGGCATTTACACACCAGCGGTCGGCGGTTCGATACCGTCCGCGCCCACCGGTCACACGACGCGCCTGCCGAGGCGCGCTCGGGCCCGCATGTCCCACAGATACAGCCGATAGCCGAGAAGCCAGGCGTCCCGCGGGATCACATGGTCGGCGAGGCGCAGCGCGGTCAGCAACATCTCGAACCTGCGCTGCTGATCTGTCGACCACGGCAACCGCATGTGTTCACGGAATTCCGGCGGCAGGAACCCCGTTGTCGCGAACAGGTTGAAGCGGCCGGCGAGCAGTCGCAGCGGAGCGGGCAGGAAGGCCATCGCGGCCACACCGTGCAGATGCTCGCGTACCGGCTCGTCGATGCGCAGTTCGTCCAGCGAGCGTTTCCAGTATTCGTCGAACGCGTCGCGGTTCGGCGGCCACATGTCCTCACGCACCTGCAGCGTGGTGCCCAGCTTCTTGGCGTCGACGTAGATCGCATCGGCCGCATCCTCGTCGAGCGGGCCGTACAGGAACTCATGCTGGTCGACGTAGTAGCGGTACAGGCAGGCGGCCACCCAGAGCTGCAGGTGCGGGTCAAACGCCTTGTACGACACCGGGCTTGACGGGGTCGACCGGACCAGCGCGTGCACGCGGTCGACTTCCTCGCGGATCAGCTGACGATCGGCCTCAGTGCCCATCGTCGCCACCGCCAGATACGTACCGGTGGTGCGGGCTCGCTTGAACGGATGCTTGTAGACGTTGCCGCTGTCGACCGGGCTCTCCAGCACGCCGTACCCCACCCCCGGCGACGCCAACTGCATGATCACGTTCGCAGCCGGTGCCAGCACCGCCGCGGGATTGAGCAGATCGACGACGCGCCTCGGCCGACGCAGTGGCCCGAACCTCATGCATTCGAGTGAACCACCTTGTGAGACGCTCGCGAAGTGTTTGCGCCGTCCTCACGCCCGCGCGCGGCGGGGATCGCGGCCGGTTGCGTCGCGGACGCGCTGTTCGGCGACCCCCGGCGCGGCCATCCGGTGGCGCTCTTCGGTAGTGCGGCAGCGGCTTTGGAGCGTCGCACCTACGCCGACACCCGAGCCGCGGGCGCGCTGCACACCGCCGCGCTGCTCGGCGCGCTCACGCTGCTCGGAATCGCGGCGGAGCGGGCGCCGCGGCGGGCCGCTCCCGCGACCGCCGTCACCACGGCCGCGTCGGTGTTCGTCGCGCTGGGCGGGACCTCGCTGGCCCGCACCGGAAACCAGATGGCACGACACCTGGATCGCGGCGACCTCCAAGCGGCCCGGCGGCTGCTGCCCGCGCTGTGCGGCCGCGATCCGGCGGCGCTCGACGAGGCCGGTCTCGCCCGAGCGGCGCTCGAGTCGGTCGCGGAGAACACCTCCGACGCCCACGTGGCGCCGCTGCTGTGGGCCGCCGTCGGCGGCGTTCCCGGCGTCCTGCTGTACCGCGGCGCGAACACCCTCGACGCGATGATCGGCCACCGGTCGCCCTACTATCTGCGGTTCGGTTGGGCGGCAGCGCGTTTCGACGATGCCGCGAACTACCTCGCCGCGCGGGTGACCGCGGTGCTGGTGGCCCTGTGCGCGCCAGTGGTGGGCGGCTCGCCGGTCGCGGCCCTGCAGGCCTGGAAGCGCGACGCGCGGCGCCATCCCAGCCCGAACGCCGGCGTGGCGGAAGCTGCGTTCGCGGGGGCGCTGGGAGTGCGACTCGGCGGCCCCACCCAGTACGCGCATGAACTGCAGATCCGCCCCATGCTCGGCGACGGCCCACCGCCGCAGGCCTCCGATCTGAGGCGGGCCGTGCGGTTGTCGCGGGCGGTTCAGGTGGCCGCGGCGTCGGCCGCGCTCGGGCTCAGCGTCGTCGGCCGTAGCGGTCGGCGAGCTTGTCCTCCGTCGTGAGCGCAGCCCCGGGCCGAGCCTGCGCCGCCTCCTCTGCGGCCTTCTCCCGTCTGCGTTGGCGCAGCTCGGCGTAGATGAAATAGCCCAACCCGATCGGCGCGATGATGCCGAACGCGATCCACTGGATGCCGTAGGACAGGAACGGCCCGGCGTCGAGATGAGGCAGCGGAATCGCGCCGAGCCCGCCCGGCTGGTCGGCCTCCAACTGCAGGTACGAACCGGCCACCGGGATTCCAGTGATGGCCGAGATCTGTTCGGTGTTGATCGAGTACACCTGCTGGGTGCCGTCCTGCCGGAACGGCTCCTTGCCTTGCGCCAGCCCCTCGGAGTCGCGTAACCGTGCGGTGATGGTCACCGTGCCGTCCGGCACGGGCGGAATCTCGGGCACCCCCGAGGCCTGTATCGGCCGGACATATCCGCGGTCGACGAGGACGGTGGGCCCACCGTCGACGGCGAACGGCACCAGCACCTGGAATGCGGGTTCCCCCTCGACCGCCCGCAGTCGCGCGAGCACCTGACCCTCCGGCAGATAGCGCCCGCTCGCGGTGACGCGACGCCACTGGTCGTTTGGCGCCGCCGAATCCTGGTTCGGCAGGAGCGACGTCACGGGCACGGGTTCGGCCGTCAACGAGTGCGCTATCTGCGCGTTCTCCCGTGAGGTCTTGGTGTTCTTGCCCAGCTGCCACGGGGCCAGCACGGTGAAGCACAGATAGGCGAATGCGGCGACCACGACGAACAACGCCAGCCAGGGCGGCCGCAGCAGAAATGTCCACCGGCGCATCAGCTGGCGATTCCCCGGATCGCGAGTTGCTCGTCGACCCAGTCGTGCAGCCCCGGCAACGACGCTTCGATGACCGCGAAAACCTCCTCGAAGTCGGCGTGATCGCCGTAATAGGGATCGTCGACGTCCAAGGGATGGGCACCCGAGCGCGGGTCGAACGACCGCAGCATCCGGATCCGCTCGGCGGGGACGCCGAGGTCCAGAAGTATCCGAACGTGGTTGCGGCCCAGTGCGATCACCAGATCGGCGGACATGTGGTCCTCGTCGACCTGGGCGGCGCGGTGTGCGATCGGATAGCCGTGCTCGTGCAACACGTGGCCTGCCCGACGGTCGGCGGGCTCGCCGGCGTGCCAGCCCCCGGTCCCAGCGCTGCTGACCCGGACCGCGTGGCCGAGCCCGCGCCCGGCGATCTGGTGGGCGAACATCTTCTCGGCCATCGGCGAGCGGCAGATGTTGCCCGAGCAGATGAACGTGACGTGCAGCGATTCAGACACCCAACACCTCACGGAGGTCGGCCACCGTCGAGACGTGGGCCGTCGGGGTGACGGCGTCCGGTCCATCGAAATCGCCCCTTCCGTAACCCCATCCCACGACCACGGTTTCGATGCCGTGCGCGGCGGCGCCTTCGACGTCGTGCGACCGGTCACCGACCATCAGGGTGCGCTCCGGCAGGGTGTCCAGCTGGGCTAACGCGTGGGCGACGACATCGACCTTGCTCGCTCGCGAGCCGTCGACACTCGCGCCCGCGATGACCTCGAAACAGTCCGCGAGGCCGAAGTGGGCGAGGATCCGCTGCGCGGTCGGCTCGGCCTTCGAGGTGGCCACAACCAACCGCACGCCGGCCGCACGCAGGTCGGCGAGCAGCGCGGGGATGCCGTCGAAGACCCGGTTCATCGCCCAGCCACGGGTCCGGTAATCCGCGCGGTACGCCGCGATGGCCGCCTCGGTCCGGTCGCCCAGGCCGAGACCCTGCAGGGTGTGGTGCATGGGCGGGCCGATGATCATGCCGGCCAGGTCTCCGTCGGGCACCACGGCGCCGACCGACCCCAGCGCATGGCGGAAACTCGAGACGATGCCCTGCGCCGAGTCGGTCAGGGTGCCGTCGAGGTCGAAGATCACCAATTGGGGGCGGGTCGCCGTGGTCGTGGAGGCCAGCATGTCGGTCACGGGTCCATTCTCCCCGATCGCAGAAGCTGGGCACGCGGCGCACTAGGGTCGTGATGTGGCGAGTCCTTTGCGCGCGGCCGCGCGCTACCACGGTGACGAGGCCGTGGCTCCCGGGATGCTGGATTTCGCCGTCAACGTCCGCGCCGATACTCCGCCGTCCTGGCTGGTCGACCGCCTCGCGGGCCGCCTGACCGATCTCGCCCGGTACCCGAGCGCGACCGACGTCGAGCGGGCGGTCGCTGCGGTCGCCCGCCGGCATGGCCGCAGCACGGACGAGGTCGCGCCGCTGGCCGGGGCGGCCGAGGGGTTCGCGCTGCTGGCCAACCTGAAGCCGCGACGGGCCGCGCTGATCGCGCCGTCTTTCACCGAACCTGAGGCGGCGCTGGCGGCCGCCGGGGTGCGGTTCGAGCACGTGATCCTCGAACCGCCCTACGCGCTGCGCGCGGACGCGGTGCCCGATGACGCCGACCTCGTCGTCGTCGGAAATCCGACCAATCCCACCGGCGTCCTGCACACCCGGGAGCAGATGCTGGCCTTGCGCCGACCCGGTCGCATCGTGGTGGTCGACGAGGCGTTCGCCGATGCCGTCGCCGGTGAGCCCGCTTCCGTGGCCGCCGAGGCGCTGCCCGACGTGGTGGTCCTGCGCAGCCTGACCAAGACGTGGGCACTGGCGGGGCTGCGGGTCGGCTACGCCCTCGGCCCGGCCGATGTGCTGGCGCGGTTGACCGCACGACGCCCGCACTGGCCGGTCGGCACGCTGCAACTCGAGGCCATCGGCGCCTGCAGCGCGCCCGAGGCGGTCGCCGAGGCCGCCCGTGCCGCTCAGCGCCTGCTCGAGGTGCGCGCGGCAATGGTGGCGGGATTGACTACCATCGGCGTGCATGTTGTCACCGGTTCGGCTCCATTCGTCCTGTTCAGCGTCCCGGATGCCGAGTTGATGCGAAAACACCTGGACCGCAGCGGTATTGCCGTGCGTCGCTGCGACACGTTCGTCGGACTCGGCGGCCAGTTCCTGCGTGCCGCCGTGCGTCCGGAGTGGCCGGTTCTCGCCGAGGCGATGGCCGAGGTGCTGCGGTGAGCGCGCGGCTGGCGGACATCATCGACGTGCTCGAGGCGGCGTATCCGCCGCAATTGGCACAGGACTGGGACTCGGTGGGTCTGGTCTGCGGTGATTCGTCGGAGACGGTCGAGACGGTCACCGTCGCCGTCGACGCCACCGCCGCCGTCACCGCCGAGGTACCCGACCGCGGGCTTCTGCTGGCACACCATCCACTGCTGCTGCGCGGGGTCGACACCGTCGCGGCCGGCACGGCCAAGGGCGCCCTGATCCACCAGCTGATCCGGAGCGGCCGGGCCCTGTTCACCGCGCACACCAACGCGGACTCGGCGTCGCCCGGCGTCTCCGACGCGTTGGCCGAAACGTTGGGTTTGACCGTCGAGGAGGTACTCGCGCCGGCGAGCACGGAACCCGACCTGGACAAGTGGGTCGTATTCGTGCCTGCAGAGAACTCAGAGGCGCTGCGGGAAGCCATGTTCGCCGCCGGCGCCGGCCGCATCGGCGACTATTCGCACTGCTGCTGGACGACGACCGGAACCGGACAGTTCCTCCCGCACGACGGCGCGTCACCGGCGATCGGCAGCGTCGGATCCGTCGAACGCGTCCCCGAGGATCGGGTGGAGGTCATCGCCCCTGCGCGGTTGCGCGGCCATGTGCTGGCCGCGATGCGGGGCGCACATCCCTACGAGGAACCCGCATTCGACATCTTCGCGTTGGCGCCGATCCCCGGGAATACCGGCCTGGGACGGATCGGCGTGTTGGGCCGCCCGGAGCCGTTGTCGGCGTTCGTGTCCCGCATACGTCAGGCGCTACCAACCACGTCGTGGGGTGTACGGGCATCGGGCGATCCGGACGCGTCCGTGTCGCGGGTCGCGGTTTGTGGCGGATCCGGTGACTCACTGCTCGGCCTTGTCGCCCGCGTCGGTGTCGACGCGTACGTGACGTCAGACCTGCGGCACCATCCCGCCGACGAACACCGGCGCGCATCGGAAGTGGCGCTCGTGGACGTCGCGCACTGGGCCAGTGAGTTCCCGTGGTGCCGTCAAGCTGCAGACCTGCTGCGGGCTCACTTCGGTGACGCGCTACCCGTGCGGGTTTCGAATGTGCGCACCGACCCGTGGAACGTCGAGAGATGAGCATGAAAGCTGAAGTAGTCCAACAACAGTCGTTACTGGAGCTGGCCGAGCTCGACGCATCGTTGAGTCGTCTGGAGCACCGGGCCAAGAATCTCGCGGAACAGCAGCGGCTGGAGGAGGTGCGGACAGCGCACCGCGAGGCCAACGACCGGCTCGCCGCACTGCAGATCGCCATCGAAGACCTGGACGCGCAGATCGCCAAGTTCGAGTCTGAGATCGACGCGGTCCGCCAGCGTGAGGAGCGGGACCGCAAGTTGCTCACGGATGGCACCGTCGACGCCAAACAGCTCACCGAATTGCAGCACGAGCTGAACACGTTGGAGCGTAGGCAGACGGCGCTGGAGGATTCGCAGCTCGAGGTGATGGAGCGGCGCGAGGAGCTGCAAGGCGACCAGCAGAGCGCGCTCGGGCGAATCGACGAACTGCAGAAGGACCTCGGCGACGCGCAGACGGCATTCGACGCGGCGTGCGCGGAGCTGGACCAGCAACGGCACCAAGGGCTGTCGCGTCGCGACGAGCTGGTCGCGTCGCTCGATCCGGACCTCGTTGGGCTCTACGAACGGCAACGCGCCCGTGGCGGAGCGGGCGCCGGGCAGTTGCAGGGCCGCCGCTGCGGAGCATGCCGGATCGAGATCGACAAGGGGGAGTTGGCGCGCATCTCCGGGGCGGCCGACGACGACGTGCTGCGCTGTCCCGAATGTGGCGCGATTCTGTTGCGGGTCAAGGGGACCGGCGGGTGAAGGTCATCGTCGAGGCGGACGGCGGTTCGCGCGGCAACCCCGGCCCGGCGGGTTACGGATCGGTGGTGTGGTCGGCGGACCACGGCACCGTGCTTGCCGAAAGCAAGGAAGCGATCGGCCGTTCCACCAACAACGTCGCCGAGTACCGCGGCCTGATCGCCGGGTTAAAGGAGGCGGCGAGCCTGGGCGCGAACGAGGTCGACGTGCGCATGGACTCCAAGCTCGTGGTGGAGCAGATGTCCGACCGGTGGAAGGTCAAGCATCCGGACATCGCCCCGCTGCACCGACAGGCGACGGCGCTCGCCGCGCGCTTCGCGCACATCACGTACCGATGGATTCCCCGCGCGGAGAACAGCCACGCCGACCGGTTGGCCAACGAGGCCATGGACGCCGCCGCCCAAATGCCCCCGGACACAGGACAACCCAAACCGCATCAGGCGTCGAACCCGTCCGCCTGGACTGGCGCACGAGGCGCACCGACGCGGCTTCTGTTGCTGCGGCACGGCCAGACGGAGTTGTCCGTCGATCGCCGGTACTCGGGCCGCGGCAACCCGGCGCTGACTGACCTCGGGCGCCGGCAGGCCGAAGCGGCCGCGCAGTACCTGGGACGGCGAGGAGGCGTCGCCGCCGTGGTCACGTCACCGCTGCAGCGCGCGTACGACACCGCGGCGGCGGCGGCCAAGGTGCTCGCTTTGGACGTCACCGTCGACGACGACCTGATCGAGACCGACTTCGGGGCGTGGGAGGGACTGACGTTCACCGAAGCCGCGGAACGGGATCCGGACTTGCACCGGCGCTGGCTGCGCGACACCTCGACGGCGCCGCCGCAGGGAGAAAGCTTCGACGCCGCCGCCGAACGTGTCCGTCGGGCCAAGGCGCGAATCATCGCCGAGCATGCCGGCGAGACCGTGCTGGTGGTCTCGCACGTTACACCCATCAAGACGCTGCTGCGGGCGGCGCTCGACGGCGGCCCGAGCATCCTCTACCGGCTGCACCTCGACCTGGCGTCGCTGTCGATCGCCGAGTTCTATCCCGATGGCGCGGCATCGGTGCGACTGGTCAACCAGACGGCCTACCTGGACTGATCGTGCAGGTGGAGCCGCTCACCGTGGGGCCCGAAGATCGTGATCGCCTCGACAGGCCCCTCGACCACACCGAACCAGTGCGGTGTCCACGTCGAGAACTCCACTACCTCACCGGCTTTGACGGTGAAGTCGCGCTCGCCCAGGATCAAGCGCAGTCGGCCGGACAGCACGTAAATCCAGTCCTGCCCCTCGTGCACCGGGAGTTCGGCGGGCGGGGTGCGGCGGCGGGCGCTGATCCTGATCTTGAATGCCTGCAGACCGCCCGCGGCCTGGCGGTTCAGTGCCCAGTATGTGATTCCGTGTGCCGTGTGGGATCCGCTGCGTACCCGAGGATCCTCGATCGCCGGCGTCCGCAGCAGTTCGTCGGTGCTCACCGACAGCGCGGCGGCCAACCTCGGCAGGTGGTCCAGGGCGAGGCGGCGCTTGCCGGATTCGAGTCGGCTCAGCGTGGACACATCGATGTTGGACCGCCCCGCGACGTCTTCGAGGGTCAGGCCCCGCTGCATGCGCAGGTCGCGCAGCCTGCGTCGTACCCGCGCGTCCACGCTATCCTCTGCCTTTGCCTCCATGGCAAGAAAGATTGCCATTTTGCGGGCTATGGCTGCAAGGTGGACGCATGAACGCCAAACAACATTGGGAAGAGCGCTACAGCGAACAGAACCGGATCTGGAGCGGACGGGTGAACGTTCGGCTCGTCGAGGTCGCGTCGGCCCTGGACCCGGGCGTCGCACTGGATCTCGGCAGCGGAGAGGGCGGCGACGCAATGTGGCTCGCGGAACGGGGATGGCGGGTGGTCGCCGTCGACATCTCCGACACTGCCTTGCGACGTGCCGCCGAGGATGCTGCGGCGCGAGGAGTGGGTGACCGCATCGACTTTCAGCAGCACGACCTGTCGGAGAGCTTCCCCGAGGGGGAATTCGATCTGGTGAATGTGCAGTTCCTGCATTCGACTCTTCCACTCGATCGGACGGCGATCCTCAGCGCGGCCGCACGCGCTGTGCGCTCGGGCGGGCTTCTGCTGATCGTCGATCACAGCGGGCCGCCGCCGTGGGCATCAAAACTCGATGGACACCATCACACGTTCGCCCCGCCCGACGAGGTCGTTGCGGCGCTGAATCTGCCTGAGGCCGAATGGGAGCCGGCTGAGATCGACGCCCGGACACGCGAGGTGAGGACGCCGGAAGGCGAGCCGGCGGCGTGGGTCGACAACGTTATCATTCTGCGGAGGCGCTAGCCGTCACGCTGCATCGTGAAGAATGAACATCTCGTCCGTGCAATAGAGATTCCTGATCGCGGCGGCCTCGAGCTTGGCGACCGATCGGGGAGCAGGGCGCCGCCGGTCGCGTCGAGTTCGGTGGCGATCGCGTCCCAATCGCCGGAGCCCACGCGGCCGTGCGATTTCGTCATGGGCATCTGGAACTGCAAACCCGGTAGTCGCCCCCGAGTGACGTGTCGTGAGTTATCCCCAATGTGGGATTGATCCACAGGGTGGGTTTTGGGTTGGTGGTGCGGTCGGGTTTGGTCTCCGGTGTGGCGTAGGTTCGCTTGTATGTTCGAAGGTTTGGTGGAGCGGGCGTGCCGTACGCCGCGGGGTGCGGCGGGGGTGGGGGCGTGGGCGCGGGTGGAAAACGCCGCCTGTGCGCGCCGGCTGGCCGCGGCCGCCGATGTGCTCGAACGGTTGATCGCCGAGGCCGGGGCGGTCGATCGTGAGCAGTGGTGCATCGACAACTGGTCGATGGCTGCCGCTGAGGTCGCCGCCGCCCAGAACGTGTCGTTGGGGGTGGCCTCGCATCACCTGTCGATCGCCTACGACCTGCGCCACCGCCTACCGCGGGTGGCGCAGGTATTCGCCGCCGGCGCGATCTGCTATCGCATGGTCAGCGTGGTGATCAACCGGACCCGGCTGGTGCGCGACGCCGAAGCGATCGCCAAACTCGACTCCGAGTTGGCCGCCCAACTCAGCGGATGGGCGACGTTGTCGGTGGTCAAACTGCGCACTGCGATCGACAACTGGGTGCAGCGCTATGACCCGGCCGCGGTGCGCCACACCGAATACGCCGCGCGGGGGCGCTGTGTGGATGTGCACGATCCGGCCGACGGGTCGGGCACCGCCTCAGTGCAGGGCTGGTTGTTCAGCAGCGATGCCGCGGCCCTGGATGCGCGCCTGGAGGCGATGGCTGCTGCGGTGTGCGAGCACGATCCGCGCACCGTCGAGCAGCGCCGCGCTGATGCGCTTGGTGCGCTCGGTCACGGTGCTGAGCGGCTGCAGTGCGCGTGTGCACGCCCAGGCTGTGACGCCGCCGCGGGCACCTCCAATGCGGTGGTTATCCACGTGGTGGCCGGCGAGGAGTCGCTCAGCGATGACGCTGCAGCGCAGTTGGATGGTGAGGAACCGCGCACCGAGGATCCGCCGGCCGGGCCGGCGCCCAGCGACCCGGCCTACCTGCTGGGCAAAGGAATGCTGCCCGCGCCGCTGTTGGCGGCCAAGCTGGCCGGCACCGCCACGATTCGACCGGTGGTCCATCCCGGCGATGCCCCGCCCGAGGCCCGCTATATCCCCTCGGCGGTGTTGGCGTGGTTCGTTCGGTGCCGGGATCTGACGTGTCGGTTTCCCGGCTGCGCTGAGCCCGCCCACCACTGTGATATCGACCATACGATCGCCTACCCGCAGGGGCCGACGCAGGCGTCGAACCTCAAATGTCTGTGTCGAAAACATCACCTGCTCAAGACTTTTGGTGGGTGGCGCGATGTGCAGCACCCCGACGGCACCGTGGAGTGGACCTCGCGGCACGGACAGAAATACACCACCGATCCCGGCGCGAAATTCTTGTTCCCGACCCTGTGCCGGCCCACCGCACCCGTGCAGCGTCGGTCAACGGAGGACACCGCGGTCACCGACGATGCTCGCGCGCTGATGATGCCGCGACGCAAACACACCCGCGCCGAAAACCGCGCCCGAGCCATCGACGCCGAACGCCGCCACAACGAGACCGACATCGCCGAACGCCGCGACAACGAGCCCCACGTCGCCGAACGCCGCGACAACGAGTCCCACGTCGCCGAACGCCGCCACGACGACCCCTACGCCGCCGACCCCCCACCCTTCTAACGTCGATTAGTTGCGCGCCGGCACCCACGGCCTCAGCCGGGGTATCCAAGCGCGCACGTTCTCGCGGTACACCTCGTACTGTCGCCCATAGGTGCGAACGAGGGTGGGTTCCTCGTAGAAGTGGACGAACGTCGCCGTGATCGCCCAGCCGATCGCGGCGTAGACGACCAGCCACAGGTTGCCGAAAAGCACTGCCTGGCCGAGGATCGCCATGATCAGGCCGACATACATCGGGTTGCGGACGAACCGGTTGAAGCCGGTCACGACCAGTCGTTGGGTCGGCGCGACGGGCATGGGGGTGCCGCCGGCCTTCACGAATTCCACGAATGCGTGGATGGGCGCGATCAGACCGAGCACGATCAGGATCCCGCCCACTGTCACGCGCCACGCCGGTGCATCGGCAAGATCCCAGTGCGTGATCAACCACGGGCCGAGCCCGACGACGGTGCCGGGCGCGACCATGAAGAAGGCCGCCGAAGCGAGCGCAGCGGTGGTGATCCGCATGCGTTCTACCCCGCCACTGCCGAGATGTCCGCGAGCTGGGTCAGCCGCACGCTGTCGCCGGACGGGTCGCGGAACCCGCAGTCGACGCCGTACGGCACCTCGTGCGGCTCCTCGGTGAACTCGACACCGCGCGAACGCATTTCCTCAAACGACGCCCGGCAGTCCTCGGTGGTCAGAAACACCGTGCCCGCAAACCCCTTGGCGGTCAGATCCAACACCTGCTTGCGGGTCGGCTCGCCCATGACCGGTTGACCCGGTACGGCCATCAACACGATCGACCCATCATCCTGGCCGGGCGGGCCGTCTCGTCCGTCTTCTCCCCGTGTGCTGTCTTGCGCACCCTACTGTCGGCGGGAGGCCGGGTGTCGCGCTTGAGGATGCAGGTGGGTATCCGGGCGTGGATCGCCGCGGGCGGCAGGCTGGCGCGGTATGCGGCCGGGGGCAGTCCGTAGACGCGGGCGAAGCTGGTGGTGAACGACCCCACGCTCTGCAATCCGACCATCACGCAGATATCGGCGACCGAGCGGTCTGTGTAGCGCAACAGCGCTGCGGCGCGTTCCAATCGGCGGGTCTGCAGATAAGCGCGGGGCGATTCGCCGAATGTCCGGGTGAACATCCTGCTGAAATGGGCGCGCGACAGCCCGGCCGCCGCGGCGAGGTCATCGACGGTGATCGCCTCGGCGTACCGGGCGTCGACCAGATCCTTGGCGCGCAGCAGATAGCGGGCCGCGGGCACCTGCGCCATGGCCCAAGTATGTCGAACTCGCGGAACAGCGGCGACAGGCAGTACGTTGAATCCGCGGATGAGTTGGCCGGGCGGCCGCGGAATCCAGGTTCGCCGGGATTTCGAGGAAAGTCCGGACTTCACAGAGCAGGGTGATTGCTAACGGCAATCCGAGGCGACTCGCGGGAAAGTGCCACAGAAAACAGACCGCCACCACTGGGTCTTCGGACCTGGGGTGGTAAGGGTGAAACGGTGCGGTAAGAGCGCACCAGCATTCCGGGTGACCGGAGTGGCTAGGCAAACCCCACCCGAAGCAAGGCCAAGAAGGCCGCAACCTGGTTGCGGCCGCGCAGGCGCCCGAGGGTTGCTCGCCCGAGCCTGCGGGTAGGCCGCTCGAGGCACCCGGCGACGGTGTGTCCAGATGGATGGTCGCCACCTCGCCGCCGCGGTCAGCTGCGGTGGTGAGGGACAGAATCCGGCTTACAGGCCAACTCATCCCCCCTGCCGGGCCCGGGTCACCGGGCCTTGCGCACCGCCTTGGCGAGCTTGGCGAGCGCGTCGTCCAACTGCTCGCGTGAACGTTGGGCGAGTTCCTCCTCCAGCCGGTAGAGCAGCCCGTAGGTGAACGTGTCTTCACCGGCCGCATGCGCGGCCTCGGCCTGTTGACCGAGGTGAGACCGGCTCACCACGCTGTCCTGATGATCACCGAGCAGCGATTGAATGGTCTTCGCCCGATCCGACACCTTGGCGGCGCCCGTCGCCGCGGCGGTGTAGCGAAGACGCTTGGCGCCCTTGCGGATTCGGTGCAGCGCCTCGTCCTTATGGTCGTCGGCCTCGGCTTCGGCAGCGGCCTTGGCCGCTTTGCGGACCCGCTTGTAGGCCGCGTCGATGGTCGCCTGCCCACGCTCCTCCTCGCCCGGCGGCGCCGCCGGTTCGGCGGCGACCAGGTCTTCGAGCGCGTCGAGCAGCCGGAAGTAGCGCTGCGAACGCATGGCGATCAACGACCGCCGCAGCCCGGCCTGGTAGCGCCGCTTGGCGCCGTCGACCAGCCGCTCGCGCACCGGGCCGCGGACCAGCTCGTCGGGCAGCCCGTCCAGTGCCTGCTCGTAGCGTTCGGCCAGCACTTCGGCATCCCGCGCGACGCCCAGGATCGCGGCGAGCTGCCGAAGTTCGTCGAGAATCCAGGCGTCATCGGAGATGCCGAACGCGTCCCGCGACGACTGCAGCAGGCTGCGGAGCTTGCGGGTCGTCACCCGCATCTGGTGCACCGAGTCCCACACGTCGGCCCGTACCGCACGGTCCCACTCGATCAGCAGTTCGACCTGTTCGGCCACCGCCCGATGCAGCGGGTCGGCCGGTTGTCGCACCACCGACGGCTCCGAAGACTCCGCCAACACGCGCGCCAGTTTCGAACCGCTGGCCGCCGGCACCGCTCCCGCGTCGATCAGCCGGTTGGACAACCGGTCGAGCAGGTCGCGGTCGGCGGTTTCGGCCAACTCGGGGGCCAGCTCGAGTTCCCACTCGCGCCATTCCTGCTCCGGGCCGCCGGGCTCGGCCGAAGCGGTCACCTGGTCATCGCAGAACTCGGCCAGTGACGCCCCGTCGGACCCGTAGAGCACGTTCACGGTGCGTCGGGTGGAGATTCGCGCGACCGGTCGCAGCGGTCGATCGCGCGCGATCGCCAGCACGGTGTCACGCAGTGTTTCCGGCACCTCGTCGGCCTCGCCGAGTGGCTCCCTGACCTCCGTGCGGGCGTCGGGGCCGGCGGGCAGCTTGAGGTGCCATCCTTCGTCCGGGCCGCCGGTGCGGCGGCGCAGTGTGATCCGGCGCGCGGCGAGATCGTGGTCAGGGGTGTCGAAGTAAACCGCCTCCAGGCGTTGCGCTGGTGACCGTTCGACGCGGACCACCGATGACAACCCGTCGAATGACGGCGACACTGTTGAATCATCGACGTCGAACTTGCGCTCGACCTCCAGATGCCGCGACGACTTGTCATTCGATCTACCCATGGTGGCACCAGCCTGCCATATGCTCGTCAATGCCTCGGAGTGTCAGGAAGCTAGGGTCCAGCTGTGACCGAATACGAAACGCTGACCTTCGAGCAGACCGGCGCCATCGCCCGCATCACGCTGAACCGGCCCGACGCGGCAAACGGCATGAACGGCACCATGACTCGTGAGCTGGCCACCGCCGCCAAGCGGTGCGACACCAACGCGACCAAGGTCGTCGTGCTCACCGGGTCGGGCCGGTTCTTCTGCGCGGGTGGCGATTTGAAGTCGTTCGCGTCCGCGCCGGACCGGGGTTCGCATATCAAGGGCGTCGCCGACGATCTTCATCGCGCGATATCGACCTTCGCGCGGATGAACGCGGTGCTGATCACCGCCGTGAACGGGACCGCCGCGGGCGCGGGCTTCTCGATCGCGGTGACCGGCGATCTGGTGCTGGCCGCCGAGTCCGCGTCGTTCACGATGGCCTACACCCGGGTGGGGCTGAGCCCCGACGGCAGCGCGTCGTACTACCTGCCGCGACTGATCGGCATCACCAAGACCAAGGAGCTCATGCTCACCAACCGCACCCTCTCGGCGCAGGAGGCATCGCAGTGGGGCCTGGTGACCGAGGTGGTACCCGACGCCGAGCTGGCCGACCGGGCCGCGAAGCTGGCCGATCAGATGGCCGCGACAGCGGCGGGCTCCAACGGCGGTGTCAAGCAACTGCTGCTCGGGACGTTCGCCAACGGTCTCGAGGAGCAGATGGAGCTCGAGGGACGGCTCATCGCCGCACGCGCGGTGTCCAGCGACGGCCATGAGGGCGTCGACGCCTTCCTGGCCAAGCGGAAGCCGAAATTCTCCTAGAACGAGTGCTCGTCGGCGGGGAACAGCCCGCCGGCCACCTCGGAGGCGTATTGCTCTGCGGCGCGGCGTAATTCGCCGCCGACATCACCGAAGCGCTTCACGAACTTCGCGATCTTGCCGTTGGTCAGGCCCGCCATGTCCTGCCATACCAACACTTGAGCGTCGCAGTTCGGGCCCGCGCCGATCCCGATGGTCGGAATGGTCAGCTTGCCGGTGATCTGGGTGGCCAGTTCGGCGGGCACCATCTCCATGACGACAGAGAACGCGCCTGCTTCCTGCACGGCGATGGCGTCGTGGACGGTTTGCTCGGCGGCGTCGCCGCGGCCCTGAACCCGGAAGCCGCCCAGCCCGTTGACGCTTTGGGGCGTGAACCCGATGTGCGCCATGACCGGGATGCCCGCCGCGCTCAACGTCGCGATCTGGTCGACCACACGCTCGCCGCCCTCGAGTTTGACCGCGTGCGCGCCGGTCTCCTTCAGAAACCGCGTGGCCGTAGTGAGCGCCTGCTCAGGGCCTGCCTCGTAGCTGCCGAACGGCAGATCGGCCACGACCAGCGCGTGCGGGGCGCCGCGCACCACGCCACGCACCAACGGGATCAGCTCATCGATGCTCACGGGCACGGTGGTGTCGTAGCCGTAGACCACGTTGGCGGCCGAGTCACCGACCAGCAGGACCGGGATGCCGGCGTCGTCGAAGATGCGGGCGGTCGAGTAGTCGTAGGCGGTGAGCATGGCCCATTTGTGGCCTTCGGCTTTCCACTTCTGCAGATGCAGGGTGCGTATTTTCACGCGTGGCTCGGCAGCGCCGTAGACGGTCTGCTCAGACATCGATGTCCCCCAATTTGGGTGGGTCGGGTCGAATCCTCGAGGCCGGATCGGGTCCCCGGGTTCGTCTGACGCCCCCAGTCTGCCACTTTGTGCCGGAGATGTTGAAAGCGGTGTTGAGTGGATTTCCTCACACCTGCGCTCGCCGGGCATAACATCGGCGACATGCAACGGCTCAGCGGGCTCGACGCCAGTTTCCTGTATCTCGAAACCGCGCAGCAGCCGCTGCATGTGTGCTCGATACTCGAGATCGACACCTCGACCATGCCCGGGGGATACACCTTCGATCGCTTCCGCGATGCGTTCACCCAGCGGATCAAGGCGATGCCGGAGTTTCGCGAGAAGCTGGCCGACAGCCGGTTCAACCTCGACCATCCGGTGTGGGTGGAAGACAAGGACTTCGACGTCGACCGGCACCTGCACCGCATCGGCCTGCCGGCGCCGGGCGGCCGGCGCGAGCTCGCGGAGATCTGCGGCCATATCGCGTCGCTGCCGCTCGATCGCAGCCGTCCGCTGTGGGAGAAGTGGGTGATCGAGAACGTCGGCGGCACCGATCCGCAGGACGGCGGGTGTGTCGTGGTGATGACGAAGGTGCACCACGCCGGCGTCGACGGGGTCACCGGCGCCAGCATGTTGTCGCAGTTGTGCAGCACCGAACCGGACGCGGCGCCGCCCGACCCGGTCGATGGCGCAGGCGACGCGAGCGGTCTGGAGATCGCCGTCAGCGGTGCGGTGAGGTTCGCGACCCGGCCGCTCAAGTTGGTCAACGCCCTGCCCATGACGCTGTCTTCGGTGGTCGACACGGTTCGTCGCGCCCGCTCCGGGCTCTCGATGGCCCCGCCGTTCGCCGCGCCGAGGACGTCGTTCAACACCAACGTGACCGGGCACCGCAACGTCGCCTTCACGCAACTGGACCTCGAAGACATCAAGACCGTGAAGAACCACTTCGGGGTCAAGGTCAACGACGTGGTGATGGCCCTGGTGTCCGGGGTGCTGCGCAAGTTCCTGGCCGAGCGCGGCGCACTGCCGGAGAACTCGCTCGTCGCCATGGTGCCGGTCTCGGTGCACGACAAGTCCGATCGGCCCGGCCGCAACCAGGTATCGGGGATGTTCTCGCGACTCGAGACACACATCGACGACCCGGCGACCCGGCTCAAATCCATCGCCGAGGCGAACTCCGTTGCCAAGCAACACAGTTCGGCCATCGGCGCGACCCTGCTGCAGGACTGGACCCAATTCGCCGCGCCCGCGGTGTTCGGTGTCGCGATGCGCGTCTATGCGGCGAGCAGGTTGAGCGGCGCCAGGCCGGTGCACAACCTCGTCGTCTCCAACGTGCCGGGCCCGCAGATACCGCTGTTCTACCTGGGCGGTGAGATCAAGGCGATGTATCCGCTCGGGCCGATCTTTCACGGTTCGGGGCTCAACATCACGGTGATGTCGCTGGCCGGATCGCTCAACGTCGGCATCGTGTCGTGCCCTGAGTTGCTCCCCGATCTGTGGGACATGGCCGACGATTTCTCCGCCGCCCTCGACGAGTTGTTGGCCGCCACGCGATAGCGCCCTAGCCAGCGCCGATGGGCGGCCATGGCAGCATGTGGACCCATGAACGCCAAGATCGGGGTCCTCGCGACCACTGTGCTGCTCGCGGCCACCGGATGCAGCCAGCTGGTCGACGGCCGCGCCGTGGTCGCGGTGCCGCCGCCCGGCAGCCCGATCGAGTGGGTCAAGTGCCAGACCAAACAACCCGACGAGTCGCGGATTCCGGCGGGCGCCGAGTGCGGAATGCTGTCGGTCCCGGTCGACTATGACGATCCCGACGGCGACGTCGCCCGCATCGCGATGATCCGGTTCAAGGCGACCGGCGACAAGATCGGCTCCCTGATCATCAACCCGGGCGGGCCGGGGGAGTCCGGTGTCGAAGCGGCGGTGGGCGTCGTCGGCTCGTTGCCGGAATCGGTGCGGGAGCGCTTCGACCTCGTCGGTTTCGATCCGCGGGGCGTCGCGAACTCCACCCCGGCACTGTGGTGCAACTCCGACGCCGACAATGACCGGTTGCGGGCCGAACCTCAGGTCGACTACTCGCCGCAGGGCATCGCCGAGATCGAGAAGGAGACCAAGGAGTTCGTCGGGCGCTGCGAGGACAAGATGGGCAAGGACTTCCTCGCCAACGTGGGAACCGTCAACGTGGCCAAGGATCTCGACGCGATGCGAGAGGCGCTCGGCGACGAGAAGCTGACCTACCTGGGCTACTCCTATGGCACCCGGATCGGGGCCACCTACGCCGAGAGCTTCCCGGACAAGGTGCGCGCGATGATCCTCGACGGCGCCGTGGACCCCAATGCCGACCCCACCGAAGCCAACGTGCGCCAGGCCGCCGCGTTCCAGACCGCCTTCGACGACTACGCCGCCGACTGTGCGAAGAACCCGGACTGCCCGCTGGGCACCGACCCGGCCAAGGCCACCGACGTCTACCACAGCCTGGTCGACCCGCTGGTGGACGAACCGCTCAAGACGTGGGACCCGCGCGGGCTGAGCTACTCCGATGCGATCGTCGGCACCATCCTGCCGCTGTACTCGCCGAACCTGTGGCGGCACCTGACGCAGGCGCTCAGCGAGATGCAGAGGGGGACCGGCGACACCATGCTCGCATTGGCCGACCTCTACATGGGCCGCGACGAGCAGGGCCACTACAACAACTCCACCGACGTCCGGGTTGCGGTCAACTGCATGGACAAGCCGGCGGTGACCGACCGCGACAAGGTCGCCGAGGAGGACCGGCGGGTCCGGTTGGCGGCGCCGTTCATGAGTTACGGCGAGTTCACCGGGCACGCCCCGCTGGGCACGTGCGCGTTCTGGCCGGTGCCGCCGACCAGCGAACCGCACGAGCTCAAGGTGGAGGGGCTGCCGCCGACGCTGGTGGTGTCGACGACCAACGATCCCGCGACGCCGTACCAGGCGGGCGTGGAACTGGCCAAGCAACTCGGCGGCTCTCTGGTGACGTTCGAGGGCACCCAGCACACGGTGGTGTTCCAGGGCAACCGGTGCGTCGACGACATCGCCGCCCGCTACCTCATCGACCTCGCGGTCCCGCCGCAGGACACCACCTGCTCGTCGGCCTGATCACAGCCGGGTCACCGTTGTATCGCGGCCCGCGACGCTGCGGGGGCGACGTGCAACCATGTCAGCCATGTGGCGGGTGGGGCGGACGGTGTCGGCGTTCGCGGTGGTGTTCATCATCGCCTGCCCCGTCGGCGCCGCGACGCCCGTGGACCGATCCGGCCAGGTGTACGGTCAGCCGCCGGCGTGGAGCGGATGTGAACGATTCATCGACGACGGCGCCGAGACGGCTTCGATCCCGACCGCCCGGTGCGGCACCGTCTCCGTACCCATCGACTACGCGAAACCCGAAGGCGTACAAGCGCAACTAGTTGTCATCCGGGTGCCGGCCACCGGCGACCGGATCGGGGTGCTGGTGGTCAACCCCGGCGGGCCCGGAGCATCGGCGGTCGACACCGTCGCGGGCATGGGCGCCGTGCTGGCCGACTCGGAGATCGGGCGCCGCTTCGATCTGGTCGGTATCGACCCACGTGGTGTCGGACACTCGACCCCGGAGTTGCGCTGCCGCACCGACGCCGAGTTCGACGCGTTCCGCCGCGAACCGCTGGCCGACTACAGCCCGGCCGGCGTCGCACACATCGAGCGGCTGTACGAGCAGTTCGCACGGGCGTGCACCGACAGGAATGGTGTCGAGTTCCTGGCCGGCGTCGGTACCGCGACCTCGGCGCGCGACATGGACGTCGTGCGCGCGGCGCTCGGCGAGGACCAGCTCAACTATCTCGGTTTCTCGTACGGCACCCGCCTCGGCGCCGCCTACGCCGAGCAGTACCCCGACCGGGTTCGGGCCATGGTGCTCGACGGCGCGGTCGACCCGCAGCTCGACCCGATCGACCAGCGGATCCGCCAGATGGCCGGTTTCCAGGCGGCGTTCGACGACTATGCGAGCGACTGCGCCACGTCGGCGGGCTGCCCGCTGGGCACCGACCCCGCCCGGTTCGTCGAGCGCTACCACCAGTTGGTCGATCCCCTGGTGCAGCGGCCAGGCCCCACGTCCGAGCCGCGCGGGCTCAGCTACCAGGACGCGATCACGGGCACGGTGAACGCGCTGTACACGCGGCAACACTGGAAGTTCCTGACCAGCGGCCTGCTCGGACTGCAGCGCGGCACGGACGCCGGCGACCTGTTGCTGCTCGCCGACGAATACCAGGGCCGCGACGCATCGGGGCACTACACCAACCAGCAGGACGCGTTCACCGCGATCGGCTGCGTCGATGCCGCATATCCGTCGGACGCCGCCACGTGGGCCGAGGTGGACCGCCGGGTCCGCGGGGCCGCCCCGTTCCTGTCCTACGGTGCGTTCACCGGATTCGCCCCGCGCGACGTCTGCACGATGTGGCCGGTGCCGCCTACGTCGTCGCCGCACCCCGCCTCGTCACCGGGACCCGGCAAGGTGGTCGTCGTCTCCACCACCCGGGACCCCGCAACGCCGTACCAGGCGGGCGTCGACCTCGCCCGACAGATGGACGCGCGGCTGATCACCTTTGACGGCACCCAACACACGGTGGTCTTCAACGGCGACGCCTGCGTCGACACCGCGGTGGTCGACTTTCTCGTCGACTCGGTCCTGCCGCCCGCGGGCTTGCGGTGTTAGCTCCGGCCTCCGGACGTGCTGTCGGCGATCTGAGCGAGCAGCAGCTCCAGACGATCTCGCTCGATCACCGGCTGACCGGTCGCCGCGGCGCTGAGCATGAGTCCGCCGATGAACATCACCGTCAGCTGCGCCCGGTCGTCGACGGCCGAGGGGTCGCCGTTCGCCCGCTGCGACCGCTCGGCGAGCTCTGTGTGCAGTCGACCGCCCCGAGGGGTACGACGGGGACTGGTGGCCGCTCAACCCCGGAGCCGGCAAGCTCCTGATGCGCAAGTGCGCCTGCGACTGGAACATCGAGATCGACGCCCAGGTAGCCATCAACCGCCTCGATGACGCCGGCGAGGACATGACGCCCGTCGAGATCGCGCGACGGTTCTCTGAGCTGGGCGACTGGATCAAGGGAATGATCGACTTCGACATGGAGCTGGTCCGGTACTACCGCGAGCACCACGGCTTCAACGTGCTGCTGCGGTCGAAGTGGATTCAGCAGGGCGGCGGCCTGGCCACCAAGCAGGCCTACTACGACGGCATCCATCAGATCGCCGACGACGAGGCGCTCATCGTCGAGTTCCCGGTACCGGCGAACTGCTACTACTGGCAGATCTTGGTGGCCGACGACCGTTTCTCGACCGTGGACTGGGTGAACCGGCAGTCCAGCCTCAACGACGTCCAGGCGCGGATCGATCCCGACGGCTGGTTTCGCGGCGTCGTCACCAAGCGCGACCCCGGCGTGCACAACTGGCTGGACAAGGCCGACTGGCCGTGGGGCATCCTGCAGGCCCGCTTCTACAAGGCCGACGAGTTCCCCGAGGTCACGGTGACGAAGGTGGCGGTCGACGAGGTGCTCGACCACCTCCCGGCGGGCACCGCTGTGCTCACCGGGCAGGAGCGGCAGGCGCAACTGCACCACCGTCGCACCGGCGCCCAATTGCGCCGCATCTGGTGATCCCACTGAACGCAGCCGCCGTGTAACACGGAATTAACAGCCGGTGCCTACGCTGCGGTCATGGATCGGCAGAAGGAATTCGTGCTGCGCACGCTGGAGGAACGTGACATCCGCTTCGTCCGGCTGTGGTTCACCGATGTGCTCGGATACCTGAAGTCGGTCGCGATCGCTCCTGCCGAACTCGAGGGCGCGTTCGAGGAAGGCATCGGTTTCGACGGTTCCTCGATCGAGGGCTTCGCCCGGGTGTCGGAAGCCGACATGGTGGCCCGCCCCGACCCGTCCACGTTCCAGGTGCTGCCGTGGACGGACGGCTCGGACCGA
The DNA here is from genome assembly GCF_035918395.1 of Mycolicibacterium sp. ND9-15. Classification (NCBI taxonomy): domain Bacteria; kingdom Bacillati; phylum Actinomycetota; class Actinomycetes; order Mycobacteriales; family Mycobacteriaceae; genus Mycobacterium; species Mycobacterium jinjuense. Next base: position 4,629,585 of record NZ_CP142362.1, read on the forward strand.
AACCATTCGGCGCGGATGTTCTGCGACATCACCATGCCCGACGGTTCGCCCTCATGGGCGGACTCGCGCCACGTGCTGCGCAGGCAACTGGCCAAGGCCAGTGATCTCGGTTTTTCCTGCTATGTGCATCCGGAGATCGAGTTCTTCTTACTGAAGCCGGGCGAGGACGACGGCACGGTGCCGGTGCCCGCGGACAACGGCGGATACTTCGACCAGGCCGTGCATGATTCGGCGCCAAACTTCCGCCGCCACGCCATCGACGCGCTCGAGCAGATGGGCATCTCGGTCGAGTTCAGCCACCACGAGGGCGCGCCCGGCCAGCAGGAGATCGACCTGCGCTACGCCGACGCGCTGTCGATGGCCGACAACGTGATGACGTTCCGCTACGTCGTCAAGGAGGTCGCGCTCGCCGACGGGGTGCGCGCGTCGTTCATGCCGAAGCCCTTCGCCGAACACCCCGGATCGGCCATGCACACGCACATGAGCCTGTTCGAGGGCGACACCAACGCCTTTCACAGCCCCGACGACCCGCTGCAACTCTCCGATGTCGCCAAGTCGTTCATCGCGGGCATCCTCGAGCACGCCAAGGAGATCAGCGCCGTCACCAATCAGTGGGTGAATTCCTACAAGCGCCTCGTGCACGGCGGCGAGGCGCCGACGGCGGCCTCGTGGGGTGCGGCGAATCGCTCGGCGCTGGTACGGGTTCCGATGTACACGCCGCGGAAGGCCTCCTCGCGGCGCGTCGAGGTTCGCAGCCCGGACTCGGCGTGCAACCCTTACCTGACGTTCGCGGTGCTGCTCGCCGCGGGGCTGCGGGGTATCGAGAAGAACTACGTGCTGGCACCCGAGGCAGAGGACAACGTCTGGACCCTCACCCCGGAGGAGCGCATCGCGATGGGTTACAAGGAGTTGCCCGGCAGCCTCGGTGCCGCGCTCACCGAGATGGAGAACTCCGAACTGGTCGCGGAAGCATTGGGCGAGCACGTCTTCGACTACTTCCTGCGCAACAAGCGCGCGGAGTGGGAGAACTACCGCAGCCACGTCACGCCGTTCGAGCTGAAGGCCTACCTGTCTCTCTAATTGGCGCTCGCGCTACCTTTCTAGCGTGGCCAAACCTGCGACGCAGCGTCCGAAGCTGCCGAGCGTAGGCCGGCTGGGGCTCGTCGAACCCACCGCGCCCGCGGACCTCGACCTGCTGGGCTGGAACACCGACGCGCACGTCGAACTGCTCTGGTCGTTGTCGCGTGCCCCCGACGCCGACACCGCGCTGCGCACGATGGTCCGACTCGCCGAGGCGATCGACGCCGGCTGGGACGAACTCAACCGCGCTCTGCTCACCAACCGAAGCCTGCGGGGACGGCTGTTCGCTGTGCTGGGTTCCTCGCTGGCCCTCGGCGACCACCTCGTCGCCCATCCGCAGAACTGGCGGCTGCTCGCCGGCGACGTCACGCTACCGCCCGCCGACGCCTTGCGCGAGATGTTCGTCGCGCAGGCCGACGAAGCATCCGACACGACGAGCGCACTGCAGCCGCTGCGCAAGCTCTACCGCGACCGGCTGCTGGTGCTGGCCAGTCTCGACCTGGCGCCGACGGTGGAGAACGAGCCGGTCCTGCCGTTCCCGACCGTCGGCGAGCACCTCTCGGATCTCGCCGACGCGGCGCTGGCCGCCGCGCTGCACCTCGCGATCAAGACGACCGGTGGGGACTCGCCGCCCCGCTTGGCGATCATCGCGATGGGCAAATGCGGTGCGCGCGAACTCAATTACGTCAGCGACGTCGACGTCATCTTCGTCGCTGAGCCCGCCGACGCGTTGGCGACCCGGGTGGCCGGGGAGCTGATGCGGTTCGCCGCCGACGCCTTCTTCGAAGTGGACGCCGGACTGCGGCCGGAGGGTAAGCACGGTCAACTGGTGCGCACGCTGGACTCGCACGTCGCGTATTACCAGCGCTGGGCCAAGACCTGGGAGTTCCAGGCGTTGATGAAGGCCCGACCGGCCGCCGGCGATCCCGAGCTGGGCCGGGCCTACATCGAGGCGGTGACGCCGATGGTGTGGACGGCCTGCGAGCGCGAAGACTTCGTGTCTGAGGTGCAGGCGATGCGCAGGCGGGTCGAGGAACTGGTGCCCGCCCGTCAGCGGTCGCGGGAGATCAAGCTGGGTACCGGCGGGCTGCGCGACGTCGAGTTCGCGGTGCAACTGCTGCAGCTGGTGCACGGCCGCAACGACGAGGCGCTGCACGTCGCATCGACGGTCGGCGCGCTGGACGCGCTCGGCAAACGGGGGTATGTCGGGCGCGACGATGCGGCGAACCTCACGGCGTCATACGAGTTCCTGCGGTTGCTCGAGCACCGGCTGCAGTTGCAGCGGCTGGTGCGTACCCACCTGCTCCCCGACGAGGAGGACGACGAAGCGCTGCGCTGGCTGGCCAGGGCCGCCCACGTGCGCCCCGACGGGACCCGGGATGCGCTCGGTGTGTTGCGTGAAGAGCTCAAGCGACAGAGCCTGCGGGTGTCGCGGCTGCACGAGAAGCTGTTCTACCAGCCGCTGCTGGAATCGGTTGGCCAACCGGCACTGAGCATGTCGGACGGCATGACCCAAGAGGCCGCCGAACGGCAGCTGGCGGCCCTGGGATACGAAGGCCCGCAGAGCGCGCTGACACACCTGGCCGCGCTGACCAGTAGCAGCGCCCGTCGCGGCCGGGTGCAGCAGGTCTTGTTGCCGACCCTGCTCAATTGGCTGTCCGACACGCCCGATCCGGACGCGGGCCTGCTGTCCTACCGCCGCATCAGCGATGCGCTGTCCGACCAGCGGTGGTTCCTCGCGACGCTGCGCGACGAGAGCGCCGTCGCCAAGCGGCTGATGAAGGTGTTGGGCACCTCGGCCTACGTTCCGGAGTTGCTCATGCGCGCACCGGAGGTCATCCAGTCCTACGCCGACGGCCCCGACGGGCCCAAGCTGCTCGACACCGAACCCGATGCGGTCGCGCGGGCGTTGGTCGCTTCGGCCGCAAGATATCCCGATCCGCAGCGGGCGATCGCGGCCGCGCGCACACTACGCAGGCGTGAACTGGCGCGGATCGCCTCGGCCGATCTGCTCGGCATGCTCGAAGTCACCGAGGTGTGTCGCGCGCTGACGGCCGTCTGGGTCGCGGTGCTGCAGGCCGCGCTGGAGGCGGTGATCCGCGCCAACACGTCGGACCGGGGACCGCTGGCTCGCATCGCGGTGATCGGGATGGGCCGGTTGGGCGGCGGCGAATTGGGCTACGGCTCGGATGCCGATGTGATGTTCGTATGCGAACCCGAACCCGGAGTCGAGGAATCGGATGCGGTGAGGTGGGCGGTGACGATCGCCGAGCAGGTGCGCACGCTGCTCGGGACGCCGAGCTCCGACCCGCCGCTGGAGGTCGACGCGAACCTGCGCCCGGAGGGCCGCAACGGCCCGCTGGTGCGTACCCTCGCCTCGTACCAGGCCTACTACGCGCGGTATGTGCAGACGTGGGAGGTGCAGGCGCTGTTACGGGCCGATTGCGTGGCAGGCGATCCCGACCTCGGCGAGCGGTTCCTGCTGATGATCGACAAGGTCCGTTACCCGCCCGGCGGTGTGTCCGCCGAAGCGGTGCAGGAGATTCGGCGGATCAAGGCGCGGGTTGACGCCGAACGGCTGCCGCGCGGCGCCGACCCGAACACCCATACCAAGCTGGGACGCGGGGGACTGGCCGACATCGAGTGGACGGTGCAGTTGCTGCAGCTGCGGTATGCGCACAAGGTGCCCGCACTGCACAACACGTCGACGCTGCAGTCACTCAACGCGATCGGCGTCGCCGAACTGATCGCCGAGGGCGATGTCGAACTGCTGCGCCAGGCGTGGCTGACGGCGACCAGCGCGCGCAACGCGCTGGTGCTGGTGCGGGGTAAGCCCACCGATCAACTGCCCGGAGGCGGCCGCCAGTTGAATGCCGTTGCGGTGGCCGCCGGTTGGGACACCGACGACGGTGGCGAGTTCCTCGACAACTACCTGCGGGTGACGAGGCGGGCAAAGGCAGTGGTGCGCAAGGTATTCGGCGGTGAGGCATAGCAGATGAGTATGGATTTCGGGTTCGACTCGATCAGCGACGAGGAGTACCAGCGGCAGCGAGCGCTGTACGGTCCGTTGACTGATGCGGTGCGGAAACTGATCTATGCGAGCCTGCACACCGAGATCGACGAGACCGCGGTCGCCGATGCCCAAGCGAAAATCGAGGCAGTCACCCAGCTGCTGGAGAGCAAGCACCGTTCGGTGACCACGACCTTGCGTCACGAGGCCACCGGACGTCCGCTGGCGTGGGCGAACCCGGCCGTCGGACTGCGCAATGCGATTGCACCCCCGATGATCATCCATCATGAAGGCGACGGTCGCTGTTGGACCGAGTTCACGCTGAGCGGCGCGTATGAAGGGCCGCCGGGGTGGGTGCACGGCGGTATCTGCGCGTTGGTGCTCGACCACCTGCTTGGTGAGGCCGCGAGCGAAGGCCTGACCCAGCCGAAGTTCACCGGTACCATCTCGCTTCGCTATCTGCGCGGAACGCCGCTGGGTCGATTACGCGCGGAGGCGTTCGTGGAGCGGTCCGAGGGTGTCAAGACATTCGCGCGTGGCTATCTGATCGACGCCGAGGGGCCCACCGTGGAGGCGGAGGGCGTCTTCATCCGGCCGGCATGGGCCAGGGACGTCGGATGAAGTTCTACGTCAGCCTTGCTTTCCTCGACACCCAACAGGTTGTCGAAATCGCCACAGCTGCAGACGATCTCGGCTACGAGGGTCTCGCGATACCGGACCACGTCGTCAATCTCGAGACGTTGAGGACGCCGTACCCCTACACCAAGGACGGTCGACGCCGGTGGGAGGCGTTCACCGACTGGCCGGACCCGTGGGTGCTGATCGGCGGCCTGGCCCTGGTCACATCGCGGGCTCGGTTCGTCACCACGGTGTACCTGCCCGCGATGCGGGATCCGTACTCGGCGGCGAAGTCGATCGGCACAGCGGCCGTTCTGGCCGGTGGGCGCCTGGAACTCGGCATCGGCGTCGGCTGGTGCGAGGAAGAGTTCACGTTGATCGGCCAGCAGTTCGCGCGGCGCGGCAAACGCACCGACGAGATGCTCGAGCTGATGAAGGACTTGTGGAAACCGGGCTGGACCGAGTTCCGCGGCGAGTTCTATCAGACGCCCCGGCTGGAGATGGAACCCACGCCGCCGCCGATCCCCGTGTATGTGGGCGGGCTCTCGGACATCGCGTTACGCCGAGCGGCGCGTCACAACGGCTGGATCGGCGACCTCATCACCACCGACCGGGCGCTCGAACGGGTCGCCAAATTGCGCGAGTTGCGCGCCGAAAACGGCCTGGGGATGGACGGTTTCGAGATCCTGACGCCGCTGACCGACGCGTTCACCGCCGAGCACTTCGACCGCGCGGCGGCAGGCGGCGTCACCGGCATCATCACGATGCCCTGGATGTTCTACGCCGGTCCGCAGGCATCGCTGACCGAGAAGATCGACGGGATGAAGCGGTTCCGGAAGGACCTCGGTCTGGACCGCTAGCCCCAACGAGCGATCACGTCGCTCACCGGCGCGGCTAGGCCACCGACGATCTCGACGTCGAGACCGGCCGCGAGTTCAGACCCGCCGACTGTCGGGCGCCGCCCGCCGTTCGCGTCAGTGCTCATCGCGATCGTCCCTCCGTCGCGGTCACGACGAGACGTGCGTTCTGTGCGCTGGCGGTGAAACCGCCGGTCCGCGCCTCACCGTCGAAATCGGCTGAGGAGGCCGCGACGCCGGACGGGTTCGTCGGTGGCATGACCGGTGGGAGCGGCGGTACCCGTGGCTACGCGACTCGGTCTCGCACCACCTGGCCCACCGCCTCGCCGGGTGTCGACCGACAAGGCCCCGGCGCCCAACCCGGCCAGCGCAAGGAAACCGAAGCAGTACAGTAGCGTGGCTTCTCCGCCGTTCTCTATCGGCCAGAAACTCGCCGGCGGACCGTCGAGCGGCGGCCAGTGCATCCAGAAGTAGGCGACCGCCATTTCGCCGGCGGCGATGAACGCCGCTATCCGCGTGAATAATCCGACAGTGATCAACAGACCGGCGACGAGTTCGATCAGCCCGGCCCACCAGAGCGGCCAGGTGCCGACCGGCACGGCCTCACCGATTGGCCAACCGAACATCTTCATCGTGCCGTGCAGGGTGAACAACAGTCCGGCGATGATCCGGAACAGGCTCAGCAGCGGTGACGAGTAACTGGAGAGGCGTGCATCGAAGGTCGTCATGCGTTTCGACCCTACGCGCAGACGCACTTCGGGCCGGGCGAAATGATCCGCCCGGCCCGAAGTGTCGAATCGTGTTTACACGTCGAAGTACAGCGCCACCTCGTACGGGTGCGGCCGGATCTGTACCGGCAGGATCTCGTTCTCCCGCTTGTAGGAGATCCAGGTCTCGATCAGATCCTCGGTGAACACCCCGCCCTCGGTGAGGTATTCGTGGTCCTCTTCGAGCTTGTCGATGACCGCCGACAGCGAGGTGGGCGCCTGCGGAATGTTGGCGGCCTCCTCCGGCGGCAGTTCGTAGAGGTCCTTGTCGACCGGGGTCTGCGGTTCGATCTTGCGCTTGATGCCGTCGATGCCGGCCATCAGCATCGCGGCGAACGCCAGGTACGGGTTGCCCGAGCTGTCGGGACAGCGGAACTCCAGGCGTTTGGCCTTCGGGTTGTTGCCGGTGATCGGGATACGCACACACGCCGAGCGGTTGCGCTGGCTGTACACCAGGTTGATCGGCGCCTCGTAGCCGGGCACCAGGCGCTTGTAGGAGTTCACCGTCGGGTTGGTGAACGCCAGCAACGACGGCGCGTGGTGCAGAATGCCGCCGATGTAGTGGCGCGCGATGTCCGACAGGCCCGCGTAGCCGGACTCGTCGTGGAACAGCGGCTGGCCTTCCTTCCACAGCGACTGATGCGCATGCATGCCGGACCCGTTGTCGCCGAACAGCGGCTTGGGCATGAAGGTCACGGTCTTGCCGGCCTGCCATGCGGTGTTCTTGACGATGTACTTGAACAGCAGCACGTCGTCGGCGGCATGAAGCATCGTGTTGAACTTGTAGTTGATCTCCGCCTGACCCGCGGTGCCCACCTCGTGGTGGCCACGCTCGAGGGTGAAGCCGGCGTTGATCAGGTTGGTGGCCATCTTGTCGCGCAGGTCCACGTAGTGGTCGTACGGCGCGACCGGAAAGTAGCCGCCCTTGGGCCGGACCTTGTAACCACGGTTCGCGCTGCCGTCGGCCTCGACCGGTTCGCCGGTGTTCCACCAGCCGGCTTCGGAGTCCACCTCGTAGAAGGTGCCGTTGATCCTCGAATCGAAGGTCACCGAGTCGAAGATGTAGAACTCGGCCTCGGCGCCGAAGTATGCCGTGTCGGCGATGCCGGTGCTGGCCAGGTAGTTCTCCGCCTTGCGGGCGACGTTTCGGGGGTCGCGTGAGTAGGCCTCGCGGGTGAACGGGTCGTGCACGAAGAAGTTCATGTTCAGCGTCTTCGCGGCGCGGAACGGGTCGATGCGTGCGGTCTCGGGGTCCGGCAGCAACATCATGTCGGATTCGTGGATCGACTGGAATCCGCGCACCGACGAGCCGTCGAAGGCCAGGCCGTCCTCGAAGACATCCTGTGTGAAGGCCGTAGCCGGAATCGAGAAGTGCTGAACGACGCCGGGCAGATCGCAGAACCGGATGTCGACGTATTCGACGTCCTGGTCCTTGATCAGCTTGAGAATGTCGTCGGCGGTCTTTTCTGCCACTGAGTTCTCTCCTTATATCTGGTAACTCGCGGGTTGACGCTAAGGACACGATGTTGCACGGTCGTCAACCGGATGTTGCGCCGAAGTTACGCAATCTCACGTCAGCGGCCTGATGGACTTCGCAGAGTCCCGCATATCCTGAGTCTATGGCCCGAACACTGGGGTCCTGGCTGTCGGGTCCGGATCCGACCAGCGACACCGGACCCGACGACTATCCCGGACAGCGCCTCGGTTTGCCGGAGACCGGCCCCGGCTCGATCGCCAGGTTCGGCAGGCGCATCGCCGCGCTGATGCTCGACTGGTTCATCGCCTACGGGCTGGTGGGATTCGTGGTCGGGCTCGGGTTGGTGAGCCGGGATGCCTTTCTGTACTCGTCGCTGGGTTCCACGTCCATCGCGGTGGTGTGGCTGGTGCTCGGCATCGTCTCGGTGCGGCTGTTCGGCTTCACACCCGGACAGTGGGCGCTGGGCCTGCGGGTCGCCTCGATCGATCACCGCATGCACGTCGGGATCGGCCGCGCCACGGTGCGCGGGCTGCTGGTGTTCTTCGTCATACCCGCGCTGTTCACCGACCGGGACTTCCGGGGCTACCAGGACCGGTTCACGAACACCGCGGTGGTCCGGCGGTAACTTCCCTTGGCGCCGAAACCGACGTTCTGGTTGAAAATCCGGTCGGACTACGACCATTTCGTCTGTTTCGCGGAACGCGGAAGGGTCAGCGCCTCCGCACGGTGCGCTGCACGCCGCGCATCTTGGCCTGCGTCGGCAGCGGCCCCTTCGGCATCGCGGCGGGCCCGGCCTTGGTGCCCAGCGCGGCCAGTCTCGACTCCAGCGAGTCCATCTGCTTGACGGTGATGTTGGCGGGCAGCTTGTTGAGGTGGCGCTCCAATTTGGCCAGTGGCACTTCGCCTTCGTCGTTGCCGATGATGACGTCGTAGATCGGGGTGTCGCCGACCAGTCGGGCGGTGCGTTTCTTCTCTTGCGCGAGCAGCGGCCGCACCCGCGACGGCGAACCCTCGCCGACGAAGATGACGCCGGGCCTGCCGATCACCCGGTGCACGGCATCGAAGTGGCCGGTCGCCGCGACACCGGGCGTCACCCGCCACTTGCCCCTCAGGTTGTCCAGCGCCCATGCCGCCGCGCCCGTCTGGCCCTCCGCCTTGCGGTAGACCGACTTCTGCGCGCGTCTGCCGAAGATGATGAACGCCACCAGCGCGCCGAGCACGATGCCCAGCGGAATCATCGTGTAGGTGGTGAAGCCGCCCGCGAAGAGTCCGAGCGCCACGGAACCGGCGACGATCAGCACGAACGCACCGATCATGTACGGCAGCAGCCGCTTGTCCTCTTTGCGCTGCATCTGGAACGCCTGCCACAGCTGGCTGCGGCGTTGCTTGGACGCGGCTTTGCGGGCCGCCTTCGCCTCGGCTTTCGCAGCCTTGACCTCAGCCGGATTGCGCTTCTTCGCCATCCGTTCAGGATACGGACGCGGATTTGGCCTGGGCATACAGCCGCCCGGCACGGTACGACGACCGCACCAGCGGACCGGCCAGCACACCGGCGAAGCCGAGCCGCTGCGCGAACTGCTCGAGCTCGACGAACTCGTCGGGATGCACCCAGCGCTCGACCGGGTGGTGGCGCAGCGACGGCCGCAGGTACTGGGTGATCGTGACGATGTCGCAGCCCGCGCCGTGCAGATCGGTCAGCGCGGTACGCACTTCGTCGGGCGTCTCGCCCATGCCGAGGATCAGGTTGGACTTGGTGACCAGCCCGTAGTCGCGAGCCGCGGTGAGCACGTCCAGGCTCCGCTCGTAGCGGAACGCGGGCCGAATCCGCTTGAAGATGCGCGGGACGGTTTCGACGTTGTGCGCCAGCACTTCTGGACGCGCCTCGAATACCTGCTGCAGCAGAGCGGAGTCACCGTTGAAGTCGGGGATCAGCAACTCGACGCCGGTGTTCGGGTTGAGCTCCTTGATCGCGCGCACCGTCTCGGCGTACAGCCAGGCGCCACCGTCGGGTAGATCGTCGCGGGCCACGCCGGTCACGGTCGAGTAGCGCAGGCCCATCGCCTGCACGCTCTCGGCCACCCGGCGCGGCTCGTCGCGGTCCAGTTCGGCGGGCTTGCCGGTGTCGATCTGGCAGAAATCACAGCGACGGGTGCACTGCTCACCGCCGATCAGGAACGTGGCCTCGCGGTCCTCCCAGCATTCGAAGATGTTGGGACAGCCGGCCTCCTCACAGACGGTGTGCAGGCCTTCGCGTTTGACCAGCGCCTTGAGCTCCTGGTACTCCGGGCCCATCCTCGCGCGGGTCTTGATCCACGGCGGCTTGCGCTCGATCGGTGTCTCGGCGTTGCGGACCTCGAGGCGCAAGAGTCGGCGACCTTCGGGTGTCACGGTCACGATGTCAACGCTACCTGCAACCGACCGTCCAGGGCGTCGCACACGGCGTCGGCCACTTGGTCGACGACGTCCGCCACCCCGACCCGACGTCGCAGTTCAGCCGTCAACGAAGTAACCCCGGCGTCGGAGATGCCGCACGGCACGATCGCCGAGAAGGCGGACAGATCACAGTCGCAGTTCAGCGCGAACCCGTGCAGGGTCGTCGCGCGCGCCACCCGGATCCCGACCGCGGCGAGCTTGCGCGCCGGGCCCCGGTCGTCGGCTGGTACCCACACCCCGGAGCGGCCCTCGACCCGGCCGGTTCGCACGCCGAGGTCGGAGGAAACCTTGATCAGCGACTCCTCGAGGCGCCGAACGAAGTTGACGACGTCGAGCGGTTCGGCCAACCCCACGATCGGATAGCCCACCAGTTGGCCGGGCCCGTGCCAGGTGATCTTGCCGCCGCGATCGGTGTCGATGACGGGTACGCCGCCGGCACCGGCTTCCGGCCGTTCCTCGGCCAGGGTGCGGCGCCCCGCGGTGTACACCGGCGGGTGCTCGAGCAGCAGCAGGGTGTCCGGGCCACCCGCGATCCGCTTCTCGGCGATCTCGCGCTGCAGCCGCCAGGCCTCCTCGTAGTCGATCGAGCCCAGCCGGCGCACGTCGATCGGCGCTGTCACCGACCGAATGGAACCCGCCATGGCTACGACGCTACTCCGGTGGCGTGGTGGCGAACGCCAACGCCTCGCCAATGGTGTTGTGGTGGAAGGCGAATCCGGCACGCTCGAGCGCCGCGGGGATGGCGCGCTGGCCGTCGAGCAGGCCCTCGTCGGCGAGTTCACCCAGCGCCATGCGCAGTGCGAACCCCGGCACCATCAGCGGTGTCGGGCGGTTGACCGCGCGGCCCAGCGCCGTGGTGAACTCGGCGTTGGTCACCGGGGCGGGACCGGTGAGGTTGACCGGCCCGGACAGTTCGTCGTGCGAGATCGCGAACAGCAGCGCGCGAACCTCATCCTCCAGACTGATCCACGGCATGTACTGGCGACCGTCGCCCAGTCGGGCGCCCAGTCCGAGGGAGAACAGCGGTTTGAGCCGACCGAGCATCCCGCCCGCGGGGGCCAGCACCAAGCCGGACCGCGCCAGCACGACCCGGGCGCCGTCCTGTTGCGCGGCCCAGGTGGCGGCCTCCCAGTCCACGCAGAGATCGGCCAGGAACCCGTCGCCGGCGGGCGCGGTCTCATCGGTGATCTGCGGGCCGGTGTCACCGTAGAAGCCGACCGCACTGGCGTTGACGAGTACGGGGACCTCGGCCTCGGCCACCGCGGTCGCGAGCACCTCCGTCGGCCCGATCCGGCTGTCGCGCAGGCTCTGCTTGAACGCGCCCGACCACCGCTTGTCGGCGACGCTGACCCCGCACAAGTTGACCACTGCGTCGACCCCGGCCAACGCCGCAGGGTCGAACTCACCGGCATCGGGATTCCAGAAGAGTTCGTCGGCGTTCGACGGCGCGCGCCGAACGATGCGCAGCACCCGGCGGTCGGTGGCGCGTAGTGCGTACACCAGTGCCGTGCCGATCAGACCGGAGGATCCCGCGATCGCGATTACAGCTTCGGACACGTCGGGCGTAAGCCTTTCTACAGACCCAGGTCGGCCTCGAATGCGCCTTCTTCGAGCCGGCGCTTGACGGTGGTCAGGAAGCGGCCGGCGTCCGCACCGTCGATCAGCCGGTGATCGTAGGTCAGCGGCAGGTAGCACACCGAGCGCACACCGATCGACTCGTTACCGAACTCGTCGGCGATCACCCGGGGTCGCTTGACGATGGCGCCGGTGCCCAGCATCGCCGCTTGCGGCGGCACCAGGATCGGTGTGTCGAACAGCGCGCCCTGGCTGCCGATGTTGGTGATCGTGAACGTCCCACCGGACAACTCGTCGGGCTTGAGGTCACCCGACCTGGCCCGCGCGGCGATGTCGGCGATCGCGCGCGCCAGTCCGCCCAGCGACAGGTCACCGGCGTTGTGAATCACCGGCGACAAGAGCCCCTGTTCGGTATCCACCGCGATGCCGAGGTGCTCGGCGTCATAGTAGGTGATCTCCTTGGTGTCTTCGCTGTAGCTGGCGTTGACGTTCGGATGAGCCTTCAGCGCGTCGATCACCGCCACCGCGATGAAGGGCAGGTACGTGAGGTTCACGCCCTCGCGTTCTACGAAGCCGGCCTTCGCGCGTGCCCGCAGCGACACGATCCTGGTCATGTCGACCTCGTGGGTCTGCGTCAATTGCGCTGTCGCCTGTAGGGATTCGCGCGTCTTCTTCGCCGTCAGCTGCCGGATGCGATTGGCCTTCTGCGTGGTGCCGCGCAGGTGCGCGAGCGGCGCCGAGGACACGGTGGCCTCGGCAGGTGCCTTCGCCGCCGCAGCCGTCTTGCCCCGCGCCTCCGCCGGGGCTTTGTTGGCTTCCGCCGCTGCGAGGACGTCCTGTTTGCGGATCCGTCCGCCGACGCCGGTGCCCTTCACGTTGGCGAGGTCGACGCCGTTTTCCGCGGCGAGCTTTCGTACCAACGGGGTGACGTACGGGCCGGATTCGCTCGCCGGCTGCGGTTCGGCCTTGGGCTTGGGCGCTGGCTTGGGTTCGGGTTTCGGCTCGGGTTTCGGTTCGGGCTTGGCCTCTTGCTCTGGTTCAGGTTCCGGCTCGGGCTCTGGTTCTGGTTCTGGTTCTGGTTCGGGTTCTGGCTCGGGCTCGGGCTCGCCACCGGCCTCCGCGTCGGCGTCACCGATCTTGGCCAGCTCGCCGCCGACCTCTACCGTGTCGTCCTCTTCTGCGGTGATCGAAACCAACGTGCCCGCCACCGGCGAGGGGATCTCGGTGTCGACCTTGTCCGTCGACACCTCGAGCAGTGGTTCGTCGACTTCCACACTGTCGCCGACCTTCTTCAGCCAGCGGGTGACGGTGCCCTCGGTCACCGACTCGCCGAGTTCGGGCATCAGCACCGGCGTCGTCTTGCCCGACGACTTCGCGGCCGGCTTGGCCTTCGGCCCGGATTCCGATTCCGTCTCCTCGGCAGCGGGTTCGGGCTGCGCGGCGGGCTCCTCTGCCGGCTTCTCCTCTTCGGCCTCCGGTTCTTCCTCGGCTTCCGGCTCTTCCTCGGTGGAGGAGTCATCGGAGCCATCGGAGTCGCCGCCCTCGTCGGCATCGCCGATGACCGCCAACTCACCGCCGACCTCAACGGTGTCGTCCTCCTGGGCGATGATCTTCTTCAGCACACCGGAAGCGGGTGCTGGAATCTCGGTGTCCACCTTGTCGGTGGAGACTTCGAGCAACGGCTCATCTTGATCGACCGTGTCACCCTCTTGCTTGAGCCATCGGGTGACAGTCCCCTCGGTCACGCTCTCACCGAGTGCGGGCATCTGAACGGAGATGGCCATGTGATTGACTCCCTCGCTCCCTTGAACGGTCGTCAGTCGTGCTGGGTGATCGTCTGCATACCCATCCTGTCACGTCCGGACGCGCAGTTCGCCGCAGACCTTCTGTCCCGTCGCTCTGGCACTATCGAGAAGGGTGACCGAAGGGAGCACGGACGGGAGTGGGCGTCCTCGACAGATTTCGGCGCGGGAAGCGTGAAGCCAGGGCTCCGGGTAACGACCCTGCAGCGGACCTGAACTACCTGCGCGAATGGGTCGCCGAACATACCGGCGTGGAAGCTTTCGTGGAACCGAAGACCACCGTCACCGACGTCACCGTGGTGCTGGTTGCCGCCGACGGCGAGTGGACCCGGCGCCGGGCGGGGGGAGATGCCGGCGCCAGGCGGCTGTCCGACCGGCTGAACATCCCCGTCTACGACGTGCAGAAAGTCGGGTACCCGCAGCGGATGCGAGATTACGACGAGCGACGCCGCATCGAACGCCGTCGTGCGGCCCGCCGGGAACTCGACGAGCGCTGATACGGTACCGGCGGTTCCGTCAGTCGCGGGAGGTGTGATGGAGGAGATCTCTCAGCGGTTCGTCGAGAGCTCGGACGACGTGCGGATCGCGGTCTACGAAGACGGCAATGCCGACGGTGCCACCCTGGTGCTCCTGCACGGGTGGCCGGACTCGCACGTGCTGTGGGACGGCATCGTGCCGCTGCTGGCCGAGCGCTTCCGTATCGTGCGATACGACAACCGTGGGGTCGGCAAATCGACTGTGCCCAAGCGTGTTTCGGCCTATCGCATGTCGCAGTACGCCGATGACTTCGAGGCCGTCGTCAGCGCCGTCAGCCCTGGGCAACCCGTGCACGTCATCGCCCACGACTGGGGTTCGGCAGCCATGTGGGAGTACCTGGCCCGGCCGGGCGCCGGTGACCGCGTCGCATCGTTCACGTCGATCTCCGGCCCCAGCATCGACCACCTGAACCGCTTCATCACCGGCAGCGTGATGCGCCCGTGGCGACCGCGCCGGTTCGTGCGTGCGCTGAGCCAGTTCCTGTCCTTTGCCTACATGGGACTCTTGTCGATCCCGGGCGTGGCCCCGTTGGCCGTGCGCGGTTTCGTCGCGGAGGTGGTCCGGCAGATCCTGCTGGTGCGGGACGGTATTCCGCACGAGCAACTGAACCATTCCGCGACCTACAAGGACGATGCTGCGAAGAGCGTCAAGGTCTACGGCGCCAACTACTGGCGGTCGATGAAGCCGGAACGGCCGGACCACCACGTCGACGTCCCGGTACAGCTCATCGTCAACGTCAAGGATCCGTTCGTGCGGCCCTACGTCTACGACGACACCAAGCACTGGGTGGCGCGGCTGTGGCGTCGCGACATCCGCGCCGGGCACTGGTCGCCGATGTCGCACCCGGAGGCGATCGCCCGGTCGGTCGAGCAGCTCGTCGACTTCCTCGACGGCAACCCCCCGGCGCGCGAACTGCTCCGCGCACAGGTGGGTCGGCCGCGCGAATATTTCGGTGACACACTGGTTTCGGTTACCGGCGCGGGTAGCGGTATCGGTCGCGAGACGGCGCTTGCATTCGCGCGCGAGGGTGCCGAGATCGTCGTCAGCGATGTCGACGAGGGCACCGTCAAGGAGACCGCGGCCCAGATCGCAGCGCGAGGAGGCATCGCGCACGCGTACACCGTCGACGTGTCCGACGCCGACGCTGTCGAACGGTTCGCCGACCGGGTGTGCGCCGAACACGGAGTGCCCGACATCGTGGTGAACAACGCGGGTGTCGGGCACGCCGGCATGTTCCTCGACACGCCGCGTGCGGAGTACGACCGGGTGTTGGCCATCAACTTCGGCGGAGTCGTCAACTGCTGCAGGTCTTTTGGGCGCAAACTTGTCGACCGCGGGTTGGGCGGGCACGTCGTCAACATCTCCTCGATGGCGGCCTACTCGCCGCAGCAGTCGATGAACGCCTACGCCACCAGCAAGGCGGCGGTGTTCATGTTCGGCGACTGCCTGCGCGCCGAACTGGACCAAGCCGGCGTCGGCCTGACGACGGTGTGCCCCGGCGTGATCGACACCAACATCGTCCGCACCACCCGGTTCGACGCCCCCGCAGGCAAGAGGGACAAGGTCGAAGCCCGTCGCGCCCAACTCGTGACGGCGTTCTCCAGGCGCCGGTACGGTCCCGACAAAGTCGCCAACGCGATCGTCTCCGCGGTCAAGAAGAACAAACCGATCCGCCCGGTCGCCCCGGAGGCGCACATCGTCTACGGGGTCGCGCACCTACTCCCGCCGGTGATGCGCAGCACCGCGCGCGGCAAGGTCGTCTAACGGCTAGCCGCTCGCGGCGATATCCTCCAGGACCGCGAACATCGTGCGCGTCGGCACACCGGTACCGCCCTTGCCGGTGTAGCCCCACGGCCCTCCGGTGTTGTACGCCGGGCCCGCGATGTCGACGTGCGCCCACTGCACGCCCTCGGGCACGAACTCGCGCAGGTACGTGCCTGCCACGAGCATGCCGGCGTACCGGGAACCGCTGACGTTGGCCAGGTCGGCGACCGTCGACTTGAGGTCGTCTTTGAGTTCCTCGGGCAACGGCATCGGCCAGGCGTTCTCCCCGACGGCCTGCGAAATATGCGCCACCCGGTCGCGGAACTCCTCACTGCCCATGACCCCCGGTGTGCGGGCGCCGAGCGCGACGGTCTGGGCGCCGGTGAGCGTCGAGGTCTCGATCAAGTAGTCCGGCTTGTCCTCGCCGGCCCGCGCGATCGCGTCGGCCAGGATCAGCCTGCCCTCCGCGTCGGTGTTGAGCACCTCGACCGTGGTGCCGCCGTACTGGGTCAGCACGTCGCCGGGACGCTGCGCGGTCGACGAGGGCATGTTCTCGGCCATCGGAACCGTGGCGATGACATCGATCGGCAGTTTCTGCTTCGCCGCCAGCACCACGGTGGCGATGACAGCCGCGGCGCCGCCCATGTCCGAGGTCATGTGGTGCATGTTCGCCGCGGGCTTGATCGAGATACCGCCGGTGTCGAACGTGATGCCCTTACCGACCAGGGCGACCTTCTTGCCTTTGCGTTTCGCGCCCTTGTGGGTCAACCGAACCAGTCGCGGTGGGCGTGACGAACCCTTGCCGACGCCGACGATGCCGCCATAACCCGCTTTCTCCAGCGCCTTCTCGTCGAGGATCTCCACGCCCAGACCCACCGCGTCTCCCAAAGCCTTTGCCCGCTGGGCGAACTCGGCGGGAAAGAGGTGGCTCGGAGGGGTGTTGACCAGATCGCGAGCGGTGGCCACCGCGGTCGCGATGTCGGCCGCCCGCTGCGCGGAGTCCCTGCCCGATCTGGTACCCGAGGCCAACGCGATGATCTCGCGCAGGCCGGCGTCCTTGGGGGCGGTCTTGTCGCTGCGGAAATCGCTGAACCGGTAGGCGCCGAGGATCAATCCCTCGACCGCGGCGGTCAGGTCGAGATCCGACAGCGTGGTCAGGACCGCCTCGGAGCCGTTGAGCGACCGGGCCGCCACCCCGGCGGCGCGGCGGATCAGGTCCGCTGGGTAACTGTCGCGTGACTTGCCGAGCCCGACCGCCAACACGCTGGCCACCGAAAGGGACGGCGCGACGACGCGGGTCACCTGCTCGCTGCCGGCCTTGGCGCCGAGCGCCTCCAGCGCGCCCTCGATATCCGTGACCGCCGCGGCGTCGAGGAACGGGCTCGACACCACCTTCGCCGAGGAGTCGTCGTCCCCGTTCACCACGGGCACGATCAGCACCGGGGCGCCGTCTTTGCCTTTGCGTAACGACGAGCTGACGGTGACGGCAGGGGCCTGGTATCCGGCGGTTGCAGGGCTCACGAACCCCAACCCTAGCTTCAGCCCCCGACATGGAGGTCGTAGGCCGTGACCGGACCCTCGAAGCCCTTGAGTGTCAATGGATCCAGCGGGGTCGCGGGCCGGTCGGGCAGCGCGTCGCGCACATCGGCAGCGGCGAGGATCTGACCGGGCGTCGCGGCGCTCACCAGCCGCGCGGCCAGGTTGACCGGGGTGCCGAAGTAATCTCCGCCGATCGCCAGCACCGAGCCGTACCCCAGGCCGGCCCGTATCCCCAGGCCGGCCTCGCGTGCCCGCGGATATTCGACGAGATCGGTGGCCACGTCGACCAGCTGCGCGGGGGCCGGCGCCACCCACATCACCTCATCGCCGATGAACTTCACCACCCGGCCGCCGTCGGCGTGCACCACATCGCTCACCGCGCCACTGAACTCGACCAGCAGATCGGACAACTCGGTCGGGCTGAGCCGCTGAGTCAGCACCGTGAAGCCGGACAGATCGGCGAACCCGACTCCGCAGGTGACCATGGCCGACGCATCATGGACCACGGCCTCGAAGTAGGCCCGGGCGCTGGCGATGTGGTGACGCCACACCGAATCCATCAACGCCGAGATTCCCGGCACGAGCTCGGCAACCGCGCGGTGAGCCCGTGCCGTGGTGAGCTCGTCGCGACTGTGCCCCAGCAGCAGGTCGGGCTGTGCCTGCCGGATCATCGTCCCGCTGGCCTCGGCCAGGCGCGCCATCGTCGCGCCGATGATCCGCAGGAAATTCAGCGCCGCGTCGGCGCCGATCATCGCGCTGATCGTCCGCCAGGACGCCAGCGCGTCGACGTCGGCTTGGCTCAGCGCCGGCAGGTCGAGGTCGCTCACCGTCAGCCCGAGCGCCTGCCAGGCACGGGCCAGGTCGGCGAGCGGTACGCCCAGCCGCTCGGCGACCGCGCGCAGGCTGTGGGTGGGGCGCCCCGACCACTGCAGCACGTCGCCGGCGAGGCCGAAGAGCCGGCCGCGGCGCTCGGCGTCGACCATGTCCTCGGCGGTGAACCCCAGCGAGTCGAGGTAGGCGATGAGCCCGGCCCGTCCGTGGGCGTCGGCGATCCCCGCAGCTTCCAGCGCGTCGAGGTCGACCACCCGCACAAGTGTGCCAACTGGGCGGCTCCCTTAGGGTGGATCGGCGTGACACACGCTGAGATGAACAACGTGTCGAGAGGCCCGTTGGAAGAGCGCCACCGTGAACTGGGGGCCAGCTTCGCGGAGTTCGGCGGCTGGCTGATGCCGGTCTCGTACGCGGGTACGGTCAGCGAGCACACCGCGACCCGTACCTCGGTCGGGCTGTTCGACGTCAGCCATCTGGGCAAGGCGTCGGTGCGCGGACCCGGCGCCGCCGAGTACATCAACTCGACCCTCACCAACGACCTGGGCCGCATCGGCCCGGGCAAGGCGCAATACACCTTGTGCTGCACCGATGTAGGCGGGGTCGCCGGTGTCATAGACGACCTCATCGCTTACTACGTCTCCGACGACGAGATCTTCCTGGTGCCCAATGCCGCAAACACCGCCGCGGTCGTCGAAGCGCTGTGGGAGCGAGCGCCGGCCGGCCTGACGATCACCGACGAACACCGGTCCTACGCGGTGCTCGCGGTTCAGGGGCCGAAATCGGCCCGGGTGGTCGGCGCGCTGGGGTTACCGACCGACATGGATTACATGGGCTACGCCGACGCCGAGTTCGACGGAGTGCCCGTGCGGGTCTGCCGCACCGGCTACACCGGCGAGCACGGCTACGAACTGCTGCCCTCCTGGGACCGCGCGACTGTGGTGTTCGACGCACTCCTCGAGGCGGTCACGGCGGCGGGTGGCGAGCCTGCGGGTCTCGGCGCCCGCGACACCCTGCGCACCGAGATGGGCTATCCGCTGCACGGTCACGAGCTCTCGCTGAACTTCTCGCCGCTAGAGGCGCGCTGCGGTTGGGCCATCGGCTGGCGCAAGGACGCGTTCTGGGGGCGCGAGGCGTTGCTGGCCGAGAAGGAGCGCGGCCCACGTCGACTCCTGCGCGGGCTGAAGGCGGTCGGGAGGGGAGTGTTGCGCGCGGACCTCGCGGTGCTCGACGGTGACCGTCAGGTGGGCGTGACGACGTCGGGAACCTTTTCTCCCACGCTGAAAGCCGGCATCGCGCTAGCCCTCATCGACACCGCCGCCGACATCGCCGACGGACACCGGGTCACGGTCGACGTCCGCGGCCGCGCCGTCGAGTGCGAGGTGCTCAAGCCGCCGTTCATCGAGGCAAAAACCCGGTAGCGGTGCAGATATACAATCGCTGCATGACTGACGGCCCCCTCGAGTTCACGGTTGAGCGCAACGCGAACCCGGCGAACGACGAGGTACGGGCGTCGATCCTGGCCAATCCCGGATTCGGGCACTACCACACCGATTACATGGTCTCGATCGATTACGTCGAGGGTGACGGCTGGCACAACGCGCGCGTAACCCCGTACGGCCCGATCGAACTCGACCCGTCGGCAATCGTGCTGCATTACGCGCAGGAGATCTTCGAGGGTCTCAAGGCGTATCGCTGGGCCGACGGCTCGGTGGTGTCGTTTCGGCCCGAGGCCAACGCGCGCAGGCTACGCATGTCGGCGCGCCGGCTGGCGATCCCAGAACTGCCCGAGGACGTCTTCATCGAGTCGCTGCGTCAGATGATCGCCGTCGACGAGCGATGGGTCCCGCCCGCCGGTGGGGAGGAATCGCTGTATCTGCGGCCGTTCGTGTTCGCCACCGAGCCCGGACTCGGGGTGCGCCCGGCAACCCAGTACCGCTACATGGTCATCGCCTCACCCGCGGGCGCCTACTTCAAGGGCGGTATCAAACCGGTCAGCGTGTGGCTGTCCACCGAGTACGTGCGGGCCTGCCCCGGTGGCACCGGCGCGGCGAAATTCGGTGGCAACTACGCCGCTTCGCTGCTCGCACAGGCTCAAGCGGCGGACAACGACTGCGACCAGGTGGTGTGGCTGGACGCCGCCGAACGACGGTACGTCGAAGAGATGGGCGGGATGAACCTGTTCTTCGTGTTCGGCAGCGGCGGGTCGGCACGGCTGGTCACTCCCGAGCTGAGCGGCTCGATCCTGCCGGGGGTGACACGGGATTCGTTGCTGCAGTTGGCAACCGATGCCGGTTTCGCCGTCGAGGAGCGCAAGATCGACGTGGAAGAATGGCAGAAGAAGGCGGCCGCGGGCGAGATAACCGAGGTATTCGCCTGTGGGACCGCGGCGGTCATCACGCCGGTCGCTCGGGTCAAGCACGCCGACGGTGAGTTCGGCATCGCCGACGGCGGGCCGGGGGAGATCACGATGGCGCTGCGCGACACGCTGACCGGGATTCAGCGCGGCACGTTCGCCGACACGCACGGCTGGATGGCCCGGCTCGGCTGAGCCTGGCCGTCAGCGGATGGCGAGGCCCAGCGCGGCGACGGTGGTCGTGACTTCGATCGCGGCGCCGAGTACGTCGCCGGTGAGGCCGCCGAAGCGCCGGACACAGTGAGCCACCAGCAGCGCCCCGCACGACAGCGCGACGACGACGGCCAGCGGCCCCTGCCACGGTCGTGAACCGGCGATGACGGCCAACGCCGCGACCGCGACGACCCACGCGACGATCACCGCGACCGATTGGGTGCCGGCGACCCGACCACCCAGCGAACTGCCCTCAGCGGCGGGCACGCCACGCCTGCAGGCCAGCACCGCCGCGACGCGCCCCGACATGACCGCCACGACCAGCCCGACGGCAGTCAAGCTGGTGAAGGCGAAAGCCTGGATGAGGACCGCGACCACCACTGCGGCCACGCCGAACGGGCCGGCCGAGCCGTCACGCATCACCTCGAGGGCCCGCTGCGGCGGGCCGTAACAGCCCAGGCCGTCGACGGTGTCGGCGAGCCCGTCGATGTGCAGGCCACGGGTCACCACCAGCACCGTCGCCACCGCGAGCACACCGGCCAGCGGTCCGGGTCCGAACGCCCAGGATGCCGCCCAGAGCGTGGCGGCGGCCAGCCCACCGATCGCCGCGCCCGCCACCGGGAGAGCCGTCAGCGCCCCTGGGCCGACGGCCGCCGTGGCGCGCACCGGTGCGACGGTCCCGAATGCGAACGCCCCTGCAAGCGATCGGATCACGAGCTAGCACTCCTCGCGTGGGCGGGTGACGACGCACGCCTCCTCGAACGTGGCCATCGACGTCAGCGTGGCCACCGCGGCCCGCACGATGGACAGCGCGATCGCTGCCCCGGTGCCCTCGCCGAGGTGCATCCCCATGTCGACGATCGGCTCGAGGCCGAGGCGGCTCAGGGCCACCGCATGTGCGGGCTCGGTGGACAGGTGGCCCGCCTGCCACCACTGACGGGCACCCGGCGCGAGGCGCTCGGCGAGCAACGCCGCCGCCGTCACCACCAGTCCGTCGAGGAGTAGCGGTGTGCGACGCACCGCCGCCTGGGCACAGAAGCCTGCCATCGCCGCGAGATCCGCGCCCCCGCAGATGCGCAGGAGCGCAACGGGATCGGTGACGCTGTGCCGACACCGATACAGCGCGTCCCGGACCGCCGCGGTCTTGCGCGCCCAGCCCGCGTCGTCGACGCCCGTACCGCGGCCCACCACGACGACCGGCTCGGTGTCGGTGAGTGCGGCGACCAAAGCCGTTGCGGGAGTGGTGTTCCCGATTCCCATATCGCCGGCGATCAGCAGGTCGGCCCCGGCGTCGACCTCGTCGTCGGCGATGCGGCGGCCGGCCTCCAGCGCGGCGGTCAGTTCGTCCGGGCTCAGGGCGTCCTCGACGGCGATGTTGCCACTGCTGCGGCGCACCTTGTGCGCGCCGATCGACGGTGACTGCGGTTCATCGGTGTCGACGGCGATGTCGACCACCCGCACGCTCGCGCCCGCGACCTCGGCGAGCACGTTGATCGCGGCACCGCCGGCGTCGAAGTTCGCGACCATCTGTGCGGTGACGTCGGACGGATAGGCCGAGACACCCGCCGCCGCGACACCGTGGTCACCGGCGAACACCACCACCCGGGCCCGCTTCAACGGCCGCGGCGGACATGCGCCCTGGCACGATGCGACCCACACCGAGAGGTCCTCGAGCCTGCCCAGCGAACCGGCCGGCTTGATGAGTTGGTCCTGGCGTGCCCGCGCTGCGGCGGCCACCTCCGCGTCGGGAGCCACGACGGCCGAAAAGTCCGTCACGCCCGCTCCTTCACCGGAAGCGGTTGCCCGGCGATGACCAGCACCACCCGGTCGCACACCGTGGCCAGCCGCTGGTTGAGAGCACCCAGTTCGTCGGCGAATCGGCGGCCCGCGGCCGTCGCCGGTACGACGGTCAGCCCGACCTCGGGGCTGACCACCGCCAGTGGCGCCGAAAACCCGCCGACCGCGTCGAGCAGGTCGTCGACGTCCGTGGCGATCGAGCCATCGGTCCAAGCGCCCGACCGGTCCATCGCCGCGGTCAGCCAGGAACCGATGTCGTCGACCAGGGTTGCGATGGGCTCGGTACGCAAACACGTTGCGACGTCTGTGGTTTCGACGGTTGACCACCGGCCCTGCCGACGCGCTCGGTGCGCGGCCACCCGGGCCGCCCACTCGGGGTCGCCGACGGGCTCCGGCCCGGTGGCGAGGTAGCGCACCGGTTGCGGGTCGGTCGCCTCGTCGGCCAGCGCCGCCTCGGCCCACCGCGACTTACCCGACCGGATGCCGCCGAGCACCAGGGTGCGCACCGGTCTCAGGTGACCTGGTCGCCGCGGTTCACCTGCGGGCGTGGTGCGCGCATGCGGCGCAGCTGCGAGGCGCGGCTGGCCGCGTAGAAACCGAGCTTCCAGCCGCCTTCGGTGTTGTCGGGGAACTTCTCGTCGACCAGGCGGTTGACCCGGCGCCCGATGACGAAGCCGTCGATCACCATGATGACCACGAGCACGAGCATCGCGGGGGAGAGCAGGCGCTGCACCTGCACTGAAGGCACCGCCAGCATCACGAAGATCAGGCCCAGCGCCGACGGCATGAACAGCCCGAGCACGTTGCGCCGGGCGTCCACCACGTCGCGCACATAGCGGCGCACCGGCCCCTGGTCCCGCGGCAGCAGGTAGGCCTCTTCGCCGGCCATCATCTTCTCGCGGCGGTCGGACATCTGCTCGCGGCGTGCCGCCTTCTCCGCGCGGCGCTCCTCGCGGGTCATCTTGGTGCGCATCTCTTTGCGGCGCTTGCGCGCCTCGGCGGCCGTCATCGGCGCGGGCGACACAGGTCCGCGCTTGCGACTGGCCTGGGCGCGTTTGGGGGTCGGCCTGCCCTTGGGCGGGGTGGTGCCGGCGGGCTTGGCATCGTCGTAGGGCTCAGTCTCGACCGTGTCGTCGGACACACCGGTGTCCGATTCGGGTTGCTTGTCTTTCTTACGGCCCAGCAGGTTCACGGCTGCCAGGTTACTTCCGTCGCGGACAGCGGCGACGGGCTGGGGACAGACTCGGGAATAGCGGCCGAACGAGGTACCGTTGACTGAGTACGCGCCACACGGATGCCAACGATATGGCCTAACAGGAGACGTAATGACAGTTCAGGAAGAGTCGGCAGGAACCCCCGGGACGGCAACCGCCACCCACGGCGTCATCCTGAGCGACGCTGCTGCCGCCAAGGCCAAGGCGTTGCTGGACCAGGAGGGCCGCGACGACCTTGCCCTGCGCATCGCCGTGCAGCCGGGTGGCTGCGCCGGGTTGCGCTACAACCTGTTCTTCGACGATCGGGCGCTCGACGGTGACCTGACCGCGCAGTTCGGCGGCGTGAACCTCACGGTGGACCGCATGAGCGCGCCGTATGTGCAGGGCGCGACCATCGACTTCGTCGACACCATCGAGAAGCAGGGCTTCACTATCGACAACCCCAACGCCACGGGCTCGTGCGCCTGCGGCGACTCGTTCAACTGAGCTTGGACTGATCGCAATCGGTCAGTACTGGCCGGCCGTGCGAGGCAGATAGGAACACACCAGGATCTCGCCGTCCTGCGCCAACAACTGCGCGACGGCCTGCTGCTCCTGGGTGTCGGCCCGGTCGCGGCGCGAACCCCTCGCCGGCGTCACCCGCATGGTGAACAGCACCTGCGCCTGGTGCGGTGAGGGCTGCACGATCTTGTCGATCGACACCACCTCGGCGCTGCTGTACTGCTTGCGGAACGCATCGCCCGACAGTCGCGCGAGCGCCAGATCCGAGCGCTTGTCCTTCACCGAGTCGAACAGCCCGCACGAGGTGTGCCGCGCAACCGTTTCGTCATCGCCATCGGTCAGGGCGTCCAGGTAGTCCTGAATCGCGGCCTCTGCCGACGTTTCACTGAGCGTGGCCGGCCTGGGCGCCTCGCTGCTGCCGCCCGAGAAGGCGATGGCCGCCACCACCGCGCCGATCAGCGCGACTGCCACCAGCGCGCCGAGCGCGATCGGCCACCGCTTCCTCTTCTGGTACGGCACCGGCGGGGGCAGCATGCCCGGATATCCCGACGGAACATTCTCCGGATACGGAAACGATTGCGTATACATTTGCGGGCCGGTCGGTCCAGCACCGTATTCGGGCGGGTACGGCCCGGTCATAGATTTGCTCCCCCGAGATGTGTGTAGGAATGTGCCTGTCTACAGTGGCTGGCGGGTTTTTGTAGGCAGGTTAGCGCATAGGATTACCTAGGCGGCTTAACAAATGAAGGGTGTTGTTCGTGACAATTGCGGTGACCGGGTCGATTGCGACCGACCATCTGATGCGGTTCCCCGGGAAATTCTCCGAACAACTGCTGCCCGATCACCTGCAGAAGGTCTCGCTGAGCTTCCTGGTCGACGATCTGGTCGTGCACCGCGGCGGCGTCGCGGGCAACATGGCGTTCGCCATCGGCGTGCTCGGCGGCGACGTGGCGTTGGTGGGCGCCGTGGGCCGCGACTTCGACGACTACCGCAGTTGGCTGGAGGCGGTCGGGGTGGACACCGAGAGCGTGCTCGTCTCCGAAACCGCCTACACCGCACGGTTCGTCTGCACCACCGACGACGCCATGGCGCAGATCGCGTCGTTCTATCCGGGCGCCATGTCCGAGGCACGCACCATCTCGCTGGCCGATCTCACGAAGCGGATCGGGACGCCCGAACTGGTCATCGTCGGCGCCAACGATCCCGAGGCGATGTTCCTGCACACCGAGGAGTGCCGGAACCTCGGCCTGCCCTTCGCCGCCGATCCCTCACAGCAGTTGGCCCGACTCTCCGGTAAGGAGATCCGCAAGCTCATCGACGGGGCCACGTATCTGTTCACCAACGACTACGAGTGGGACCTGCTGTTGCAGAAGTCGGGCTGGAGTGAGGCTCAGGTGATGAGCCAGATCGGGCTGCGCGTCACCACGCTGGGCCCCAAAGGGGTTGACCTGGTCAGCTCCGACGGCACCTTCATCCACGTCGGTGTGGTGCCGGAGAAGCACAAGGCAGATCCGACCGGCATCGGGGACGCGTTCCGGGCCGGCTTCCTGACCGGTCGCAGTGCGGGGCTGAGCCTGGAGCGGTCCGCTCAGCTCGCCTCGCTGGTGGCCGTCCTCGTGTTCGAGGCGCCGGGGCCGCAGGAGTGGGGCTGGAATAGTGACGAGGCGGTACAGCGGTTGGGCGACGCCTACGGCGACGAGGCTGCCGCGGAGATCTCGGAGGCGCTCGGCGCCGACAGCTGATCCGGAGGCGCTCGGCGCCGACAGCTGATCCAGGGGCGCTCGGCGCCGACAGCTGATCCAGGGGCGCTCGGCGCCGACAGCTGATCCAGGGGCGCTCGGCGCCGACAGCTGATCCAGGGGCGCTCGAGTAGCTACAGCTGCACGGGGTAGGTCGGCTCGCCGATCTGCGGGGTGATGCTGTGCTCGACGAAGATCGCATGCCAGAGCATGAAGATCAGGACCGTCCACAGCCGACGGCTGTGATCGCTTGCGCCGTTGCGGTGTTCGTCGAGCATGACGCGCACCGCCCCCAGGTCGAACAGCTCATCCGCCTGTGACGAGTTGACCATCGAGTAAGCCCAGTCGAGCAACTCCCCGGCCCGCAGCCAATGCCGGATCGGCACTGGAAAGCCCAGCTTCGGCCGGTTCAGCACATGCGGGGGAACGATCGGCTCCAGTGCCCGACGCAAAGCGAATTTCGTAGTTGCCCTGGTGATCTTCTGGTCATGGGGCAACTTGGACGCGACCGCGAACACCTCGGGATCGAGGAACGGCACCCGCAGTTCGAGCGAGTTCGCCATGGTCATCTTGTCGGCCTTGACCAGGATGTCGCCGCGCAGCCAGGTGAACAGGTCGACGTGCTGCATGCGCGCAACCGGGTCCCAGCCCGCCGACGCGGCATACACCGGTGCGGTCACGTCGGTGTGCGTCCACTCGTGGCGGAAGCCGGGCAGCACCGCGCGCAGTTGCTCGTCGGAAAAGCTGCGCGCGTTTCCGTAGTAGCGCTCTTCGAGGGTGAGCGAACCGCGGTGCAGCAGGCTCTTGCCGCGCATTCCCTCGGGCAGCGGCCGCGAGGCCCGCCCCAACGACCGCCGCAGCGGCCGGGGTAGGTACTCGAACGGCCGCAGCGACAACGGTTCCCGGTAGATCGTGTAGCCACCGAACAGTTCGTCGGCACCCTCGCCGGACAACACCACCTTGACGTGCTTGCGGGCCTCGCGGGCGATGAAGAACAACGGCACCAGCGCCGGATCGGCGACGGGTTCGTCGAGATACCAGACGATCTCGGGCAGCGCGGCGACGAACTCGGCCTGCGTTACCACCTTGGCGACGTGCCTGGCGCCGATCGCCTCGGCCGAGGCGACCGCGACGTCGACCTCGGAGAAGCCCTCGCGTTCGAACCCGGTGGTGAACGTGATCAGCCTCGGGTTGTGCCGCATGGCCAGCGCCGCGATCGCCGTCGAGTCGATGCCGCCGGACAGGAACGCGCCGACAGTGACATCGGCGCGCATGTGCTTGGCGACCGAGTCCTCCAGAACCGCGGTGATCTCGTCGTAGCGCGCCTGTTCACGGCCGGAGAAGGGCACTGCGGCGAACCGGGGGTGGAAGTAGCGCGTCACCTCCGGTTCGGCGCCCGGGCGAATGCGCGCGTAGCTGCCGGACTCGAGCCTGCGCACCCCGCGGTGCAGGGTTTCGGGCTCCGGCACGTACTGCAGCACGGTGTAGTGCTGCACGGCGCGTTCGTCGATGGCCAGGTCGATGCCCAGCGTGTCGGCCAGCTCGAGAAGGCACTTCTTCTCGCTGCCCACCGCGGTGCCTCCCGGGCCGGTGGCCATGTAGAGCGGTTTGATGCCGAACGGGTCGCGGGCGCAGAACAGCTCGCCGCGCTCGGTGTCCCACAGCGCGAACGCGAACATGCCGCGCAACCGCGTCAGCGCGTCGGTGCCCCAGTGGTGGTAAGCGGCGATGATCGCCTCGCCGTCCCCATCGGTGTTGAACACCACGCCATGCAGGGCCCTCAGCTCCTCGCGCAGCTCGAGGTAGTTGTAGATCTCGCCGTTGAACACCAACACGTAGCGGTTGGGCGCCTCCGCCGGTCCCCACCGCAGCGGTTGGTGGCTGTGCGCGATGTCGATGATCGAGAGCCGGTTGAAACCCAGCACGGCCCAGTCGTCGGACCAGGTCCCGGGCTCGTCGGGGCCGCGGTGACGCATCAGGTGCGACGCCCGGGAGACCCTTTCGATCAGCTCAGGGGAGATATCAGCGGACGAGTCACGCAACAGGGCCAGCAGTCCGCACACGGCGCCAAGTATGCCCAATCCGCCGGCGCGGAGCGCAAAGTGCGAGGTGTGTTGAGACCGCCACCCACGCGTGGTCTACGCTGCGTAGTATTCGCTCCAGAAACTGACCGCACCGCGGTCGCGCGTCACTGACTTCTAGGAGGCTCCAACGTGACACCTCGCGGGCTGAAGGCGGTGGCGCGTACGGCGTCGCTGGCAATCGTCCTGGGTGCTACGACGTTGCTGCTCAGCGGCTGCAGCTGGTCCGAGGTGCTGGGTCTGGGGTGGCCGAAGGGCATCACGCCCGAAGCGCACGTCAACCGCGAGCTGTGGATCGGTTCGGTGATCGCATCGCTGGTCGTCGGCGCGATCGTGTGGGGCCTGATCTTCTGGACCTCCGCGTTCCATCGAGCCAAGAAGACCGACACCGAGCTTCCTCGTCAGTTCGGCTACAACATGCCGCTGGAGCTCGTGCTGACCGTGATCCCGTTCCTGATCATCTCGGTGCTGTTCTACTTCACCGTGGTCGTTCAGGAGCGAATGCTGCACGAGGATCCGAACCCGGAGGTCGTCGTCGACGTCACCGCCTTCCAATGGAACTGGAAGTTCGGCTATCAGAAAGTGGATTTCGCCGACGGCACCTTCACCTACGATGGCGCCGACCCTGAGCGCGCGGCCGCGGTGGCATCGCGCCCGGAGGGCTCGGAGGGCGAGCACGGCGGCGAATTCGGTGTGATCGCGGGCAAACACCCCCAGGACCGCTCCTACCTGGCGTTCGACAAGGTGGAGACGCTCGGCACGTCGGCGGAGATCCCGGTGCTGGTGGTGCCGTCCGGCAAGCGCATCGAGTTCCAGGTCGCCTCGGCCGACGTGATCCACGGATTCTGGGTGCCGGAGTTCCTGTTCAAGCGCGACGTGCTACCGGATCCGAAGGCGAACAACTCCGACAACACGTTCCAGGTCAGCGAGATCAACCAGACCGGGGCATTCGTCGGCCGCTGCACGGAGATGTGCGGCACCTACCACGCGATGATGAACTTCGAGTTGCGAGTGGTGGAGCCCAACGACTTCAAGGCGTATCTGCAGCAGCGCATGGACGGCAAGACCAACGCCGAAGCGTTGCAGGCGATCAACCAGTCACCGACCGCCGTCACCACCCAGCCGTTCGACACCCGTCGCGGTGAACTGGCGCCCCAGCTAACGCAGGCCAGCAAGTAGGGACACCACATGCATATCGAAGCCCGGCTGTTCGAGTTCCTGACCGCCTTCTTCGTCCTCGCCGCCATCGTCTACGGCGTGTTGACGGCGATGTTCCAGTACGGCGGTATCGAGTGGGCAGGCACCACCGCGCTGGTGCTGACCGCCGGCCTGACCCTGATCACCGGCACGTTCTTCCGGTTCGTGGCCCGGCGCCTGGACACCCGGCCCGAGGACTACGAGGACGCCGAGATCAGCGACGGCGCCGGTGAGCTCGGCTTCTTCAGCCCGCACAGCTGGTGGCCGATACTCATCGCGCTGTCGGCGTCGATCGCCGCGGTCGGGGTGGCTCTGTGGCTGCCCTGGCTCATCGTGGCGGGCGCCTGCTTCGTGATCACCACAGTCGCGGGCCTGGTGTTCGAGTACTACATCGGCCCCGAGAAGCACTGACCGACACGCGGACCTTTCCCTCGGTACGGGTGCTTCAAGGTCACAATCGAACCACCACTTCGCCGCTGAACCGTGCGGGTAATCCACGCGGATGAGGCGGTTGGGTAGTGTTGCCGGGGCACGTTCAACCCGCTGGCCGAGCCGGCAATCGGACCCGCCGGCCGAGCCGGCAATGGGACTTCAGTTGTCGTGTCGCGCCGGATGAGTAGTCGAGAAGGATAGGCGTAAATGAGCGGGCCGAATCCCCCGGAGGGCGAAGGGTCGGATTTCCAGACTAAGGAGCCGAGTCCGGAACCGGATCACACCGCTGGTGACCAGCCGGCGCCGGACACCAGCGAGACGGAGTTCCATTCGCGGGCCTACTCGGCGCCGGAGTCCGAACAGTTCACCGCAGGCCCGTACGTGCCCGCCGATTCGTCGCTGTACGACTATGACAGCTATGAGCAGGCCGACTCGACCGACCAGCCCACGCCGCCCCGGTGGCCGTGGGTCGTCGGCGTGGCGGCGATCATCGCCGCCATCGCGCTGGTGGCGTCCGTCTCGGTCCTGGTGACGCGCACCGACACCGACAATCTCGCGACTCCCGAGACCTCGACCAGCACCGTGGCGCCGCCGGTGCAGGACGAAATCACCACTACCACTCCGCCGCCGCCGCCGCCTCCGCCGAGTGAGGAGCCGCCGCCACCGCCCCCGGAAACGGTGACCGTGACCCAGGAGCCGCCGCCACCGCCCGCACCGGCCGCACCGCCGCCGCCACCCGCGCCGGAGACCACTCCGCCGCCGGCGCCGCCGCCCACGACCACCCGATCGGGCCCGCGACAGGTCACCTATTCGGTGACGGGAACCAAAGCACCGGGAGACATCATCACCGTGACCTACATCGACGCGTCGGGGCGTTCCCGCACCCAGCGCAACGTCTACATCCCGTGGTCGTTGACCGTGACACCGATTTCGCAGTCGGAGGTCGGCTCGGTGCAGGCGTCCAGCCTGTTCTTGGTCAGCCGGCTCAACTGCTCGATCACCACGAGTGACGGAACGGTGTTGTCCTCGAACACCAACAACGCCGCCCAGACCAGCTGCTGACATGAGCTACGACACCGACGCATCGGGGCGCTCGCGGTTGACCCCGGCACTGGATCCCAGCGAGCTGGACCGTACCGACCGCATCCTGCTCGGCGCGTGCGCGGCGATCTGGCTGGTGGCCCTCGGCACCGGCGTCGCCGCCACGGTGGCGCTGGTGGACTTGGGCCGCGGCCACGCCGAGTCCGTCGGGGACGCCGGCACCCCCTGGCTCCTCTACACCATCATCGGGATCTCCGCGGTGGTGATCATCGGGGCGGTGCCGCTGCTGCTCCGGGCGCGCCGCGAAGCCTTGGCCGAAGCACCGCCGCCAAACCGGACCACCCCACCCGCTTCCGATCAATCGCGGGTGATGGACATGACACCCGCCACCGAGAAGCTGAGCGCGGCGGGGCCGAGGCCGGGCGGGCAGGATCCCCGGTCGGCGTATGCGGCGCCGCGTATGCAGCGCACGCTCGACGCGCCGGAGCCCGTCTCCGCGGCCTCCGCGGCAGTGGACCTGCTGTGGCTGCGCTGTGCAGTGGTGATCGCATGCGCCATCGGCATCGCCATGGTCGCCATCGGCGTGGCCACTTACCTGATGGCGGTGGACAGCGATGTCGCGGCGTGGGTCTTCTACGTGCTGACCGCGCTCGTCACCCTGGCCATGCCTGCGGTGCCGTGGTTCTACCTCAAAGAACTACGTGCCCTGCTCGATCGCCAAGGCGCATAGCTCCAGGGCCGGCCCGATCTTCACCGGGCGTCTCAGTGGTGCCCGTCGGACGAGTCACCGTGTCCGTTCGGCGAGCCGCGGCGCGCCTGATGTTCGGCCAGTGCGGTGAGCGCCTTGCGTTCGCCCGCGTGCTGCGCCTCGGTGAGCGCCTCGTGCTCCTCGATCGGATCGGCGGTGAGGAAGCTGCCGGTTCCCGGCGCGCCCGCGGAGCCCAGCTTGTTCATCTTCTTGGGCAGGGCGGCACCCTGGTACTCCAACGGAATCGGATGTCCGTGCTCGTCGACCGGCCCCAACGGCTGGTGCAACTCGATGTAGGCACCGTGCGGCAGTCGCTTGATGATGCCGGTTTCGATGCCGTGTTCGAGCACCTCGCGGTCGCTGCGCTGTAGCCCGATAGCCCACCGGTATGCGATGTAGTAGACGATCGCAGGTAGCACCACCATGCCGATACGGCCGATCCACGTCGTCGCGTTCAGCGAGATGTGGAACTTGAACGCGATGATGTCGTTCATCGCACACAGCGTGAACAGCATGTACAGCGCGATGGCCGCGGCGCCCAACGCGGTGCGCACCGGGGCGTCCCGCGGACGCTGCAGCAGGTTGTGGTGCGCGTCGTCGCCGGTGAGCTTCTTCTCGATGAACGGGTAGGCGATCAGCAGCGTGAAGACCAGCCCCATGAACAGGGCAACCCAGGTGGAGGCCGGGACGGTGTAGTTGCCCCAGTAGAGCTCCCACGGCGGGAAGATACGCGCCACACCTTCGGTCCACATCATGTAGAAGTCCGGCTGACTGCCTGCCGACACCTGAGAAGGCTTGTAAGGCCCGAGATTCCAGACCGGGTTGATCGTCAGCAGGCCGCCCATCAGGCCCAGGATCCCGGTGGTCATCGCGAAGAAGGCGCCGGACTTCACCGCGAACACCGGCATGACCCGCACGCCGACGACGTTGGTCTCGGTGCGGCCGGGGCCGGGGAACTGGGTGTGCTTCTGGAACCACACCAAGGCGAGGTGAAGGCCGATGAGCGCCAACATGATCCCGGGGATCAGCAAAATGTGCAGCGCGTACATCCTGGGAATCCAGATACCGTCCTGGCTACACATGTATCCCACGCCGCCGCAGGGGAAATCGCCGCCGAACAGCGCCCAGTGCAACCAGGTGCCGATCACCGGCATACCGAGCGAGATCGACGACAGCGCGGCCCGGATCCCGATGCCCGAGAGCAGGTCGTCGGGTAGCGAGTAACCGAAGTAGCCCTCGAACATCGCCAGGATCAGCAGCAGTGCGCCGATCACCCAGTTCGCCTCGCGCGGGCGCCGGAAGGCGCCGGTGAAGAAGATGCGGGCCAGGTGGACCATGATCGATGCTGCGAAAAGCAGTGCGGCCCAATGGTGTACCTGTCGGACGAACAGCCCGCCACGGATCTCGAAGCTGATGTCGAGCGTTGACTCGTAGGCCTTCGACATCTGCACGCCGCGCAGCGGCTGATAGACGCCGTTGTAGGTGACCTCGGCCATCGACGGGTCGAAGAACAGAGTCAGGTACACGCCGGTGATCAGCAGGACGATGAAGCTGTACAACGCGATCTCGCCCAGCAGGAACGACCAGTGGGTCGGGAACACCTTGTTCAGCTGCCGGCGCACCGCCGCCGACGGGTGGTAACGGGAATCGATGGCGTTCCCTTGCGCCGCCGCGATTTCGGCGAGGTTCGGCCGTTTCGGCAATGTCGGACTCATGCTGTTTTCCGTTCCCAGAAGGCCGGCCCGACGGGTTCGATGAAGTCGCCGTTGGCGACCAGATACCCGTCCTGGTCGATGGTGATGGGCAGCTGCGCCAACGCGCGCGCAGCTGGGCCGAATATGGGTTTAGCGAAGTGCAACGCGTCGAACTGCGACTGGTGGCACGGGCAGAGGATGCGATACGACTGCTGCTCGTAAAGCGAAGCGGGGCAACCCAGGTGAGAGCAGACCTTGGTGTAGGCGAACAGGTCGCCGAAGTTGAAGCTCTCCTGGCCCTTGCGCTTGACCATCCGGGGCATGTCCTGCGACTTGATTCTGATCAACATGACGGGATTGCGCACGCCCATGGCGATCTCGGCGAGGCGGTGGTGCGACTCGACCGTGGTGCCGTCGCCGTCGGACTCGCGCCACGGGAACACCGTCTCCATGCCGCCCGCGTCGATGTCCTCGGGTCGCATCTTGACGAAGGTGCCGCTGCCGGTGGAGCGGGCGAGGAAGATGGTCTCGCCCTCGAACCGTGGGGTCCACCCGGACGTCCACAGCACGGCCTTCTTGCCTTCGGCGGTCTGCACCACCGGCTTCCACGGGTTCTTGATCAGGCCACCCGCAAACGCGACCAAGGTGCCGAGGCCGAACGCGCCGAGGCCGATGCCCAACGAGAGGCCGACGAGCTTGCGGCGCTTGATCGTCGAGCCCTCCAGTGCGTCGGTCAGGTTCGCCACGACCGTCTTGCGGTGAATCTCGGGGGAGGCGCCGTCATGGCGCTCCTGGATCGAGATCTCCTCGGGGATGAACTTCTTCTGGTACAGCACCGCGCCGATGCCGATCGCGAGGATCGACAGCCCGAAGGTCAACCCGTACAGGGGGGTGGTCAGGCTGAACAGAAACTCGCCCTCGGAGCCCTGCGGCTTGAACTCCCACGGCCAGAACAGGAACACCAGCAACAGCGCCAGACCCGAGAATCCGCCCAGCAGAAGCCAGTACGACACCACGCGACCGGCCCGCTTCTCGGCCTTGGTGCCGGCGACCGGCCACCGGCTTTCCTTGTAGGCGATCTCGACGCCGTCGAGCTTGCCGCCGAGTTCGAGCAACTCCTCACGCGACATCGCGGCCAGTTCGGCGTCGGTGGGCTGACCCGGCACCCCGGTCTGGCCGGGTGTGTCGGTGCCCTTGGGGGCGTTCTTCGGGCGGTTGTCCGGTTCGCTCATGATCGCGCTCCGATCCAGAGGGCCGCGGCGATGACGGCCACCATGCCGATGATCCAGGCCGCCATGCCCTCGGGCGCCGGGCCGAACCCGCCGAGGCCATAACCGCCGTAGCTGGGGCTCTCCGCCGACTCGCGGACGTAGGCGACGATGTCGCGCTTCTCATCCGGCGACAGTTGCCGGTCGGAGAACTTCGGCATGTTCTGCGGCCCGGTGAGCATCGCGGTGTAGATCTGCGCGGGCGTGGCGTCGCCGAGGTCGGGTGCGTACTTGCCCGACGACAGGGCGCCACCCTTGCCGGTGAAGTTGTGGCACGATGCGCAATTCAACCGGAACAGGTCCCCGCCGCGGGCGACGTTGTCACCCAGCAGCGACTCCTGCGCGACGCGTCCGTTGTCGTCACGCGGGACGACCGGACCGCCGCCGTTGGCCTGTACGTACGCGCCGAGCGCGTCGGTTTGCGCCTCGTCGAACACCGGCGCCTTTCTGGGCGCCTGGGCCTCGCCGCGCATCGCGGGCATCCGGCCGGTCGACACCTGGAAGTAGACGGCCGCCTCGCCGACGCCGACGAGGCTCGGTCCGCGGTCGGCGACACCCTCCAGGTTGACTCCGTGGCAGCTCACGCACGAGGTGTCGAACAACTGCTTACCCGTGCGCAACAGCGCCGACTGCGATTCGTCGGCGACCGCAACCTGCGGTGTGGGCGTCAGCGTGGCGGCCAGGCCACCGGCGACGCCTAGTCCGAGCAGCAGCAGCACAGCACCTGACAGGCGCCGGCGTAGCCGACGGCGCGACTTGTCGGTCATCGAACCCCTTCTCATCGGACGACCGGAAAGCCGGTCAACGGACTCATCGGCGAGCCGATCGACGGACACATCGGCGAGCCGGTCAACGGACTCATCGGCGAGCCGATCAACGGACTCATCGGCGAGCCGATCAACGGACTCATCGGCGAGCCGATCGACGGACACATCGGCGAGCCGATCGACGGACACATCGGCGAGCCGATCAACGGACGAAGTAAATGGTGGCGAACAATGCGATCCACACGATGTCGACGAAGTGCCAGTAGTACGACACCACGATCGCTGCGGTGGCCTGTGCCGGGGTGAACTTGCTCATCCGGGTCCGGGCCAACAGGAGCACGAAGGCGACCAGACCGCCGATCACGTGCAGGCCGTGGAAGCCGGTCGCCAGGTAGAACACCGACCCGTAGGCGCTGCTGGAGATGGTGGTGCCGTGTTGAACCAGGTGGAAATACTCGTAGCCCTGGCCGAGCACGAAGAACAGCCCCATCAGGAACGTGATCACGTACCAGCGGCGCAGCCCGAACACGTCGCCGCGCTCGGCCGCGAACACGCCCATCTGGCAGGTGAACGACGACGCGATCAGCACCAGGGTGACCGGCACGGCCTGCACCAGGTTCAGCTCCGTTGGCGGCGGCGGCCACTCTCCTGCCGCTTGCGAACGCGCGGTGAAGTACATCGCGAACAGGCCAGCAAAGAACATCAGCTCGCTGGACAGCCAGACGATGGTGCCGACACTGACCATGTTCGGCCGGTTCAGCGAATGTACTCGCGACGTGATTGCGGTTCCCGATGCCCCTACAGCGCTCGTCACAGGAGCAAGTATGACGCTTTGTAGTTGTCAATCTCCACCCGGGTCGACGTTTCGTCATAATCGCGGGGTGCCTTCTGCCGAAAAATCCGATTCTTTCGCCTGGCCCCGGATCCTGGGCCGGCTGACGACCGGCCGGTCTCTCGAGACGGGCCAGGCGGCGTGGGCGATGGACCAGATCATGACCGGCACAGCCACTCCTGCCCAGATCGCCGGATTCGCCGTGTCGATGACCATGAAGCGCCCGACATCGGCGGAGGTCACCGAGCTGGCCGACACCATGCTCAAACACGCGCGGCGGGTTCCCACGGACGTGATCGGCACCGCGACCGTCGACGTGGTGGGCACCGGGGGTGACGGCGCCAACACCCAGAACCTGTCGACGATGGCGGCCATCGTGGTCGCCGCCGCCGGGGTGCCGGTGATCAAGCACGGCAATCGCGCAGCGTCCTCGCTGTCCGGCGGCGCCGACACCCTCGAGGCGCTCGGAGTGCGCATCGACCTCGGCCCCGACGAAGTCGCGCGCAGCGTAGCCGAGGTCGGCATCGGGTTCGCGTTCGCACCGCATTTCCATCCCTCATACCGGCACGCCGGCGTGGTGCGTCGCGAGATCGGGGTGCCGACGGTGTTCAATCTGCTCGGTCCGCTCACCAATCCGGCGTCACCGCGGGCCGGGCTGATCGGGTGCGCATGGGCCGACTTGGCCGAGGTGATGGCCGGAGTGTTCGCGACGCGTGCGTCCAGTGCGCTGGTGGTGCATGGCGACGACGGTCTCGACGAACTGACCACGACGACGACCAGCACGATCTGGCGGGTGCAGGCCGGCACGGTCGAGCGGCTGAAATTCGACCCCGCCGCGTTCGGCTTCGGTCGCGCCGAGATCTCCGAACTGATCGGAGGCGACGCGGAGGCCAACGCCGCATCGGTGCGCGCGGTGCTGGGCGGTGCGCACGGCGCGGTGCGCGATGCGGTAATCCTCAATGCCGCCGGGGCGTTGGTGGCGCACGCGGGGCTAGCCAGCGACGCCAAATGGGTGCCCGCCTGGGAGACGGGGCTCGCCAAAGCGGTGGAGGCCATCGACTCCGGGGCGGCCGAACAACTCCTCGCGCGTTGGGTGCGGTTCACTCAAAAAGCCTGAGAGGCTTGTCCGCCCGGTTTGTTCCTCGGCGTCCCTGGTCATCCTGGCGATCTGCTCGGCGGCGAGCCGTGCCGACCGCGCCGACGCCGCCCACGACGCCCACCGGCCTGCCGCGTGCACCGGCGAGCAGTAGCCGCTCGTCGCGCGCACGATGCGCACCCCCGGCTGATGCAGCCAGCGCGCGATCAACGCCGTCTCCTCGACAAGGGCGCCGCCCAGTGGGGCCGCGGACGGCAGAATCGCCTGGGCGCCTGCGTAAATCGCGTCGACGACTGGCATCGGCGGTACACCGCGGGGGGCGTTGCCGGCGGCCGCCAGCTGGCCGTTGCGGATCACCGCGAGCTGCCACCCGCCGGCGCCGTCGGGACGTGCCGCTACCAGCTCCGCAACGGCGGCCAGCGCCCGCAGTCGCTGGCCCCGCCACAGCACGTCGATCGCGGTGGCGGTGTGGTCGCGCAGGCGCGCGGCGGTCTCGTAGCGGCCACGGTCGGCGAGGTCGGTGATGTGGGCCAGCGCCGCTTCCAGAGCCCGGCCGTCGGCCCCGTCCATCACGTCGGCCGCGTGCGCGACCGCCTCGGCGTAGGCGGCGGCGCCCACGTCACGGGGGGCCGGACAGGGCGCCAACTCGCGTTCCGGGCAGGCCGGACCATGCACCGCGGCGCGCGCCAGCTTCTTGGTGCACGTCCGCACGCCGGTGTAGCGAGCCAGCAGCGCCGCGGTGTCGACGGCATCGGCACGCGCCCGGAACGGCCCGATCACCGGGTTGTGCTTCGGGCTACGGATGACGGAGAAGCGGGGGAACGCCTCGTCTGTCAACGTGACCCACCACCAGCGATGCGGGAACTTCGACCGCCGGTTGTAAGGCGGCGAATGAGCCGCCAGCAGCCGTAGTTCGCGCACGCCGGCCTCGAGGTCGTGAGCGCACTCGACGTGGTCGACCGCGGTGGCGAGGGAGGTCATCTCCTTGATGCGGGTGCGAGAGTCCGAGCCGTTGAAGTACTGCCCGACGCGACGGCGGAGGTTGACGGCGGTGCCGACATAGAGCACCTCGCCGGCGGGGCCGCGGAACAGGTAGACCCCCGGTCGGCTCGGCAGCGGCGTGGCTAGGTGACGGTTGCGCCGTTGGGCCGGGGTGACATCGGGCAGGTATGACCGCAACTCGGTGTAAGTGTGTACACCCTGGTTGCCCACCCGCTCGATCAGGCCGTGCAGCACGTCGACGGTGGCGCGGGCGTCGTCGAGTGCGCGGTGCGTCGGGGTGGTGCTCGCCCCGAACAGCCGGGCCAGCGCGGAGAGCCGTACGCTGGGCGCTTCGTCGCGGGTGAGCACCCGGCGGGCGAGTTTGACCGTGCACAACACCGGCGGTCGCGGCCAGGTGATCTGACAACGTTCGGCGGCGGCGCGCAGGAAACCGACATCGAATCCGGCGTTGTGGGCGACCAGCACCGCCCCGCGGGAGAACTCCAAGAAAGACGGGAGCACAGACTCGATCCTCGGTGCGTCGCACACCATCGCGGTGGTGATCCCGGTCAGCGCCACGATCTGCGGCGGGATGCTGCGACCCGGATCCACCAGGGTGGCCAGCTCGCCGAGCACGACGCCGCCGCGCACTTTGACCGCGCCGATCTCGGTGATCGCGTCGGGGTTGTCGCCGCCGGCGCGCCCGCCGGTGGTTTCCAGGTCGACGACGACGAAGGTGGTGTCGCGCAGCGTGACATCCATG
This sequence comes from Mycolicibacterium sp. ND9-15, assembly GCF_035918395.1. NCBI lineage: Bacteria > Bacillati > Actinomycetota > Actinomycetes > Mycobacteriales > Mycobacteriaceae > Mycobacterium > Mycobacterium jinjuense. The sequence goes on from NZ_CP142362.1 coordinate 4,668,592, forward strand.
GCCAAAGCCAGTTGGTCTCCGTCAGCGACGCTGAGCTGGCTCATGGGCTGACGGTAGAAAACCGCACCGACACCTCGGGTTTGCCACGCGGTCACGGTGTCCAGTGATGTCCCTGCTGCCGGTGAGTTGTCGGTACCCCCGGATAGCGTGCGGACAGCACCGACCGAGAGGAGCCATTCGTGGGCACGGTGAAGATCGACTGCGACGATTGCGCGGTACGCGGACCAGGCTGTCAGGACTGCGTCGTGAGCGTTCTGCTGGGAGTTCCCGACACGCTGTTGGACGACGAACGCCGGGCGTTGGAGGTTCTCGCCGATGTGGGTCTGGCGCCGCGCCTGCGGCTGGTGCCCGTCCGCCGGGACGGCGGTTCGGGTGTCGCCTGACGACACGCGGCGTAGCTGGCGGCGCGACGAATTATGAGCTGCCTGTTAAATTTGCGTCTTCTGTTGGACAACGCCGATGCCGTTTCGTAACCTGTCTGAGACCTAAGGGCAGTTCGACACGGCTTCGTTCCGGATGTTGAAGGACGCAAATCTTGAGGCTCGACCGCACGCGCTGGACCCCACGTGGGTTTCTTCGACCCCTCGTCAGTGCGATAGTCGGTATCACTTTCTTCGCGGGTCTTTTCGCAGTCAGTGTGCAGGCCGACCCGGCCGATGACGCGCTGGCGAAGCTCAACGAGTTGTCGCGGCAGGCCGAGCAGACCACCGAGGCGATGCATTCGGCCCAGCTTGATCTCGACAACAAGCTGGCCATTCAGCGGAGCGCGGAGGCCAAGCACGCCGCCGATCTCGCGGCCGCGAACAAGGCGAGAGACCAGTTGGCAACCTTCCAGGCGGCCGTCAACAAGGTGGCTGCCGCGCAGTACATGGGCGGCCGGACCGACGGGCTGGACGCGATACTGACGGCCAATTCGCCGCAGGGCCTCATCGATCAGCTGTCGGTGCAGCGCGTGATGGCCGCCGAGATGTCGGCGCAGATGAAGAAGTACCGCGAAACCGGGAAGCAGGCGGCGCTGGCCGAGGAGGCGTCCGCGAAATCGGCCACCGAAGCGAAGACCGCCGCCGAGCAGGCCGCTGCCGTGCGCGCCGACCTGCAGTCCAAGCAGAGTCGACTGCAGGTCCAGATCGCCGTGGTCAAGTCGCAGTACGAGGCCCTGACGCCGCACCAGCGCGAGGCGCTCGCCGCGTTGCCGCCAGCGCCTCCGGTAGCCGCGCCGGCGCCGTTGCCACCCGGCGGGGATCCCGCGATCATCGCCGCGCCGCCGGCGCCGGGGGCCATCCCGCCAGGGGACATGGCGCCACCGGTGGGCGGACACTCCGGCACCGTAATCCAGGCCGCGCTGAGCCGCATCGGCTCGCCGTACTCGTGGGGCGGTTCCGGGCCGAGCGCATTCGACTGCTCTGGGCTGGTGATGTGGTCGTTCCAGCAGGCCGGCATCTCGCTGCCGCACTCCAGCCAGGCACTGGCAAGAGGGGGTCAGGCGGTGTCGAGGGACCAGATGCAGCCGGGTGACCTGGTGACGTACTACTCCGATGCGTCGCACGTCGGCATTTACATCGGTGACGGAATGATGGTGCACGCCTCGACCTACGGCACGCCGGTGCGAGTCGCTCCGGTGGACAATGCGCCCATCTACAACGTCCGCCGTTACTGACCGCCGGAAAGCCCCGCACGCGAGGAGCAGGTCCAGCCTCGCTGCGCTCCTAATCGCCGAACTGATCTGCGCACTGCTCCTCGTCGGCCGGTCCGAGGTCCCGTCCACACCGGTGACGGCCACGCCCCCCACCCCCGCATCACTGGCCACGCCGGCCGCGGCATCGCGCACCCAAGCGCTCCACGATGGCCGAACGGTTCGGTTGATCGCACTCGGCGGGCCGCGTGCCGAGCAGTTGTCGGCTCGGATCGCCGCCGAGATGGACGGCGCCGCTGCGGCGGTCACCGCGTTCTGGGGCCCGAAGTGGCCGCACCAGGTCGTGATCGCCGCCGCGGGAACCGACGCGCAATTCGCGGCCGTCGGCGGCGGCGACGCATACACCGCGGCCACCACCACCGCCGAGCGGATCATGTTCGCGCCCGGTGCCGCCGACATGAGCGACGCAGCGCTGCGAATCGTGCTGCGCCATGAGCTGTTTCACTATGCGGCCCGCGCCGGCACCGCGCCGGACGCGCCGCGCTGGCTCACCGAAGGGGTGGCCGACTTCGTTGCCCGGCCCGCGACGTCGCGGCCGGAGGCTGTCGTCGCGACGCTGCCCACGGATGCGGAGTTGGCCGGACCCGACCGCTCGCTGGCCTACGAGCGGGCCTGGTGGTTCAGCCGGTTCGTCGCCGACCGGTACGGCCCGGGCACGTTACGCGACTTGTATCGGCGGGCATGCGGACCCGGCCATCCCGACCTCGCGACGGCGGTGCGGGACACCCTCGGTGCGGACTTGCCCGCGGCGCTGGCCCAGTGGCGGCAGTGGGCGATGGCGTGAGCCGGGTCCTGTTGGTCACCAACGACTTTCCGCCGCGCCGCGGCGGCATCCAGTCCTATCTGCACGAACTGGTCGACCACCTGGTCGCTGCCGGTCAGCACACGCTGACGGTGTACGCGCCGAGATGGAAGGGCTCCGACGACTTCGACGCCGAGGCCGCCGCCACGGGCTACGACGTTGTGCGACATCCGGGCAGCCTCATGCTTCCAGAGCCGTCGGTGATAGGCCGGATGCGGCGGCTCGTCGAGGAGCGCAGGGCCGAGACGGTCTGGTTCGGTGCGGCGGCTCCGCTGGCACTGATGGCGCCGCTGGCGCGCGACGCCGGTGCGCGCCGCGTGATCGCCAGCACGCACGGACACGAGGTCGGCTGGTCGATGCTGCCGCTGGCCCGAACGGCATTGCGGCGCATCGGATCCGGAACCGATGTGATCACCTACGTCAGCCGGTACACTCGGCGGCGGTTCGCGTCGGCGTTCGGGCCTCGGGCTGCGCTCGAGCACCTGCCGCCTGGCGTCGACACCGACCGGTTCGCGCCCGACGAGGTCGCGCGCGCCGAACTGCGCGCCCGTTACCGGCTCGGGAGCCGGCCCGTCGTCGTGTGCCTGTCCCGGCTGGTGCCTCGCAAGGGGCAGGACATGCTGATCCGGGCGATGCCCGCGATCCGGCAGCGCGTGCCCGGCGCGGCGCTGGTCATCGTCGGTGGGGGCCCGTATCGGTCGACGCTCCACAGGCTGGCGCACAGCTTCGGGGTGACCGAACACGTTGTCTTCACCGACGCCGTTCCCGGTGAGGAGCTGCCCGCCCACCACGCCATGGCCGACGTGTTCGCGATGCCGTGCCGCACCCGCGGCGCCGGACTGGACGTCGAGGGTCTGGGCATCGTCTATCTCGAGGCGTCCGCCTCGGGTGTGCCGGTCGTCGCGGGCCGCTCGGGCGGTGCGCCGGAAACCGTGCGCGACGGGGAAACGGGCGTGGTGGTCGACGGTTGGGACGTGGGCGCGATCGCGGCGTCCGTCAGCGAGCTGCTGGCCGATCCCGATCGGGCAGCGCGGATGGGCGCGGCGGGCCGGCGCTGGGTGGTGGCCGACTGGCAGTGGGACACCCAGGCGCAGCGGCTTGCCCACTTGCTTTAGTTCTTCGCGTACAGCGCTTCGATCTCTTCGGCGAACTTGTCGGCGACCACCTTGCGCTTGACCTTCAGCGTCGGTGTCAGTTCCCCAGTGAGCACGGTGAAGTCGACCGGCAGGATGCGGAACTTGCGGATCGCCTCGGCCTTCGACACCGCCTCGTTGGCGTTCTTCACCGCAAGGTCGATCTCGGCGACGAGGTCGGGGTCGTCGGCCAGGTCCTCCACCGAAGCGGTGGCGTCCTTGCCGTGGTGCTGTTTCCACACGTCGACGGCCTCTGGATCCAGCGCGATCAACGCTGCGACGAACGGCCTGGCGTCGCCCACGGCCATGGCCTGACTGATCAGTGGATGCGCGCGAAGTTGGTCCTCGAGCACCGCCGGGGCGACGTTCTTGCCCCCGGCGGTGACGATGATCTCCTTCTTGCGGCCGATGATCGACAGGTAGCCGTCGTCATCGATGCTGCCCAAGTCACCGGTGTGGAACCAGCCGTTGACGATCGCCTCTTCGGTGGCTTTCTCGTTGCGCCAGTACCCGCCGAACACCACGCCCCCTCGCACCAGCAGTTCGCCATCGTTGGCGATCGCCATGCTGTTGCCCGGCACCAGTTTTCCGACGGTGCCGATCTTGAGTTCGCCGATCCGGTTCACGGTGATCGCGGCGGTGGTCTCGGTGAGCCCGTAGCCCTCGTAGATGGTCAGGCCGATGCCCCGGTAGAAGTGACCGAGCCGGGCGCCCAGCGGCGCGCCGCCGGAGATGGAGGCCCGGCAGTCACCGCCGGTGGCGTCGCGCAGCTTGGCGTAGACGAGCCGATCGAAGAGGGCGTGCTTGGCTCGCAGCAGGATGCCCGGTCCGCCGGTGTCCTGGGCTTGGCTCCATTCGATCGCGGTCTGCGCGGCCTTTGCGAAGATCGCGCCTCGCCCGCTGTCCTGGGCCTTCATTTCGGCGGTGTTGTAGACCTTTTCGAAGACACGGGGGACCGACACGATGACGGTGGGCTTGAACACGCCGAACATCGGGACGAGGTTCTTGATGTCGCTGGTGTAGCCGATGGTGACTCCGTTGGCGAACGCCGTCATGGACAGCATCCTGGCCAGGATGTGCGCCAGCGGCAGGAACACGAGCAGACGCTCGCCCTTGCGCAGCAGGGTGGGAAAGCACTCGGTATCCGCACGGATTTCGTGCAGCAGGTTGGAGTGGGTCAGCTCGCAGCCCTTCGGGCGGCCGGTGGTTCCCGACGTGTAGATGAGCGTTGCGGGGTCGGCGGACTTGATGGCGGCCCGCCGCCGGTCGATCTCGCCGGGGTCCGCGTCCGCGCCGGCTTCGGTGAGTTCGTCCAGCGCAGACGGCATCGTCGACTCGATGACCGCGACCTTTCGCAGCGCCGGCAACTCTCCGAGCAACTCCTTGACCATCAGCGCATGGGCCTCCAGCTCGACGAACGCCAGCACCGCGCCGGAATCCTCCAGCACCCAACGGACCTGTTCCGGCGAGGACGTCTCGTAGATGGGCACTGTCACCGCGCCGACGGCCAGGATCGCGTAGTCGAGGATGACCCACTCGTAGCGTGTTGCCGACAGTATTGCGACGCGGTCTTTGGGCTGCACACCCGCAGCGATCAGCCCTAAGGCCGCTGCACGGATCTCGGCGGCCGCTTGCTTGCACGTCACATCGCGCCAGGTGCCGTCGATCAGGCGCTGGAAGATCACGTGGTCGGGATCGTCGCGCTCGTGGTCGAACACGGGGCTGACGACGTTGTCGTGTTCGCCCACGGTAAAGGAAGCGGGAACACTGAACTCGCGCACGATATGACCTCTCGATCCGGCTGCACTGCGGTTCCCAGCCTAATCGGCCGCGCTGAGGCCGGTATGTGAAGCTGGTATGCCATGAATAGCATTCAGATCGCGGACGACACCTTCGTCGCGGCAGACCCCGTCGAGGTCGGCCGCTACGTCGCGGATCCCGCGAGCTGGCGTCGCTGGTGGCCCGACCTGAGGTTGACGGTGGTTCAGGACCGCGGCGAGAAGGGCCACCGGTGGACCATCACCGGCGCGCTGACCGGGACCATGGAGATCTGGCTGGAGCCGGTGCTCGACGGCGTCGTCCTGCACTACTTTCTGCACGCCGAGCCGTCCGGGGTGGCAGCGTGGCAATTGGCCAAGATGAACCTGGCGAAGATGAACCACCGGCGCCGGGTCGCGGGTAAGAACATGGCGTTCGAGGTGAAGCAGCGGCTGGAGGCCACGCGCCCGGTGGGCGTGTCGCCGTTAGCCTGATGCTTCGGCCGCATGCCGGCGTCACGGCTGAGCCGCGGAGTCGTGCAGCGTGGCACCATCGATGACAGGGGAGGGTAGATTTTCAACGTGGCGGACAAAACGGCGCAGACCATCTACATCGATGCGGATCCTTCGACGGTCATGGACGTCATCGCAGACATCGGGTCGTATCCGAACTGGGTGGCCGAGTACAAGGAGGCCGAGGTGCTCGAGGCCGACGCCGAGGGCTATCCGAAGACCGCGAGGCTGGTGCTGGACGCCGCGGTACTCAAGGACACGATGGTGTTGTCGTACGTCTGGCCGGCCGACCGCAAGTCGGTGACGTGGACGTTGGTGTCCAGCTCACTGCTGAGGTCTCTCGAAGGAGCATATCGACTGTCGCCCAATGGATCCGGAACCGACGTCACCTACGAGTTGTCGGTCGATCTGATCATCCCGATGATCGGGCTGTTGAAACGGAAGGCGGAACGGCGCCTCACCGACACCGCGCTGAAGGATCTCAAGAAGCGAGTCGAGGCTGAGTGAGCGCCAATGCCTCCGGCACGCCAACCGCCAAGATCGGTCTGTTCGTCGGTAAGGGCGGGGTAGGCAAGTCGACGTTGGCGACCGCCACCGCCGTGCGCGACGCACGCGCGGGGCTTCGGGTGCTCATCGTCTCGACCGACCAGGCGCACTCCATCGGTGACGTGCTCGATACGACGGTCCCGCCGACCGGATCGGGTAAGCCCACCCGGGTGTTCGCCGACGACGCCGACGCCGGTGGCGGGTCGCTGGACGCGCTGGCGCTGGACACGCTGGCACTGCTCGAGGCGCGTTGGCGCGAAATCGCCGGGCTGCTGTCCGGCCGATTCCCAGACTCCGAGTTGGGAAGTGTTGCTCCTGAAGAGCTTTCGGCTCTGCCGGGTGTCCAAGAGGTGCTCGGCCTGCACGAAGTGGGCGAACTGGCGGCGTCGGGACGATGGGACCGCGTCGTGGTCGACTGTGCGTCGACCGCCGACGCGTTGCGCATGCTCACCCTGCCCGCGACGTTCGGCCTTTACTTGGAGCGGGCCTGGCCGCGGCATCGCCGGCTGTCCACTGGAACCGACGACCCGCACACCGCTGCCGTCGTCGCTCTGTTCGAGCGCATCGGCGTCGGAACCGAACGGCTGAGCACGCTGCTCACCGACGGATCGAAGGTCAGCGCGCATCTGGTGATGACGGCCGAACGGGTGGTGGCCGCCGAGGCGGCCCGCACGCTCGGCTCGTTGGCGTTGATGGGTGTTCAGGTCGCGGAGTTGATCGTCAATCAGGTACTCCTGCAAGACGATTCGTACGAGTATCGCAACTTGCCCGAACATCCCGCGTTCGACTGGTACGCCGAGCGGATCTCGGAACAGCAGGGCGTCCTCGAGCACCTCGACGCGACCATCGGCGATGTCCAACTCGTGCTGGTGCCCCATCTGCCCGGTGAACCGATCGGGCCCAAGGCGCTCGGTGAGTTGCTGGACAGCGCACGGCGCCGCGACGGGTCGCCGCCGCCGGGGCCGCTGCGCCCGATCGTGGATCGCGAGTCGGGCTCCGGCCTCGAATCGGTGTATCGGTTACGGCTAGAGTTGCCGCAGGTCGACTCGTCGGGACTAGCGGTGGGCAGGGTCGACGACGATTTGATCATCGGCGCGGGCGGCCTGCGGCGCCGGGTCCGGCTAGCGTCAGTGCTGCGTAGGTGCATCGTGGTCGACGCGCAACTGCGAGGGTGTGAGCTGACCGTGCGGTTTCGACCGAATCCGGAGGTGTGGCCGAAGTGACAGGGCCGCACGCCGATCTCGGGCCGGAGTTGCGCCTACTAGCGCAGGCCATTCTGGACAAACTGGACCCCGCGGTGCGGTTCGCGGCCGCTCGTGCTGCGGGCAGCGGTGCGGGCAAGTGCCAGCAGGTGTGGTGCCCCGTGTGCGCGCTCGCGGCGCTGGCGGCGGGTGAACAGCACCCGCTGCTGACCGTCATCGCCGAGCACAGCGTCGCGTTGCTGGCCGTCGTCCGGGCGATTCTCGAGCAGACCGAGCGCGAGGCCGGCCCCACGGGGCCGCCGGAACCACCGGACGGTCCGCCGCCGACCGACACGGGACCGGACGGACCTGCACCGCCGCCCCCGCCGGGCCGTTATCAACACATCCCGGTAACCGTCGAGGAGTAGTGTGCGCGCTGTGGTCGCATCCACAGCGCGTGGGTAAAGTTGTCGCAGAACACCGGCTGGTGTTCGATCACCGGGAGGGCCCATGTGGTACTGGCTGTTCAAGTTCATCTTCATGGGTCCCCTGCTGTCGTTGCTGGGGCGGCCGAAAGTAGAAGGGCTGGACCATCTTCCGGCGTCCGGTGCGGCGATTCTGGCCAGTAATCATCTTGCGGTCGCAGACAGTTTCTATTTGCCGTTGGTGGTCAACCGGAGAATCACGTTCCTGGCCAAGGCGGAGTACTTCACCGGCACCGGCCTGAAGGGCTGGTTCTCCCGCTGGTTCTACACCGTCGCCGGTCAGGTGCCGATCGACCGCACGGACGCCGACAGCGCGCAGAGCGCGTTGAACACCGCAGCGCGCATCCTCGGCGAGGGCAAGCTGCTCGGGATGTACCCGGAGGGCACCCGGTCGCCCGATGGGCGGCTCTACAAAGGCAAGACCGGCCTGGCGCGACTGGCGCTGGAGTCCGGCGTTCCGGTGATTCCGGTCGCGATGATCGGAACAGATGTCGTCAACCCGCCGGGCAGCAAGATGTGGCGCTTCGGCCGGGTGCAGGTGAGGTTCGGCAAGCCGATGGACTTCAGTCGCTTCGAGGGTCTGGCGGGCAACCGCTTCATCGAGCGCGCGGTCATCGACGAGGTGATGTACGAGTTGATGCGGTTGTCCGGTCAGGAGTACGTGGACCTGTACGCCGCCGACATCAAGGAGGGCAGGGCCGACGACAGCAGCACGCCGTCGGCCCGCATGCCGGAGGTCGCCGCCGGCTGAGCCGGCAATCCAACCACCGCCGGCTGAGCCGGCAATCCAACCACCGCCGGCTGAGCCGGCAATCCAACCACCGCCGGCTAATTGACGGCCGGTACGGGCGCCGCGTCGACGACCGGCCTGCTGCGCCGCGTAGGGGCCACCGTGAGTGAGCCCGCCGCGACGATCACCGCGATCGCCCACCACACGTAAGAGCCGCCGGCCAGTTGCCGCCACAGCGACGCCGCGGTCTCTTTGTGCTCGGGCATCAGCGTGATCGGCGTCCACACCATCAACGCAAAGCCGGCGGCCGCCACCACGGCCAGGGCGGCATGCCGTTTTCGATAGGCCACCAGCGCGGTGACCAGCAGCGCGGGTAGCGCCCACACCCAGTGGTGCGACCACGAAACCGGCGATACCACCAGCCCGAACATGGCCACGCAGATCAGTGCGAGCACCGGTAGGTCCGCCTTGAGCACACGCCGCACCGCCCACACCGTGAGCCCCAGCAGTGCGAAGCAGGCCGCGGTCCAGAGTGCGAACCGTGGTCCTTCGGCCAGTCCCAGCCGGGCCAGGGCGCCGGCGATGTTCTGGTTGGTGTTCAGCGTCGCGGTGCCGATGCGATCGGTGTTACGCACGGTCTCGGTCCAGTACTCGAGCGAGTCGCGCCAGGCGAACGCGACCCCGACCAGCGTGGCGAGGACGGCGGACACCGCGGTGACGATCACCGCGCGGACGTCGCGGCGCAGCACGAAGTACAGCAGAAAGACCGCAGGGGTCAGCTTCAGCGCGATCGCCAGTCCGAGCAGCATGCCGCGCGGCCAGGGGGTCCGGCGCGGCACACAATCGGCGATCACCAGTGTCATCAACACCACGTTGATCTGGCCGAAGTCGAAGTTCGACCGGATCGGCTCCAGGTACACCACGGCCGGGGCCACCATGGCGGTGGCCAGCCAAGCCTGCCGCAGCCACGCGGGCTCGGCGCTCACCGAGGTTTGGGACCAGACGTCGCACCGGTGGAGCACGATCGTCACCGCGACGATCAGCAGCACCAGGGTGGTCGCTGTGATCGCGACGCTCGCGGCCTCCAGCGACAGCAGCGCGAACGGCGAGAAGGCGACCGCGGCCAGCGGCGGGTAGGTGAACGGCAGATCGAGCCCGCCCCGGGTGTGGAACATCGCGCCGTCGGCGTAGAGCGGTCGACCGTCCAGCCAGGCTTGTCCGCCCATGCGGTAGACGTCGACGTCGATGCGGTAGGGAACCCGGCCGAGCAACCGCCAGCCGGCCCAGGCCAACGCGGCCAGGGTCAGCAGTTGAAACAGCCGCCAAGCAAGCGTTGGCCCCCAACCAGCCCCGCCGGGCGACCGCCACATACTCATGTCGCTGACCAGCCTATCGGGGTGTTGCGGCGCTTCGGCCGGTATCCCGGCCACGACACGCGCCGGTCATTCTGCTCCTCGCGTCTGCGGGGGTCGGCGTAAGTTTTCTGCGTGCTCGCGGACTTCCACGTCGACTTCGCCGTCCCGCCGGGGCGGGTACCGCTCGTCTTCTGCCTGGTGGCGTTCATCCTGACGTTCTTCGTCACCCGCACGATCGTGCGGTACATCCGCAGCCACGCCGGTAGCGATGCGCCGCGCAAGTGGTGGCAGCCGCGCAACATCTCTGTTTCGGGGGCACAGGGCTCGGGGCTGCACCTCCACCACGTGGTTATCGGTGTGGTTCTGGTCATGATCTCCGGTGTGACGATGGTGACGTTGGCGGTTGACGGGGGAGTACCCGAATTCACGGCGGCGGCAATTCTTTTCGGAATCGGTGCAGCGCTGGTCCTCGATGAGTTCGCGTTGATCCTGCACCTTGAGGACGTGTACTGGGCCGAGGACGGCCGGACCTCGGTCGACGCGGTGTTCGCGGCGGTCGCCGTCGCCGGCCTGCTGATCCTGGGGTTCAGCCCGCTGTCGTTCTTCGACATCGACATCTGGCGTAGCGACGACAACCTGCTCGCACGGGCCGGGGTGATCGCGGCGGCCGTGCTGACCCTGGCGCTGGCCGTCGTCGTGCTGTTCAAGGGCAAGGTGTGGACGGGTCTGGTCGGGATGTTCGTCACGCCGTTGCTCATCGTCGGTGCGATCCGGTTGTCGCGCCCGCACGCGCCCTGGGCCCGCTGGCGCTACACCAACCGGCCTCGCAAGATGCACCGGGCGCTGGAACGGGAGCGTTGGCTGCGGCGGCCGGTCGTCCAGGCCAAGCTGTGGTTGCAGGACGCCATCGCCGGCATGCCCAAATTCCCCGACGACGCCAAAGTCGACGAGCAGCTCGACCGCGAAATTCGCGCCGCCCCGGCCCCGATGGAGCGGTCGGTCTCGGCGGAACACGCGAAGGATCCCGCTTAGTGCGCTACTTCTACGACACCGAGTTCATCGACAACGGCCGCACGATCGAGCTGATCTCGATCGGTGTGGTCGCCGAAGACGGCCGCGAATATTACGCCGTGTCAACCGAATTCAATCCCGAGCGAGCGGGCAGCTGGGTGCGCAGGCATGTGCTGCCCAAGCTCCCGCCGCCTGCGTCACAGCTGTGGCGTTCGCGGCGGCAGATCCGCTCGGAATTAGAGGACTTCTTCGGAGTCGACGGTGACGAGCCGATCGAGTTGTGGGCCTGGGTCGGCGCCTACGACCATGTCGCGCTGTGTCAGCTGTGGGGCCCGATGATCGACCTGCCGCCGGCGATTCCGCGTTTCACCCGAGAGCTGCGGCAGTACTGGGAAGAGCGCGGTTCGCCGCGGATGCCGCCACGGCCGCGAGACGCCCACAATGCGCTGGTCGACGCCCGCCACAATCTGCGCCGGTTCCAGTTGATGATCACCCGCGAAAGACCAGCCCAGTGGTGAAAAGCAGATGTCGCGGCCCGTTACCATGAACGGGTGAACTGGACCGTCGACGTACCCATCGAACAGCTGCCCTCGCTGCCGCCGCTGCCCGATGAGCTGCGGCAACGGCTCGACGCCGCGCTCGCCAAGCCTGCAGTGCAGCAGCCGACGTGGGATGCTGACACGGCCAAGAACATCCGCACCGTGCTGGAGAGCGTCCCGCCGGTGACGGTGCCCGCCGAAGTCGAGCGGCTCAAAGGCCTGCTGGCCGACGTGGCCTGCGGTAAGGCGTTCCTGCTGCAGGGCGGCGACTGCGCGGAGACCTTCGTCAACAACACCGAACCCCACATCCGCGCCAACCTCCGCGCGTTGCTACAGATGGCGGTGGTGCTCACCTACGGCGCGAGCGTGCCGGTCGTCAAGGTCGGCAGGATCGCGGGCCAGTACGCCAAACCGCGATCGGCCGATATCGACGCCCTGGGGTTGCGCTCTTACCGCGGCGACATGATCAACGGCTTCGCGCCCGACCCCGCTGCGCGTGAGCACGATCCGTCGCGGCTGGTGCGCGCCTACGCCAACGCGAGCGCGGCGATGAACCTGGTGCGGGCACTGACCGGCTCGGGGCTGGCGTCGCTGCACCTGGTGCACGATTGGAACCGGGAGTTCGTCCGCACGTCGCCCGCCGGGGCACGATATGAGGCGCTGGCCGCCGAGATCGATCGCGCGTTGACCTTCATGAGCGCCTGCGATGTCGACGACCGCAACCTGCAGACCGCCGAGATCTACGCCAGCCATGAGGCGTTGGTGCTGGACTACGAGCGGGCGATGCTGCGGCTCTCCCAGGACGAGGAAGGCTCGAAGCTCTACGACCTGTCGGCGCATTACGTATGGATCGGCGAGCGCACCCGTCAACTCGACGGTGCGCATATCGCGTTCGCGGAGGTGATCGCGAACCCGATCGGCGTCAAGCTCGGGCCGACCGTGACACCGGAGCTCGCCGTCGAGTACGTCGAGCGGCTGGACCCTAACAACGAGCCGGGCCGGTTGACACTGATGACCCGCATGGGCAACAACAAGGTGCGCGATCTGCTTCCACCGATCATCGAGAAGGTGCAGGCCACCGGGCATCAGGTGATCTGGCAGTGCGATCCGATGCACGGCAACACCCACGAGTCCTCGACCGGCTACAAGACCCGCCACTTCGACCGGATCGTCGATGAGGTGCAGGGTTACTTCGAGGTGCACCGGGCACTGGGCACCTATCCCGGCGGCATCCACGTCGAGATCACCGGTGAGAACGTCACCGAATGCCTTGGCGGGGCGCAGGACATCTCCGACACCGATCTGTCCGGACGCTACGAAACGGCCTGCGACCCGCGGTTGAACACCCAGCAGAGCCTGGAACTCGCATTCCTGGTCGCCGAGATGCTGCGCGATTAGATCAGGTGGTTGAGGTTGCTTCCGGCCGTCCACGCGGCCGCGGCGATCAGCGCTGTCAGCGTCAACACGGCGACCACCCAGAACAGCAGTGCGCGCCGGGCGCGCTGTCGCGCCCAGTAGAAGTCCTCGATGTCGATGCCGGCGAACCGTCCCGACACCGGCTGGAATTCGGGTTCCGGTGTAGGCCAGTCGTCGCGCGGGAGCGTCCGAGTCGGTTGGCGCGGCGCCGGCGGGGCCGCGGTCCGCGCCGGCGGAATGGGCAGGGACGCCGACGCGTGCTGCGCGGAATTGCGTGGTGTGGGCACCCGGAACGGGGGCAGCCCGAGCTCGTCGACGATGGCCTCGAGGTCCTCACCCATTTCCTGGGCGTCGGCGTACCGTCGAGCGGGGTCGCGGGCCGTCGCGCGTCGCACCAGATCATCGAATTGCGCTGGCACACCCGAGATCACCGAGCTGGGGGCCGGCACGTCGTTGTCCATCCGCTGATAGGCCACCGCCAGCGCGCTGTCGCCGCCGAATGGGGTCCGGCCGGTCAGCAGTTCGTAGGTCAGGATGCCCACCGCGTAGACGTCGCTGCGCGGATCCGCGTCGCCCGTGCTGACCTGCTCGGGCGACAGGTAGGCGGCGGTGCCCAGGATGACGCTCGTCGAGGTGATCTTCGCTTCGGCGACGGCGCGCACCAGCCCGAAGTCGGCGATCTTGACGTCCCCGTCGTCGGAGATCAGCACGTTCTCGGGTTTGACATCACGGTGTACCAGGCCCGCGCGGTGTGCTGCCGCCAGCCCGCCGAGAACCGGGCGCAGCACCGCCGCAGCGGCATGAGGGGGCATCGGCCCGCGCTCACGCAGCAGCTCCCGCAGCGTGCCGCCCTCGACCAGTTCCATGACCAGGAACGGGGGCTGGTTGCCTACCATTCCGCCGCCCTGGTCGTACACCGCCACCAGGCCGGGGTCCGTCAACCGGGCTACCGCGCGCGCCTCACGCTGAAACCGGGTCAGGAACTGCGCATCACCCGCATATCGGGTATCCATCACCTTCAGCGCCACGGGCCGGTCGAGGCGCAGATCCAGCCCGCGGTACACGGCGGACATGCCTCCGGTGGCGATCATGACGTCGACGCGGTACCGACCATCGAGCACGGTCCCGGGCAGCGGGTCCGTCCGCGGGTAGGCATCCACCGGAGACATGTTACGGAGCGAAATCCCGGCGATTTTGCGCCTCCTGCCGGGGCAGGGCGGATTTAGACTCGGTGCGATGAGCAGCATTCCGGCCGCCGAGGACGTCCTCGATCCCGCCGAGGAGGTCTACGAGCTATCCGCCGTCGCCGAGATGCTCGGCGTTGCGGTGACGAAGGTGCATCAACAGTTGCGGGACGGCCACCTCATTGCTGTGCGCCGAAACGGCGTGGTGGTGGTGCCGAGGATCTTCTTCGACGAAACCGGTCACGTCGTCAAGAGCCTGCCGGGGCTCCTGATCGTACTGCGCGACGGCGGCTACCACGAGACGGAGATCATGCGTTGGCTGTTCACGCCCGACGCGTCGCTGACGATCCGGCGGGACCGCGCGACCGACGAATTGGCTAATGCCCGGCCGGTTGATGCTCTTCATTCGCATCAGGCCCGTGAGGTGGTGCGCCGGGCCCAGGCTCTGGCTGTTTGACCGCCTGCGCCGTCGGCGTCTTCTGCAGCCAGTACCACGCCACCACGGCGCACGCCACTGCCAGCAGCACGTGCGGCCACGAGTACATCCCGTGCGCCCCATCGGGTTTCCAGATCACGGTGATCCACGTCGACGCTCCGGCGATCAGCGCGATCGACCGCCGGCTCTGGGCCAGGGCGGCCACCACCGCCAGCGGCCAGGTGTAGTACCAGGGCAGGGCCGCGGGCACCAACAGCACCACGATCACCATCACCGCCGCGATACCTGTCAACGCCTCGCGGTCGGTGTGGCGAAACCGCCACCACACGAACGGAAGTGACACGGCGATGAGCGCTATGCCGATGATCCTGGTGACGTCGAGCACGGCGTAGAAGTTCACCGGCAGGAACAGGCCTCCGACGACATTGACGAGGTTGGCCGCCGCGGTGGGCAGAGTCAGCCAGTTGATGATCTTCACCGATCCGGCCAACGCGGTGAGCCAGCCCAGCCCCACCCCGGCCGTCAACGACAGCACCGCGAAGACGGCGGAGAAGATCAGCGCCGACGACGCCGTCGCCGCTATGAACGCCTTGACCGGCGAGAAGCTTCGCCTGCTGCGCAGGTCTCGCGCCCACACCCAGACCATGAACGGAAGCGCCAGCCCCGCAGTGGCTTTGACCGCGACCGCCGCCGCGATCAGGCTCACCCCCCAGATGTGGCGGCCGCTGAACGTCAGCGCGATACCTGCCATCATCAGGCCGACCATCAGCATCTCGTTGTGCACGCCGCCCATCAGATGGATGATCACCAGCGGATTGAGCACACAGATCCACAATGCGGTCGCGCCATCGGCGCCGATGTGGCGGGCGACGCGCGGCGCGGCCCAGATCAGCAGTGCCAGGCCGGGAAGCATGCACAACCGCAGCAGCATCGTGCCCGCGACCACGTCGTCACCGACCAACATCGTGACGAATTTGGCGATCAGGATGAACCCCGGCCCGTACGGCGCGGTGGTGGTGGTCCAGATCGGGCTGACGTTGTCCAACAACGAGTTCGGGTTATCGACGGGCCCGACGACGTACGGGTCGAGGCCGTCGCGCAGCAGCGCGCCCTGGGCGAGGTAGGAGTACGTGTCGCGGCTGAACAGCGGGACGCTCAGCAACAGCGGCGCGAGCCAGAAGCCGGTCGTCGCCACCATGGTGTATTCGGTTGCCGTGCGGTCGATCACGTGGCGCCCCAGCCACAGCCACGCCGCGAGCATCAGCGCCACGCCGCCCCACAGCAGCACCGACGACAGCACCAGCCCGTGCCCGAAGCGCAGCCACGACAGGTGCAGCGATTCCAGCAGCGGATCGTGCAGTCTGGTGCTCCCTGCTCCCAACCCGCCCGCGGTGATGAGGACGGCGCCGAGGAAGCCGAGCCGGGCGGGCTGGGCCTGCGGCGATGTCGTGAAGGCGACTAGCCGTGAAACATGTTGAGCCAGAGTTTGTTTCGGGGATCGTGTCGACGATGAGGTGGTCATGGGCTTATGCGGTTCGGTTGGCGGCGAATCGGGCCAGCTCGGACAGTCCCGCCTTGGCATGGGTGTCGATCGCGGCGGCCTCGAGGGTGTCCAGCGCCTTTCGGGTGAGCTCGTCGATCCGGTTCTCCACGGCGGCCAGCGCACCGACGGACTCGATCACCTGACAGAGCTCGTTGACCTGTGCCTCGGAGAGTTGGGAGCCGATGGAGGTGCGCAGCAGCTTGGCCGCCACCGGGTCGGCCCTCTCCGCCAGTTCGACCGCCTCGGCCAACAGCACCGTGCGCTTGCCGGCCCGCAGGTCGTCGCCCGAGGGTTTACCGGTGACGGCGGGATCGCCGAACACCCCCAGCACGTCGTCGCGCAACTGGAACGCCACCCCGAGATCGGTGCCGAACGCCCCGAAGGCGTCCTGCACATCCGGGCGGTCGGCGGCCGCAGCGGCGCCGAGTTGCAGCGGGCGGGTGATCGTGTACGAAGCGGTCTTGTAGATGTTGACCGTCAGCGCCGACGCCACCGATTCCGCTCCGCTGGCCTCGGCGACGATGTCCAGATACTGGCCGCCGAGCACCTCGGTGCGGATCGCACTCCACACCCGCCGGACCCGCAGCGCGGCGTCGGCAGGCAGGTCGGCCGTCGCGACGACATCGTCGGCCCACACCAGCGCCAGGTCGCCGAGCAGGATCGCCGCCGACACTCCGAACTGCTCGGCCGAACCGCGCCAGTTGCGGGTACGGTGCCGCTCGGTGAACAGCCGGTGCACCGTTGGCAGTCCGCGGCGGGTGGCCGACGTATCGATGACGTCGTCATGCACCAGCGCGCACGCGTGCAGCAGTTCCAGCGCCGAGCACAACCACAACACTTTCGGGTCGAGCGGGTCCTCGAATCGGTCGGCGACCGCACGCCATCCCCAGTACGCGAAGGCGGGCCGCAGCCGTTTGCCGCCGCGCAACACGAATTCCTCCAGGGCAGCGGTCAGTTCAGCGTAGTCGTCGCCCATGTAGGCGCACTCGCTGCGACGCTCCTGCAGGTAATCCCGCAGGTGGTCGGTGACGGCGCCGGCCAGCTCGACGGCCGACGGTGCCGCTGCATGCACGCTCAGCGGGCGCCCCTTTCATCTGCGTCCACCCTGCCCCGGACGCATTCAGCGTAGAGCCTGCCTATTCGGCGGCGTCGCCCACTCGCGGCGATTGGTCGCGGCCCATGTAGGCCAATGCGCCGATGATGGCGGCCACCACGAACGAGCCCAGGCCCAGCCAGATCGCTGCGCCGGTGAACGACCGCGCGCTCGGGTCGGTGTAGCGGGCTTGGGCGTTCATCGTGCTGACGACGCCGGGCCTCAACTTCCACTCGACGATCTCGGTGGATACCTGATCGCCGTTGGTCGAGGTGACTTCGCCCGGGAACGAAACCGTCAGCGAGACGTCGGCCTCCGGGTCGCTGAGCGACGTGAGATCCACCCGGCCTTCGAGGATCACCAGGTCGCCCGCGCGACGCAGCGAGATGTCCACGCCCGCGGCGTCGCGGTTCATGTTGGCCAGCTGAGGGACCTCGGCGAACGTGAGATCGGAGAACACCGCCTGAGAACCGACGTAGTCGTCGCGGCTGTACTCCGAGACCGCCACCTTGTTCGCGAACGGCAGGTTGTTGAGCAGTTGCGGGCCCTTGTCGTCGGCGTTGCGCGGTTTGGCCGCCGCGACGATCTGACCGGACACCCGGTCGTCGGGGGAGACCGTGATGGACGCCCGCACCCGGACACAGGCGACGGCAGTCGGCAGCACGACGAGGATCAACATCACGAGTGCGAGCAGCCGGGTTCGGCTGCTGCGGTGGCGGGCCGGCACGTGGTCATCGTGCCAGACCGCTCGCAGCCGAGGGGTCGGCGACATCCCATCTGCGTCAAAGCGGCAGTGGCCGGCCCAGGATCGCGAATGCGCGCGGATCGCCCGCGAAGTGGTAGCCACGGATGACGTCGGTGAAGCCGAGCCTGCGGTACAGCCGCCATGCCCGGTTCGCCTCGCCGTTGATCTCCGGCGTCGACAGCAGCACGTGGGACTCGTCGCGGCCGGCGAGCAGTCTGCGCGCCAGGGCCTCACCAAGCCCGTGGCCCTGGGCGCGGGGATGGATGTGCAGTTCGGTGAGCTCGAAATAGCTCGCCATCAGCTGTGCGATGCGTGCGCGGTCCGCCCCGGTCCGGTGCAGCCCGGCCACGACCTGCTGCTGCCACCACTGGTCCGGTGCACCGCAGTAGCCGTAGGCGATGCCGACCAGGGGAGCCGTGGCGAGCTCGGCACCGCCGACGCTGGCTGCATTGTCGGCACCGCCGACGCTGGCTGCATTGTCGGCACCGCCGACGCTGGCTGCATGGACGGTGACCGCCGCGACGGCCTTCCAACCCGGCCTGCGGGCGTGCTCGAGCCACATCGAGGCTCGCTGATTCTCGGTACCACGCGGATAGCGCATCGCGTCGACATAGACCGCGAGCGCGTCACCGAGCCGGCGCTGCATATCGCTCGGCGACAGATCGATGAGAAATGTCGCCAACTCCTGATCCGCCTCTCCGCGCGTCGTGCGGTGTCGTTCACACCATTATCGAGTGGACCGACCTGTGCCGCCCAACGCCCGCGGCCTACGTCCTACAATCAGGCGTTGAACTAGGTGGTACGGCTCAGATCGACCTCGTATCATGACTGTTAGGTGCCCGTGAACGCGGGCGCACACGGGTTTGAATTCTGAGATGGCCGTAGTGGGCCCCTGGGTTCCGAGGGAGGGACGAATGCCACTCTCCGATCATGAGCAGCGCATGCTCGACCAGATCGAGAGCGCGCTCTACGCCGAGGACCCGAAGTTCGCTTCGAGTGTTCGTGGCGGCACCCTGCGCACACCGTCGACGCGACGCCGCCTGCAAGGCGCCGCGCTTTTCGTGATCGGGCTCGCGATGCTGGTTTCCGGCGTCGCGTTCCCCGCGACCCAGATCAGTGGTTTCCCGGTGCTTTCGGTCTTGGGGTTCATGGTGATGTTCGGCGGTGTCGTGTTCGCGATCACCGCGCCGCGCACCCTCCGTGGCCGCGACCGCGCCGTTGCCGAACCCGGCGCCCCGCGGCAGAAGCGTGCCAAGGGTTCCGGCGGTTCGTTCTCCAGTCGAATGGAAGACCGGTTCCGTCGCCGCTTCGACGAATAGGCCTTAAAGCGACGCAGCCGACACAGGGGTAGCCCGCCACGGGCTATCCCTTTTTTGTGCTCGGGCGCGCGACCGCGCCCCACCCGTCCCCACCGCTCCATTTCACGCGCTCTACCAGCGGGTTTTTCCGTCAACGCCCGCATCGGCCCGCTTGCGCGCTCAGTGACGACCGCCGATAAGGGGACGTTGTGGGGACGCAACCAGATTTTTAGATATCAAATGGCAGGCGGTGGGGGATTGTGGGGTAAAGTGGCGGACGACGGAGCGACCGGGGGCTCTGTTGAACGGCAGGGAGGTGGCGAGATGTTTCTCGGCACCTACACGCCGAAGCTCGACGACAAGGGGCGGCTCACGCTGCCCGCCAAGTTCCGCGACGCGCTGGCAGGAGGGTTGATGGTCACCAAGAGCCAAGATCGCAGCCTCGCCGTCTATCCGCGCGCCGAGTTCGAGAAGCTGGCGCGACGAGCGTCGCAGGCATCGCGTAGCAACCCGGAAGCGCGCGCATTCCTGCGGAGCCTCGCCGCGGCCACCGACGAACAGCACCCCGACGCACAAGGCCGGATCACCTTGTCGGCCGATCACCGTCGCTACGCGAACCTGTCGAAGGACTGCGTGGTGATCGGTTCGGTCGACTACCTGGAAATCTGGGACTCGAGCGCATGGCAGGAGTACCAACAGACCCACGAAGAGAACTTCTCCGCGGCCACCGATGAAGCCCTGCACGACATCATCTGATTCGGCGATAAGTCGACGCAGGCACAGGCATCAAGCCCGTGCATCGCGGCCTCTGCCCGAACCGGCCCTGGCGTACTTCCCCGACGCCAGGTCCGCGCTCTCGGACAGGGACCCCGGTGCAGGGGTGTTGGACGGAGGGAAGGCGATGGCTCGACGCAGCGGAGACCACGGACACATCCCCGTCCTGTTGGACCGCTGCGTCGAGCTTCTCAAACCCGCACTGACACGGCACAGTTCAGACGGTGAGGGCGCGGTACTGGTCGACGCCACCCTCGGTGCGGGTGGACACGCCGAGCGATTCCTGACCGAACTGCCCGCCCTGCGGCTGATCGGCTTGGACCGCGACCCCGATGCGCTGTGGATCGCGGGAGAACGGTTGTCGCGATTCGGCGACCGGGTGATGTTGGTCCGCACCCGCTACGACGGCATCGGCGGTGTCCTGGGGGACGACGGCTACTGGGCAAGCAAAGCCGATGGCATCCTGTTCGACCTCGGCGTGTCCTCGATGCAGCTCGATCGCACCGAGCGCGGCTTCTCCTACGCCGCGGACGCGCCGCTGGACATGCGGATGGACCCGGACGCGGAGCTGACGGCGGCGGAGGTGCTGAACACCTACGACCAGAAGGCGCTGACCCGGCTCCTGCGCGAGTTCGGCGAGGAGCGCTTCGCGAGCCGGATCGCCGCCCAGCTCGTCCGCCGGCGTGCTCGCCAGCCGTTCCGCACCACCGGTGAGCTGGTGGAGCTGCTGTATCAAGCCATTCCCGCGCCCGCGCGGCGCACCGGTGGCCACCCGGCCAAGCGCACGTTCCAGGCGCTGCGGATCGTCGTCAACGGTGAGCTGGACTCTTTGCGCGACGCGCTGCCCGCGGCGCTGGACGCTCTGGCTCCAGGTGGTCGCATCGTCGTGCTGGCCTACCAATCCCTGGAAGACCGCATCGTCAAGGCAGCCTTCGCCTCTGCCACGGCGTCCAGGACGCCGCCCGGTCTACCCGTGGAACTGCCGGGGCATGAACCGCAGTTCGTCGCACTGACCCGCGGCGCCGAGCGCGCAGCTCCCGACGAGATTGAACGGAACCCGCGTAGCGCGCCCGTGCGGCTACGAGCACTGGAAAAGGTGGGGGCAGCCAGATGAGTGCCAAGCAGGCCAAGCAGGCCAAGCAGGTCAAGCGAGGGAAAGCGGTGCGCGGCAGCGACGAGCGTCGACGCGCCGCCCGCGGTCACGCGCGCCGCACGGGCGATGTGCAGGTGCGCCGAAAGCCGACCCGCGAACAGCGGCCGCTACGGTCGGCGCCCCAGACGAACCCCATCCCACGTCCGACCGGCGCGCCGGGCCGGCCCAAGAACGCCAGCCAGGCCAAGGCGCGCGCCAAGGCTCGGAAAGCCAAGGCGCCGAAAGTCGTCCGGCCACCACTGCGCCAGCGCATCATCGTCAAGCTGGCCTCGATCGAGCTCAGCCCACGCGCGCTGGTGGCAAGGGTGCCGTTCGTGGTGCTCGTGATCGGCTCGCTGGGCGTCGGGCTGGGCACCACGCTGTGGCTGTCCACCGACGCGGCGGAGCGGTCGTACCAGCTGGGCAACGCCCGCGAGACGAATCAGGCTCTGCTGCAACAGAAGGAAGCGCTGGAGCGCGATGTGCTCGAGGCGCAGGCCGCACCCGCGTTGGCCGAAGCCGCGCGTGAACTCGGGATGATCCCCTCTCGCGACACCGCACATCTTGTGCAGGACCCGGCGGGAAATTGGGTCGTGGTAGGCACTCCGAAGCCGGCCGAGGGCGTTCCACCGCCACCGCTGAACACACCGTTGGCCGACGTCACCCCGCCGCCACCGCCGCCGCCACCACCGCCCGCGCCGCGTGTGGTCGACCCTCGTGAGCTCACCGTCCGAATGCCGTCCCGTGAAATGCCGACGCCGGCCCTGCAGTCGCCGAATCCCGCCGCACCGCCGACAGTGCCGCCGGGAATGACGGTGCCACAGGTGGTTCCGGGCCAGCCGCCGCTGTCGGGTGCCGCGCCCGCCGGACCGGTGATACCGCCTGCCGATCCCTCGCTCGGCGCGCCGCACATCCCGACCCCCCAGGCATTGCCGGGTCCGGTGCCGGGCGCCGTCGCATGAGCCGCGAGCGCAGGCCCCGCACCGCCGGTTCGCAGGAGCGATCGGCCAGAGCCCGCCGAACTCGCGCCCCGATGACCGAAACCGGGCTGCGCAGCGCCTCTTTCGTATTCCGGCACCGGGTCGGCAACGCGGCGATCTTCCTGGTGCTGATCGTCGCGGCCGGGCAGTTGTTCAATCTTCAGGTTCCTCGCGCGGAGGGGCTGCGGGCGGAGGCCGCGAGCCAGCTCAAGGTGACCGATGTCGACAAGGCTGTCCGCGGTGCGATCGTCGACCGCAACAACGACAAGCTCGCCTTTACGATCGAGGCGCGTGCGCTGACCTTCCAGCCGGTCAAGGTCCGCAAACAGTTGGAGGAGGCCAGGGCGAAAACCTCCGAGGCGCCCCAACCCGACCGCAGGCTGCGCGACATCGCCGCCGAGGTGGCGTCACGGCTGAACAACAAGCCCTCCGCCGCCACGGTTCTGAAGAAACTCAAGAGCAACGAGACGTTCGTCTACCTCGCGCGTGCGGTCGACCCCGCGATCGCCGACGCGATCACCACCAAGTTCCCCGAGGTCGGTTCGGAGCGCCAGGATCTGCGCCAGTATCCGGGCGGATCGTTGGCCGCGAACATCGTCGGCGGCATCGACTGGGACGGTCACGGCCTGCTGGGCCTGGAGGATTCGCTCGACGCGGTCCTGGCGGGCACGGATGGATCCATCACCTACGACCGCGGCTCCGACGGCGTGGTGATCCCCGGCAGCTACCGTAACCGCCACGACGCGGTCGACGGTTCCACCGTGATGTTGACCATCGACGACGACATCCAGTTCTATGTCCAGCAGCAGGTGCAGCAGGCCAAGAACCTGTCCGGCGCCAAGAACGTCTCGGCCGTCGTGCTGGACGCCAAAACCGGTGAGGTGCTGGCGATGGCGAACGACAACACGTTCGACCCGAGCCAGGACATCGGCCGTCAGGAGCACCGGCAACTGGGCAACTTGGCGGTGTCGTCGCCGTACGAGCCGGGCTCGGTCAACAAGATCATCACCGCCGCCTCGGTCATCGAGTACGGGCTCTCGAATCCCGATGAGGTGCTGGCTGTGCCCGGTTCGATCCACATGGGTGGCGTCACCGTCGGCGACGCGTGGGAGCACGGCACGATGCCGTACACCACCACGGGGATCTTCGGTAAGTCCTCCAACGTCGGCACGCTGATGCTGGCCCAACGGCTCGGGCCCGAGCGCTTCTTCGAGATGGTCCGGAAGTTCGGCCTCGGACAGCGCACCGGGGTGGGGCTGCCGGGCGAGAGCGCCGGCCTGGTGCCGCCGATCGACCAGTGGTCGGGCAGCACCTTCGCCAACCTGCCTATCGGACAGGGCCTTTCGATGACTCTGCTGCAGATGACGGGCATGTATCAGGCCATTGCCAACGACGGTATGCGCATTCCGCCACGCATCATCAAGACCACCATCGCACCCGACGGCACCCGCACCGACGAGCCGCGGCCAGAGGGCATCCGGGTCGTCTCCCCGGAGACTGCGCGCACGGTGCGGCAGATGCTGCGGGCCACGGTGCAGCGCGATCCCATGGGGGTCCAGCAGGGCACCGGGTCGCAGGCCGCCATCGAGGGTTATCAGATCTCCGGGAAGACGGGTACCGCGCAGCAGATCAACCCGGGCTGCGGGTGCTACTACGACGACGTCTACTGGATCACCTTCGCCGGCATCGCCACCACCGAAGACCCCCGGTACGTGGTGGGCCTCATGATGGACCATCCGCAGCGCACGGCCGACGGGCAGCCCGGCACGACTTCGGCGCCGCTGTTCCACAACATCGCGTCCTGGCTGCTGCAGCGCGAGAACGTGCCGCTCTCACCCGATCCCGGTCCGCGGCTGACGTTGCAAGCCAGCTGACGGCCGGGCGACAACACCCGATATGCGAAGGGCGGCCGGCCGGCCACTCGGTACTGTTGCTTCGCCATGAACCTGCGACCCAGCCATCCCCCCGGCCCGGCGCTCGGGCCGTTGGCCGAGCAGGTCCAGGCCGTGCCCGCCGCAGGCTTCATGTCCGGCCCGGCCGTACCGGACATCCGCGTCACGGGGATCACGCTGCGCAGCCAGGACGTCGAACCCGGCGATCTGTTCGCGGCGCTGCCGGGAGCCAAGTCGCATGGCGCCCGGTATTCATCTGAGGCGATCGACGGTGGTGCGGCCGCGATCCTGACCGACCCGGACGGGATGGTGCTCGTGGGCACCGATGTCGAGGTCCCCGTCCTGGTTCACCCGGCCCCGCGCTCGGTGCTGGGTGAGTTGGCCGCCGGGGTGTACGGACGACCGTCCGAACGGCTGCGCGTCATCGGCGTGACCGGCACCTCCGGTAAGACCACCACCACCTATCTGGTGGAGGCCGGGCTGCGGTCGGCGGATCGAGTGGCCGGGCTGATCGGGACCGTCGGGGTGCGGATCGACGGACGCGATCTGGCCAGCGCGCTCACCACGCCCGAGGCGCCCGATCTGCAGGCGCTGCTGGCGGTGATGGTCGAGCAGGGCGTCGACACCGTCGTGATGGAGGTGTCCAGCCACGCGCTCACACTGGGCCGAGTCGACGGCGTGCGGTTCGCCGTCGGCGGGTTCACCAACCTGTCGCGGGACCACCTCGACTTCCACCCGACGATGCGCGACTACTTCGCCGCCAAGGCGCGCCTGTTCGATCCCGAATCCCACAACCGTGCAGACGTTTCGGTGCTGTGCGTGGACGACGATGCGGGCCGGGAGATGGCGAGGCTGGCGCGCGACCCGGTGACGGTCAGCGCGACCGGGCGCGCCGCCGACTGGCGTATCGACGAGATCCGAACCGTCGACCGCGCCGCGCAGGAGTTCTACGCGGTGGACCCGGCCGGGGTGCATCACGGGCTGCGGATCGGACTGCCCGGCCGCTACAACGTGGCCAACTGTCTGCTCGCGGTCGCGTTGCTCGACGCCGTCGGAGTGTCACCGGAACAGGCCGCGCCGGGCCTGCGCACGGCGGCGGTGCCCGGCCGGCTGGAGGCCGTCGAGCGCGGGCAGGACTTCCTGGCGCTGGTCGACTACGCACACAAACCCGGTGCACTGCAGGCAGTGCTGGAGACGCTGCGGGCACAAACCGACGGGCGGTTGGCGGTGGTTTTCGGCGCGGGCGGCAACCGCGATCCCGGCAAGCGGGCCCCGATGGGGCGCGTCGCCGCCGAACTGGCCGATCTGGTGGTGATCACCGATGACAATCCCCGCGATGAGGACCCGGCCGCGATCCGCGCGGCGATCCTGGCCGGAGTGGTGGGTGGGAGACAATCGAGTGCGGTGGGCCGCGCGGAAGTGGTCGAGATCGGCGACCGCCGCGCGGCGATCGCTCACGCGGTGGCGTGGGCGCGGCCCGGGGACGCCGTGCTCATCGCCGGCAAGGGGCACGAATCCGGGCAGACCAGCGCGGAAGTGACCCGGCCGTTCGACGACCGCGAGGAGCTTGCGCAGGCCCTCGAGGCAGTGGGGCGCCGGCCATGATCGACCTGACGCTCGCCCGGATCGCCGAGCTGGTGGGCGGCCGGCTCGCCGACATTTCCGACGAGGACGCCGCGGCGACCAGGGTCACCGGCACGGTCGAGTTCGATTCGCGGGCCGTCGCATCCGGCGGGCTGTTCATCGCGCTGCCGGGGGCCCGCTCCGATGGGCACGACTTCGCCGCGGCGGCGGTGGCGGCCGGGGCCGCGGCGGTGCTGGCGGCCCGACCGGTCGGGGTGCCGGCGATCGTCGTCGATCCGACACCCGAGGCGACCGACCGCGGCGCCGGCGTACTCGAGCACGACGCCGACGGCTCCGGTGCGGCGGTGCTCGCGGCACTGGGGAAGTTGGCTGCTGCCGTTGCCGCCGAGCTCGTCGAGGGCGGGCTGACGATCGTCGGGATCACCGGATCGTCGGGTAAGACCTCGACCAAGGATCTGGTCGCCGCGTTGTTGGCGCCGCTCGGCGAGGTGGTCGCGCCGCCAGGGTCGTTCAACAACGAGCTCGGACATCCGTGGACGGTGCTGCGCGCGACGCGATCCACCGACTTCCTCGTGCTGGAGATGTCGGCACGGCACCGCGGCAACATCGCGGCGCTGGCCGCGATCGCCGTTCCGTCAATCGCGGTCGTACTCAACGTGGGCACCGCCCACCTCGGTGAGTTCGGTTCGCGCGGAGCCATCGCCGAGACGAAAGCCGAACTGCCACAGGCAGTTCCGGCGTCAGGGGTGGTAATTCTGAACGTCGACGACAGCGCCGTGGCGGCGATGGCCGAGCAGACCTCCGCACGCGTGGTCAAGGTCTCGCGGGAGCCGGGCCGGCGAGATATCGACGTGTGGGCCGATGCGGTCACGCTCGACGAGCTGGCCAGGCCGCGCTTCACCCTGCACGCCGGCTCACATCACGTCGAGGTCGCGCTCGCAGTGCACGGTGACCACCAGGTGTACAACGCGCTGTGCGCGGCGGCCGTCGCTCTCGAGTGCGGCGCCTCCCTGGCGCAGGTGGCTGCGGCCCTGGCCACCGCCGGTCCGGTGTCCAGGCACCGCATGCAGGTCGCCACCCGCACCGACGGCGTCACCGTGATCAACGACGCGTACAACGCGAACCCGGACTCGATGCGCGCGGGCCTCAAGGCGCTGGCGTGGATGGCACGCGTGGGCGGGGGACGCCGCAGCTGGGCGGTGCTCGGCGAGATGGCCGAACTCGGCGACGACGCGATATCCGAGCATGACCGCATCGGCCGACTGGCCGTGCGATTAGATGTGTCACGACTCATCGTCGTCGGAACCGGGAGGGCTATGAGCGCCATGCACCACGGCGCGGTGATGGAGGGATCGTGGGGGGCTGAGGCCACCATGGTCGCCGACGCCGACGCGGCGCTGACACTCCTGCGCGCCGAACTGCAGCCGTCGGACGTGGTGCTGGTGAAGGCCTCGAACGCGGCCGGCCTGGGTGCGCTGGCCGACGCGCTGATCGCCGAACCGCTGGAACCGCACGCATGAGGCAGATCCTCATCGCCGTCGGCATTGCGCTGGCGGTCTCGATCCTGCTCACCCCGGTGCTCATCCGGCTGTTCACCCGGCAGGGGTTCGGCCATGAGATCCGCGAGGACGGACCGCCCACGCACCACAAGAAGCGCGGCACGCCGTCGATGGGCGGGGTGGCGATCATCGCCGGGATTTGGGCCAGCTACCTGGGCACCCACCTGGTCGGCGTCGTGATCGACGGCCGGGGACCGTCGGCATCGGGACTGCTGGTGCTGTTCCTGGCGAGCGCGCTGGCCGTCGTCGGCTTCGTCGACGACCTGATCAAGATCCGGCGCTCGCGCAATCTCGGCCTCAACAAGACGGCCAAGACCCTCGGCATCCTGACCGCCGCGGTGATCTTCGGCGTGCTGGCCCTGCAGTTCCGCAACGCCGACGGGTTGACGCCCGGCAGCGCCGAGCTGTCGTATGTCCGCGAGATCGCCACGGTCACGCTGGCGCCGGCGCTGTTCGTGCTGTTCTGCATCGTGGTGGTCAGCGCCTGGTCGAACGCGGTGAACTTCACCGACGGGCTCGACGGTCTGGCCGCGGGCGCGATGGCGATGGTGTGCGCGGCCTATGTGCTGATCACGTTCTGGCAGTTCCGCAACGCCTGCGCCACGAGTCCCGGACTCGGCTGCTACAACGTGCGCGACCCGCTCGACCTGGCGATCATCGCCGCGGCCACGGCGGGCGCATGCATCGGCTTCCTGTGGTGGAACGCCGCGCCGGCCAAGATCTTCATGGGCGACACCGGATCGCTGGCGTTGGGCGGCATCATCGCCGGGCTGTCGGTGACCAGTCGCACCGAAATGCTGGCCGTCGTGCTCGGCGCGCTGTTCGTCGCCGAGGTGGTGTCAGTCGTCGTACAGATCCTGGCGTTCCGCACCACGGGCCGCAGGGTGTTCCGGATGGCGCCGTTCCATCATCACTTCGAGCTGGTCGGGTGGGCGGAGACCACCGTGATCATCCGGTTCTGGTTGCTCACCGCCATCGCCTGCGGCCTCGGCGTCGCGCTGTTCTACAGCGAGTGGCTGACAACCGTCGGTGCCTGACATGGCCCGCCTCGAGCCGCTGGTTCCCGGCGCCCGGGTGCTGGTCACCGGCGCGGGGCTGACCGGCCGCTCGGTGAGCGCGGTGCTCGAACCCACCGGGGTACGGCTGACCATCTGCGACGACGACCCGTTGGCGTTGCAGCGGCTGATCACGCCCGCGACGGTCGTCACCACCGCCGAGGCCGAGGCGACCATCGGCGACTACGCACTCGTCGTCACCAGCCCCGGGTTTGCGCCGACCACGCCGGTGCTGGCTGCGGCAGCGGCCGCGGGCGTGCCGATCTGGGGTGACGTTGAGCTCGCCTGGCGGCTGGACCGGGCCGGCTGGTTCGGGGCGCCGCGGCGCTGGTTGGTCGTCACCGGGACCAACGGCAAGACCACCACCACCTCGATGCTGTACGCCATGCTAATCGCGGCCGGGCGGCGTGCGGTGCTGTGCGGCAACATCGGCAACCCGGTTCTCGACGTGCTGTCCGAGCCTGCCGACCTGCTCGCCGTCGAGTTGTCGAGTTTTCAGTTGCACTGGGCGCCGTCGCTGCGGCCCGACGCCGGTGTGGTGCTCAACATCGCCGAGGACCATCTCGACTGGCACGGCTCGATGGCCGCCTACGCACGCGCCAAGGCCCGGGTGCTCGACGGACGCGTGGCCGTGGTCGGACTCGACGATCCGGTCGCCGCGGGCCTGCTCGACACCGCCGCCGCCGCCACCCGCGTCGGCTTCCGCCTCGGCGAACCCGGGACGGGCGAACTGGGCGTGGTCGACGGCACGCTCGTCGACAACGCGTTCGGCGACCGGGTGTCGTTGGCCACCACGGCGTCGATCCCGGTCGCCGGGCCGGTCGGGGTGCTCGACGCGCTCGCCGCGGCCTCGCTGGCGCGCGCGGTCGAGGTGCCGCCGGGCGCCATCGCCGACGCGCTCGCCGACTTCCGGGTCGGCAGGCACCGCGCCGAGGTCGTCGCCACGGTCGACGGGGTGACCTATGTCGACGATTCGAAGGCGACCAACCCGCACGCGGCGCAGGCGTCGATCGCCGCCTATCCACGGGTGGTGTGGGTGGCCGGCGGCCTGCTCAAAGGCGCATCGGTCGACGAGCTTGTCGCGTCCGTGGCGAACCGGCTGGCCGGGGCGGTGCTGATCGGCCGCGATCGGGCGCCGATCGCCGAGGCGTTATCGCGACACGCCCCGGATGTTCCCGTCATCGAGGTTGTGACGGGGGAGGATTTTGGGGTGCAAGGGACAAATGGGTCGGATGTTAGTCCTGTTACCAATGTGATCAGGCTCGGAGGTGGCCCCTCCGGTGACGCGATCATGGCCGCAGTGGTCGACGCGGCCCGGGGCCTCGCCCGGGCCGGCGACACCGTGTTGCTGGCGCCGGCCGGTGCCTCCTTCGACCAGTTCAGCGGCTACAGCCACCGCGGTGACGCGTACGCCGACGCCGTACGAGCGCTGTCCCGGTAGCGGGCGATGACGACGATCCTGACCCGGCTGCGCCTTCGCAGGGCGGGCGCCGAGCACAAGCCCGCGGAAGCGGTGCCCGACAACGCCGGCTCGCGCACCCGGTTCGGGGCATGGCTCGGTCGGCCGATGACGTCGTTTCACCTCATCATCGCGGTGACCGCCCTGTTGACGACCCTCGGTCTGACGATGGTTCTCTCGGCTTCGGGGGTCTACTCCTACGACCAGGACGGGTCACCGTGGGTCGTGTTCGGCAAGCAGGTGCTGTGGACGGTGATCGGGCTGTTTGCGTTCTACTTCGCGATGCGCGTGCCCGTGCAGCTGATGCGCAGCCTGGCCTTTTCCGGGTTCGCGCTCACCGTGGTGCTGCTGATCCTGGTGCTGGTCCCGGGAATCGGCACGGTGTCCAACGGGTCTCGCGGATGGTTCGTGGTCGCGGGCTTCTCGATGCAGCCCTCCGAGCTGGCCAAGATCGCGTTCGCCATCTGGGGCGCGCATCTGCTGGCCGCCCGTCGCATGGAGCAGGCCTCGCTGCGGGAGATGCTGATCCCCCTGGTGCCGGCCGCATTCGTCGCGCTGGCGCTCATCGTCGCCCAGCCGGACCTCGGGCAGACCGTGTCGATGGGCATCATCTTGTTGGGCCTGCTGTGGTTCGCCGGCCTGCCGTTGCGGGTGTTCGTGTCTTCGCTGTTCATGGTCGTGGTGTCGGCCGCGGTCCTGGCCATGGCCGAGGGTTACCGCTCCGCGCGGGTGCAGTCCTGGCTGAACCCGGCCGCGGATACGCAGGGCTCGGGATATCAGGCCCGGCAGGCCCGGTTCGCACTGGCGAACGGCGGGGTGTTCGGCGACGGTCTGGGCCAGGGCGCGGCCAAATGGAACTACCTGCCCAACGCGCACAACGACTTCATCTTCGCGATCATCGGCGAGGAACTGGGCTTCATCGGTGCGGCGGGACTGCTCTGCCTGTTCGGGCTGTTCGCCTATACCGGCATGCGCATCGCCCGCCGCTCCGCCGATCCGTTCCTGCGTCTGCTCACCGCCACCGCGACGCTGTGGATCATGGGCCAGGTGTTCATCAACGTCGGCTATGTGGTGGGGTTGCTGCCGGTCACCGGTTTGCAGCTGCCACTCATCTCTGCGGGTGGAACTTCAACGGCGACAACGCTTCTGATAATCGGCATCATGGCGAACGCGGCACGGCACGAACCCGAGGCGGTGGCGGCGCTGCGGGCGGGCCGCGACGACCGGGTCAACAAGCTGCTGCGGTTGCCGCTGCCCGCACCCTATGTCCCGTCGCGCACCGACGCCCTGCGCGACCGGCTGAACAGGCGCGGCGCCGAGCGGTCCCGCAAACCCGACAAGGGCAAGCGGCCCCGCGCCGCCAAGCCGCCCGCCAAGCAGGCTCTCAAGCAGGCGCGCAGGCAGACCCCCGACAACCGCCGCAAACGTCAGACGCCCGGTCGGGCGGATCTGGCCGCAAGGCATCATGGAGGCGGCCGTACGGAGAAAAGCCGGCGGCGCGCAATGGAAGGTCAACGTTACGGGTGAACGACACGGGTCCCGTCCCTCGGCGGCCGGGGGACGGCCGGGGGGTCTCCGTGGTACTTGCGGGCGGTGGCACCGCGGGACACGTCGAGCCGGCGATGGCGGTGGCCGACGCCCTGGTCGCGCTCAGCCCGAATGTGCGGATCACCGCGTTGGGCACCGAGCGCGGCTTGGAGACCCGCCTGGTGCCCGAACGCGGATACCACCTCGAACTGATCACGCCGGCCCCGCTGCCGCGGAAACTCTCCGGTGATCTCGTCCGCCTGCCTATTCGGGTGCGGCGGGCGGTCCGGCAGACCCGGGCAGTGCTCGACGACGTCGGGGCCGACGTGGTGGTCGGCTTCGGCGGTTACGTCGCGCTGCCTGCCTACCTGGCCGCGTACAGCCTGCGCCGCGGGCGACGCGTGCCGGTGGTGGTGCACGAGGCCAACGCCAGCGCGGGGTGGGCCAACCGGGTCGGGGCGCGCTCGGCGCGGCGGGTGCTCTCGGCGGTGCCCGACCCGGGGCTGTCCGGGACGCCCGAGGTGGTCGGGGTGCCGGTGCGCGCGGCGATCACCTCACTGGATCGGATGGCGCTGCGTGCCGAGGCCCGCGCCCACTTCGGGTTCGGTCCCGAGGCGCGGGTGCTGCTGGTGTTCGGTGGCTCGCAGGGCGCGCAGTCGCTGAACCGTGCGGTGTCTGCTGCCGCCAAAGACCTTGCTGTGGCAGATGTTTCCGTGCTGCACGCGCACGGCCCCAAGAACACGCTGGACCTTCCCGAGCCGGCCGATGATGGCGCCCCCTACGTCGCGGTACCGTATCTGGACCGCATGGATCTCGCGTACGCCGCGGCCGACCTGGCGATCTGCCGGTCGGGTGCGATGACGGTCGCCGAACTGACCGCCGTCGGGCTGCCCGCGGTGTACGTGCCGCTGCCGATCGGCAATGGCGAGCAACGGCTCAACGCGCTGCCCGTGGTCAACGCCGGCGGCGGGCTGATCGTCGACGACGCCGACCTGTCGCCGGGCTACGTCGCCGGCGCCGTCGTCGATCTCCTCACCGACGCCGGCCGGTTACAGACGATGACGGCGGCCGCAGCGCTGGCCGGTCACCGCGACGCCGCCAGGCGCGTCGCCGAGGTCGCCCTCGAAGTCGCGCGCGCCGATCGTCGAAAGAGCTTGCGGTGAAGCCGAAGTCGCTGCCGGCGGAGCTCGAGCGGGTACACATGGTCGGCATCGGGGGCGCGGGCATGTCGGGTATCGCCCGCATCCTGCTGGACCGCGGCGGGCTGGTCTCGGGCTCGGACGCCAAGGAGTCGCGCGCGGTGGCGGCGCTGCGGGCCCGCGGCGCCGCGATCCGGATCGGGCACGACGCTTCCCTGCTGGACCTGCTGCCAGGCGGCCCAACCGCGGTCGTCACCACGCACGCCGCCATTCCCAAGACGAATCCCGAACTGGTCGAGGCGCGTCGGCGCGGTATCCCGGTGATCCTGCGGCCGGTGGTGCTGGCCAAACTGATGGCGGGCCACACCACGTTGATGGTGACCGGCACGCACGGCAAGACCACCACCACGTCGATGCTCATCGTGGCGTTGCAGCACAGTGGATTCGACCCGTCTTTCGCGGTGGGTGGCGATCTCGGCGAGGCGGGCACCAACGCGCACAACGGCAGCGGCGACTGCTTCGTCGCCGAGGCCGACGAAAGCGACGGCTCGCTGCTGGAGTACACCCCTGACGTGGCGGTGGTGACGAACATCGAAGCCGACCATCTCGACTTCTTCGGATCCGCCGAGGCCTACAGCGCCGTGTTCGACGCCTTCGTCGAACGCCTCAAACCCGGTGGCGCGCTGGTGGTCTGCACCGACGATCCCGGCGCCGCGGCGCTCGCCGACCGCACCGCGGAGTTGGGTATCCGCGTGCTGCGCTACGGGAGCGACCCGGGCCGGCCGCTGCAGGGCACGCTGCTGAGCTGGGAGCAGCACGACACCGGCGCGGTGGCACACATCCAGTTCGCGGGGGAGCCGCACCCGCGGGTGATGCGGCTTTCGGTACCGGGCCGGCACATGGCGCTCAACGCGATCGGCGCGGTGCTCGCCGCGATCGAGGCCGGCGCGCCCGTCGACGACGTGCTCGACGGGTTGGCCGGGTTCGAAGGCGTCCGGCGCCGGTTCGAGTTGGTCGGCGCGATGGCCGGCGTCCGCGTCTTCGACGACTACGCGCACCATCCGACCGAGGTGCAGGCCACGCTGAGCGCGCTGCGCACTGTCACCGAACAGGCCGGTGGCCGGTCCATCGTGGTTTTCCAGCCACACTTGTATTCGCGCACAGAGACATTCGCGCGCGAGTTCGGGCAGGCGCTCGACGGTGCCGACGAGGTGTTCGTGCTCGACGTCTACGCAGCCCGTGAGCAGCCGATCGCCGGGGTCAGCGGCGCCAGCGTGGTCGAGCACATCAGCGTGCCCGCGACGTATGTGCCGGACTTCTCGGCCGTACCCGAACGGGTGGCGCAGGCCGCCGCGCCGGGTGACGTCGTCGTCACGATGGGCGCCGGTGATGTCACCATGCTCGGCGCGGAAATCCTTGCCGCGCTGCGGGTCAAGGCCAACCGCAGCACACCGGGGTCGCGATGACCGAGCCGACCGACAGCGACCCGGCCGAACAGGCCGAACAGGCCGAACAGGCCGAACAGGCCGACGCCCCGGAGGCGGGCGCGGGGCCCGCCGCGGCCCCGGATTTCGAGGGACCGCGGCGGCGCGCACGCCGGGAGCGTGAGGAGCGCCGCGCCGCGCAGGCTCGTGCCACCGCGATCGAGCAGGCCCGCAGGGACGCCAAGCGGCGCGCGCTGGGCAAGCCCGTCGGCGACACCAGCAAGCTCGGCCGCGGGACGGTGCGGGGCCTGAAGGTGCTGATGTGGTCGGCGCTGGTGAGCGTGATCGTCGTCGGACTCGGGCTGCTGCTGTACTTCACCCCGGTCATGTCCGTGCGCAACACCGTGGTCACCGGGTTGGGCGCGGTGACGCAGGAGGAGATCGTCGCGGCCGCCGCCGTCGTGCCGGGCACGCCGCTGCTGCAGGTGAACACCGACAGCGTCGCCGAACGGGTGGCAGGGATCCGGCGGATCGCCAGCGCGCGCGTCCAGCGTCAGTATCCGTCCACCTTGCGGATCACCGTCGTCGAGCGGATACCGGTGGTGGTCAAGGACTATCCCGACGGGCCGCACCTCTTCGACCGCGACGGCGTGGACTTCGCGATCGGACCGCCGCCACCCGGGGTGCCGTACCTCGACGCGGATGATCCCGGTCCCAACGACGGGCCGACCAAGGCGGCACTGCAGGTGATGACGTCGCTGCGCCCGGAGGTCGCCGTACAGGTCGCACGCATTGCGGCGCCGTCGGTCGCGGCCATCACACTGCAACTCGTGGACGGCAGGGAGGTGGTGTGGGGCACCACCGACCGCACCGAGGAGAAGGCGCTGAAACTGGGGGCGCTGCTCACCCAGCCCGGGCACACCTACGACGTGTCGAGCCCAGAGCTGCCGACCGTGAAGTAGACGCCGTTCGCTCCGCACTCGGGCAACGCCGCGCCAAAAATTTATCGTGCGTCTCGGCGCGCCTGCATCGCTAGGTCGCGGCCTCGCCCTACCGTTCTGGTTGCGCGGAACAACTTGACATAACTATAACCCTCTGGTTGAGGTTTAGGGTTTGCCAAAGCGATCGGCGTGTCGTCGGACAACTTGGAGGAAGGGATCGCCATGACCCCCCCACACAACTACCTCGCCGTCATCAAGGTGGTCGGCATCGGTGGCGGCGGCGTCAACGCCGTCAACCGGATGATCGAGCAGGGTCTCAAGGGTGTGGAGTTCATCGCCATCAACACCGACGCGCAGGCGTTGTTGATGAGCGATGCCGACGTCAAGCTCGACGTCGGTCGTGACTCGACGCGTGGCCTGGGCGCGGGCGCCGACCCGGAGGTGGGGCGCAAGGCCGCCGAGGACGCCAAGGACGACATCGAGGAACTGCTGCGCGGGGCCGACATGGTGTTCGTGACCGCCGGCGAGGGCGGCGGCACCGGCACCGGCGGTGCTCCGGTGGTGGCGTCGATCGCGCGAAAACTGGGCGCGTTGACCGTCGGGGTGGTGACGCGGCCCTTCTCGTTCGAGGGCAAGCGGCGTAGCAACCAGGCCGAGAACGGGATCCAGGCGCTGCGGGAGAGCTGCGACACGCTCATCGTGATCCCCAACGACCGGCTGCTGCAGATGGGCGACGCGGCGGTGTCGCTGATGGACGCGTTCCGCAGCGCCGACGAGGTGCTGCTCAACGGCGTGCAGGGCATCACCGACCTGATCACCACGCCCGGCCTGATCAACGTCGACTTCGCCGACGTCAAAGGCGTGATGAGCGGCGCGGGCACGGCGCTGATGGGAATCGGTTCGGCCCGCGGTGACGGTCGCGCGCTCAAGGCCGCCGAGATCGCGATCAACTCGCCACTGCTGGAGGCCTCGATGGAGGGGGCACAGGGTGTGCTGCTCTCGGTCGCGGGCGGGAGCGATCTGGGTCTGTTCGAGATCAACGAGGCCGCGTCGCTCGTGCAGGACGCCGCTCACCCGGACGCCAACATCATCTTCGGCACGGTCATCGACGACTCGCTCGGCGACGAGGTCCGGGTCACTGTGATCGCCGCGGGCTTCGACTCCGCGGGCCCGGGACGCAAACCGGTCGTGAGTCCGGCCGAGGGGCAGGGCATCACGCCGGGTAAGGCCGGCAGGGTGAGCACCTCGCTGTTCGAGCCCGCGGACCCGGCGAGCGTGCCGGTGCACACCAACGGTGCCACGGTCAGTATCGGCGGGGACGACGGCGGCATTTCCGATGACGATGTCGACGTGCCGCCGTTCATGCGCCACTGATCCGACGCGGCAATACTGGCGACCGTGACGGTCCGCATTCGGCGCGTGACCACGACGCGCGCAGGCGGCGTCTCCGCGCCGCCGTTCGACACCTTCAACCTTGGCGATCACGTCGGCGACGACCCGGCGGCGGTCGCGGCCAACCGGAAACGGCTCAGCGCTGCGATCGGATTGGCCGAGGACCGAATCGTCTGGATGAACCAGGTACACGGGGATCGCGTCGTCGTGGTCGACGAAGTGACCCACGGACCGGTCGACGATACTGACGCATTGGTCACCGCCACGCCACGATTGGCGTTGGCGGTGGTAACCGCCGATTGCGTTCCCGTTTTATTGGGCGATGCGCGGGCCGGCGTGGTGGCCGCCGTGCACGCGGGGCGGGTCGGCGCGCAAAAGGGCGTCGTGGCGCGCGCCGTGGAGACGATGATCTCGCTGGGCGCTCGGGTCGAGGACATCTCGGCTCTGCTCGGGCCCGCCGTGAGCGGACCCAACTACGAAGTTCCCGAGGAGATGGCCGCCGAGGTCGAGACCGCCCTGCCCGGCAGCCGCACGATGACCGCGAAGAACACCCCCGCACTGGATCTGCGAGCCGGAATTCATCGGCAGCTAACGACTTTGGGTGTCGCGGCCATCGACGTCGACCCCCGCTGCACCGCCCTGGACCGCAACCTGTTCAGTCACCGACGCGACGCCCCGACCGGGCGGCTCGCCTCGCTGGTGTGGATGGAGTGATGGGCGTCGTGCCTACGTCCCGCGAACTCGAGTTGACCGAAGCGCTGTGTCGCGTGCGGGCGCGGCTCGCCGCCGCCGCCGAGGCCGCCGGTCGCGATATCGACGAAATTGAATTACTGCCGGTGACCAAATTCTTCCCGGCCGCCGACGTGATTATTCTGCGCCGTTTAGGATGCGAAGCTTTCGGCGAATCGCGGGAACAGGAAGCGTCGAGAAAAGTCGGCGAAATCGCTTCAATTCCGGGCGTCGGACCCATTCGCTGGCACATGGTCGGGCGGATACAGCGCAACAAAGCGCGGTCGATTGCGGGCTGGGCATATGCGGCGCACTCCGTGGACAGTCGCAAGCTGATCGACGCGCTGAGCCACGCCGCGTCCGACGCGCTCGAGGCCGGACGGCGCGCCGAACCGCTGCGCGTCTTCATCCAGTTGAGCCTCGACGATGACGAGAACCGGGGCGGAGCCGACGTCAACAGGCCCGACCTCGTCGACGAACTGTGCGCCGCCGCCCACGCCGCCACCGGCCTCAAATTCGTTGGGCTGATGGCGATTCCTCCGCTCGACCAAGACGCGGACGCGGCGTTCGCGCGGGTCAGCGCCGAGTATCAGCGGGTCCAGGCCGACTACCGGCAACCCCTCCAGTTGTCGGCCGGCATGTCGAACGATCTCGAGTCGGCGGTCAAACACGGCTCGACTTGTGTGCGTGTCGGTACCGCGTTATTGGGACAACGTCCTTTACCGTCACCAGAAGTAGTCACTCCAGTCACATCTTCATCACAGACACCAGAGTCCAGGGCATGAGAAGGGTCGAGCGATGAGCACACTTCACAAGGTCAAGGCCTACTTCGGTATGGCCCCGATGGATGACTACGACGACGAGTACTACGAGGACGACGACCGCGGCGTCGCCCGTGGCTACCCGCGCCGTAGCCGCGACGACCGCTTCGACGAGGACGGTTACGGCTCCTCACACCGCGGAGGCTACGACGACCGCGACTACGACGATGCACCCGCCGGGTATCGCGGGTACGAGGACCGATTCGAGCCCAGGTTGCGCGCACCGCGCGAATTCGACCGCCCCGCACCGCGATTCGCGCCGATGCGCGGCGCCACCCGGGGCGCGCTGGCGATGGACCCTCGCAGGATGGCAGAGCTTTTCGAGGCGGGCAGCCCGTTGTCGAAGATCACCACGTTACGGCCGAAGGATTACAGCGAGGCCCGCACGATCGGCGAGCGCTTCCGTGACGGCACCCCGGTGATCATGGACCTGGTGTCGATGGACAACGCCGATGCCAAGCGCCTCGTCGACTTCGCCGCCGGGCTGGCCTTCGCGCTGCGGGGTTCGTTCGACAAGGTCGCCACCAAGGTGTTCCTGCTGTCGCCCGCGGACGTCGACGTCACCGCCGAGGAGCGGCGCCGCATCGCCGAGGCCGGCTTCTACTCATATCAATAGGTCTCGGCGCGGACGGGTAGGCTGGCGTCGCGTTCGGGCTTGAGCGGCCTCGAGCGTCTATATCGAATGTCACAACCGTGCCCGTAGTGAGGACCGCCGGCGTTGTCGCTCTTCTTCGAAATCCTGGGCTTCGCCCTGTTCGTGTTCTGGCTGCTGCTGATCGCGCGGGTCGTGGTGGAGTTCATCCGGTCGTTTTCCCGAGACTGGCATCCCAAGGGCCTCACCGTCGTGATCCTGGAGATCATCATGACGGTGACCGACCCGCCGGTGAAACTGCTTCGGCGCCTCATTCCCCAGCTCACGATAGGCGCGGTGCGGTTCGACCTGTCGATCATGGTGCTGCTGCTGGTCGCCTTCATCGGCATGCAACTCGCGTTCGGCGCCGCGGCCTGAGACCGGTCCCCGAAGCGCGCAATCCGCGCTCGCGCCCAGATGCGAACCGGGCTTTGCCGGGAGAAATTGAGCGGCGAAATCGCCCCCGCGTGCCCGGAGATGTTTGAAATTCGTTCTTAATTTCTTCCTCTTCTGCAACGGCCGCGGCTGGTGTGACAGGATGGACGCCAGTTACGTTCCACCCAGGCTCTACACTTTGAGACCGGTTGACTGTCCAGACTTCAAGGGGGCGACAATGCCGCTCACACCCGCCGACGTTCACAACGTTGCGTTCAGCAAGCCACCCATCGGCAAGCGCGGCTACAACGAGGACGAGGTTGATGCGTTCCTCGATCTGGTGGAGACCGAGCTGACGCGTCTCATCGAGGAGAACACCGACCTGCGCCAGCGTGTCGCCGAACTCGAGCAGGAGTTGGGCTCCAGCGGGTCCGGTGGCGCCGGTCAGTCGACGCAGGCCGTCCCCCTCTACGAGCAGCCGGCCCCGGAGCCGGTGCCGGCCCAGCAGCAGCCCGCTTATGAGGCCCCGTCCGCGCAGGCCAGCGAGGACCAGGCGCTGCGGGCGGCCAAGGTGTTGAGCCTGGCCCAGGACACCGCGGACCGGCTCACCGGCACCGCCAAAGCCGAGTCGGAGAAGCTGCTGGCCGACGCGCGCGCACAGGCCGACGCGATGGTGAGCGAGGCGCGCCAGACGGCCGAGGCTACGGTCACCGATGCCCGCCAGCGCGCCGACGCGATGCTGGCCGACGCTCAGACCCGGTCCGAGGCGCAGCTGCGCCAGGCGCAGGAGAAGGCCGACGCGCTGCAGGCCGATGCGGAGCGCAAGCACTCCGAGATCATGGGCACGATCAACCAGCAGCGCACGGTGTTGGAGGGCCGCCTCGAACAGCTGCGCACCTTCGAACGCGAATACCGCACCCGGCTCAAGACCTACCTGGAGTCTCAGCTCGAGGAGTTGGGGCAGCGCGGTTCGGCCGCGCCGGTGGACTCCAGCGCCGGAAACGACGGGGGTGGGTTCAATCAGTTCAACCGGGGAAACAACTGACCTCACCTTGACCTAGGGTTGATCAATGCTGATCGTTGCGCTCGTCCTCGCCGTCATCGGCCTCGCCGCATTGGTGACGGCGGTGGTCACCAGCAATGAGCTGATCGCCTGGATCTGTATCGCCGCCAGTCTGATCGGCGTCATCCTTCTGATCGTCGACGCGGTGCGGGAACGTTCGGCCCGCAAGGCCGGCGCTCCCCAAGACGGGCAGGCCGAGGCGGAACCGGAGTACTACGAGGACTATCCCGAGGACGAGGCCCTCACAGAGGAACCCGAATACGCGGGCGACACCGACGTGGAGGAGGAGACGACGGTCGTCGAACAAGCGGACTCCGGCGAGGATCGCCGCTAAACCGTTGGCGCCCCGTGTCATTGCCCTGCGAGCAGTTCGCGTACTTCGTCGTCGGTGACCTGATGGAAGTCGGCGTACACCTGTCCGACGGCTTCGAAGCCCGGCGGCATGGCCGCGCACACCACGTCGTCGGCTTCCTGGGCTAGATCGCGGCATGCCGAGGCAGGCCCGACCGGGACCGCGACGACTACCCGCGCCGGATTATCGGCTCGTACGGCGCGCACCGCGGCGAGCATGCTGGCGCCGGTGGCGATCCCGTCGTCGACCAGGATCACGGTCTTGTCCGCGAGGTCGGGGGCTGGGCGCCCAGCGCGGTATGCCCGCTCACGACGGTTCAACTCGTCGGTCTCGCGCGCGATCGCGGCTTGTATCGCGCAGTCACGGATGCCGAGGCTGCGCACCAGGTTGTCGTTGATCACCACGCCGCCGCCGCTGGCCAGCGCGCCCATGGCCAGTTCCTCCCACTGCGGCACACCGAGCTTGCGAACCAGGAACACGTCGAGCGGGGCATGCAGTGCATGCGCGACCCGCCGGGCGACCGGCACACCGCCGCGCGCCAGACCCAAGACCACCAGAGCCTGGCCGGAAAAGGACGTCAACTCGTTCGCCAGGACCTCGCCGGCGTCGCGGCGGTCCTGATACACGCGCCTGGCATTTCGGCGGCCGAGCCCGCGCCATCCGCTCATGGACAGTTCGATTCGACGTCGGGACCTTGTCAGCCTACGACCGTGCGTTTCCACCCGGGCGCAATCCGTCGGCACCACGGCAGCGAATATCTACATATGGGCATCGAATACGAGAGCGTCATCGAGCACCCGCTCGACGAGGTGTTCGCGTGGCACACCCGGCCTGGGGCGATGCGGCGGTTGGTCCCGCCATGGCAACCGATGCAGATCGTCGCGGAGGCCGAGTCGCTGGCCGACGGGCGGGCGGTGCTCGGTCTGCCCGGTGGCCTGCGCTGGGTCGCCCGACACGATCCGGCGCGCTATGACCCGCCGCGCCGCTTCGTCGACGTGCTGTCGTCACAGGGTCCGGCCTCCTGGCCGCCGCGGGTGGTCGGCCGGTGGACCCATGTCCACGGGTTCGGCGAGGCGCCGGGCGGCACCCGGGTCTACGACCGCGTCGAAACCCCGGTGCCCGCGGCGGCGCTGCGTCCGATGTTCGTCTACCGCCATCGTCAACTGGCCGACGACCTGGCCGCGCACCGAGACGCCGCCGACGCCGGCCTGCGACCGCTCACCATCGCGGTCACCGGCGCTTCGGGCCTGGTCGGATCGGCGTTGACGGCGTTTCTGAGTACCGGCGGGCATCGGGTGATCCGGCTGGTGCGGCGGGCGGCGACCGGTTCGGGTGAACGGCAATGGAATCCCGACCGACCGGATGCCGACCTGCTGGCCGGTGTCGACGCGGTCGTGCACCTGGCCGGCGAGTCGATTGCCGGGCGTTTTACCGAGGCGCACAAGGACGCGGTCCGCGCCAGCCGCGTCGAGCCGACCCGTCGGCTCGCCCAGGCCGCCGCGGACGCCTCGGACGGACCGCGGGTGTTCGTCAGCGCCTCGGCGGTCGGCATCTACGGCTTCGACCGCGGCGACGCGGTGTTGACCGAGGAGAGCGCGTCCGGTGACGGTTTTCTCGCCGACGTCGGCGGGGAGTGGGAGGCGGCGACCTCGCCGGCCGCCGAGTCGGGAGTGCGGGTGGTGACCGTCCGGACGGGGATCGTGCAGTCCGCGCGCGGCGGCACCCTGCGGCTGATGCGGCCGTTGTTCGTCGCCGGACTGGGTGGCCGACTGGGCAGCGGCAGGCAGTGGCTGGCGTGGATCGCGCTCGATGATCTGCTCGACGTCTACCACCGCGCGCTCTACGACGACCGGTTGGCCGGTCCCGTCAACGCGGTGGCACCACATCCGGTGCGCAACGCCGACTACACCAGAACCTTGGCGCGGGTACTGAGGCG
Organism: Mycolicibacterium sp. ND9-15; assembly: GCF_035918395.1. Classification (NCBI taxonomy): domain Bacteria; kingdom Bacillati; phylum Actinomycetota; class Actinomycetes; order Mycobacteriales; family Mycobacteriaceae; genus Mycobacterium; species Mycobacterium jinjuense. The sequence continues at coordinate 4,710,817 of NZ_CP142362.1, forward strand.
ACCTGCCATCGTGCCGGTGCCATCCTTCGGGCCGCGACTACTGCTGGGGCAGCAGGGCGCCCGCGAACTTGCCGAGGCCAGCCAACGGGTGATGCCCGCGAAATTGCAGTCGCTTGGCCACCGCTTCCGTCATCCTTTTCTCGACGGCGCGCTTGCTCACGAACTCGGCCACGCCTGACGGGCTGCGCAGGTCACGAACGCGTGCGTCAGCGAGCGCGCCACGGCCCCGTTGTTTCGCGCGTAGTCTGACCGGCGAACGGGCACCCCACGGGGTGTCTGTGCTGGCGGAATGGTTCCTCACCTCCGGTGAACGCGGCAACCCGGATTGGGAAATGCCGGCGTGGAGTGAGGGCAACCAGGCCGAGGCCCTGATTCACGGGGCCGCCTACTTCGATCGGCTCGTCGCCGAGGTGGAGGCGCTGGGCGCCGGTGATCATCTGTTCTTCGCCGACTGGCGAGGCGACGCCGATCAGAGGCTGCGCGAGGACGGACCGACCGTCGCCGAACTGTTCCGGGCGGCGGCCGAGCGCGGGGTGCTCGTCAAGGGATTGATGTGGCGGTCGTATCCAAACCGCTTGCAGTTCAACGAAGAGCAGAACCGCCACCTCGCCGAGACGATCGAGCGCGCCGGCGGGGAAGTGTTGCTCGACCAGCGGGTGCTGGTCGGCGGATCACATCATCAGCGACTCGTTCTGCTCCGTCATCCCGACGAACCGCACCGCGACGTGGCGTTCATCGGCGGCATCGATCTGTGCCACTCGCGTCGAGACGACGCCTCGCATCGGGGCGACCCGCAGGCGGTGCAGATGTCGAGTCGGTACGGGGAGCGACCGCCGTGGCATGACGTGCAACTGCAGGTGCGCGGCCCGGTCATCGGCGCGCTGGACGTCACATTCCGGGAGCGTTGGACGGCCCGGGCGCCGCTGGACCTGTTCAACCCGCTGGCGTGGCTGCGCGACAGGTTCGGCGGGGCAGAGACGCGGCGGCCTCCGTTACCCGAGCGGCCTCCCGATCCGCCGCCGTGCGGATCGCATGCGGTGCAGGTGCTGCGAACCTACGGCGACGCCTTGATTCAATACGAGTTCGCCAAGGAGGGTGAGCGCACCATCGCTCGCGGCTACAGCAAGGCGATCCGGCGCGCACGAAGCCTGATCTACATCGAAGACCAGTACCTGTGGTCGGAAGAGGTCGCGAACCTGTTGGTCGGCGCGCTGACCGAGAACGCAGATCTTCACGTGGTGGCGGTCGTGCCCCGCTATTTCGACCTCGAAGGTGGGCTGGGCCGGCCACCGACGCTGGTCGGACGCCAGCTCGCGCTCGACGCGTGCCGCCGCGCCGCGCCGGATCGGGTGCACGTGTTCGATGTCGAGAACCACGACGGCACACCTGTTTACGTGCACTCGAAGGTGTGCGTCATCGACGACACCTGGGCCTGCGTCGGCAGCGACAACTTCAACCGGCGGTCCTGGACGCACGACAGCGAACTGTCGTGCGCGGTGCTCGACTCCGAGGGCGTGTTCGCGCGTGACCTCCGGTTGCGGCTCCTGCGCGAGCACCTGGACCGGGCCGAGGACGGCAGCGAGGATCAGGGACTGGCCGATCCCGTTATCGCCGTCGGCGAAATCGTCGACTGCGCAGAAGATTTGGAGGCATGGCATCAGTCCGGGCGGCGAGGGCCGCGGCCGCCTGGACGGTTGCGGCCGCACGAGAGCGAACGAGTCGATCCGCTGACACGGCTCTGGGCCGAACCGGCATACCGGATGATCTTCGACCCGGACGGTCGGTCTTATCGCGATCGGCTGTTGGGGCGCCGGCCGTGAACATCGGCGACTCCGCCGGTTGTGAAGGTCACATCACCGATCGAAGGTCGTAGTCGTCCAGCACAGGCGGCCGAATATACGCGCTTGCGCTGATGTTTTGCCGTACGCGCTGGTCGCATGCTGGCTAACATGGGCGCACTTGAGCAAAGCGAGCTTGGCGTGAATGGACTGCCCACGGGAACGGTGACGCTGCTCTTGGCCGACGTCGAGGGGTCGACGCGGTTGTGGGAGTCGCAGCCAGGCGAGATGCGCGCGGCGATCGGGCGGCTCGATGCGACGTTGGCCGAGCTTGTCGTCGCCCATAGCGGGGTGCGTCCGGTGGAGCAGGGCGAAGGCGACAGCTTCGTGTTGGCCTTCGCGCGGGCCAGCGATGCGGTGGCGTGCGCGCTGGCGTTGCAGCGCGCGGCGTTGGCCCCGATTCAGCTGCGCATCGGCGTGCATACCGGGGAGGTCCAGTTGCGCGACGAGGGCAACTACGTCGGCCCGACGATCAACCGCACGGCGCGGCTGCGCGATCTGGCGCACGGCGGGCAGACGGTGGTGTCGGGGGCGACCGAGTCCATGGTCGTGGACTATCTGCCCGGCGATGCCTGGCTGGTTGACCTGGGTTCGCATCCGTTGCGTGACCTGCCGCGCCCTGAACGCGTCGTGCAGCTGTGCCATCCCGACCTTTGCAACGAGTTTCCCCCGCTGCGCGCAGCCAAGGCAGCCGCACGGCATAGTCTCCCGGCGCAACTGACGCGATTCATCGGGCGCGAGAAGCAGATGGACGAGATCCGTGACATGCTGGCCGGCAACCGACTGGTGACATTGACCGGTGCAGGCGGGGTGGGCAAGACGCGCCTGGCGCTGCAGATTGCTGGCGGCACAGATCTGGGATCTGTCTGGTATGTGGATTTGGCGCCGCTCAGCGACTCAGATCTGGTCCCCGTAGCGGTGATTCGCGCATTGGGGGTGCCGGACCAGCCGGGTCGCTCGACGATGGAGAGCATCGTCACGTTCGTCGGCGAGCGCCCGGGACTCGCGGTGCTGGACAACTGCGAACACCTACTCGACGTGAGCGCGGAGCTGATCATCACCCTGCTGGAGCGGTGTCCAGCCCTGACCCTGCTGGCCACCAGCCGCGAGCCAATCGGCGTCGCGGGCGAACTCACATGGCGAGTGGCGTCCCTGTCAATCGAGGACGAAGCGATCGAGCTGTTCGTCGACCGTGCCCGTCACGCTCAGTCAGATTTCAGCCTCGGGGACGATGAGTTGGCGGTCGTTAGCGAGATCTGCAGGCGGCTGGACGGCATGCCGCTGGCGATCGAGTTGGCAGCCGCTCGGGTACGCGCATTGTCAGTGCAGGACATCCTCGACGGCCTCCATGACAGGTTCCGGTTGTTGACCGGTGGTTCGCGGAAAGCAGTGCGACGCCAGCAGACCCTGAAAGCGTCCGTGGACTGGTCACACGAGATGTTGACCGAACCCGAACGTGTCGTCTTCCGGCGACTGGCAGCGTTCGCCGGCGACTTCGACCTCGATGCCGCCCAGGCGGTGGCTTCAGGCGGAGACGTGGCCCACTTCCAGGTGCTGGATATACTCACGCTCCTGGTCGACAAGTCTCTGTTGTCGGCCGAAAGCACCAGTGGCAGAGCGAGATACCGGCTGCTTGAGACGGTCCGCCAGTACGCGATGGACAAGCTCAGCGAGTCCGGGGAAGCCGACGCCGTCCGCACTCGACACCGGGACCACTACACCTCGATGACCGCTCGACTCGGTGCACCGGTAGGCGGCGAATACCAACGTCTCATCGAGCAGGCAGAGGCTGAAATCGACAACCTCCGTGCGGCGTTCGTCTGGAGTCGGGAGCGAAACGACTTCGATGCCGCGTTGCGGCTCGCATGTTCCCTGCAACCGCTGTGGCTTATGCGCGGTCGCGTGCAAGAGGGATTGTCCTGGTTCAACGACGCGCTCACCGATCAGATCCGGTCCGATGAGATATCCGATGTTGCGGTCCACCTCAGCGCAGTGGCCGACAAGACGGTGCTCGACGCGTGGACCGTCAATATCCCCGGCGTCGGCCGACTGGACCAAGCCCTCACCATGGCAAGGGATCTCGACGACCCGGCTCTGCTGCTCCGCGTACTGGTCTCGTGTGTGGGAGCAGCCGCGTTCGACGCCGAGGCGGCTTATCCGTACATCGACGAAGCCCTGGGCTTGGCACGGAGGTTAGACGATCGGTGGCGGCTCTGCCAGATCCTCGGCTGGAAGGCCAACATCTCAATACTTGCGGGTGATCCGATTTCGGCTCGTGCCGCCGGCGAGGAAGGCCACTCGCTGGCCGAGGCCGTCGGAGACACATTCATCTCGCGAATGTGCCGGTACTGGGGTCCCGCGATGGCGTCTTTCCAGCACGGTGACCTAGACGACGGTATAACGCGATTGCGGGAACTGCTCGCTGAGTCCGAGTTGTCTGGAGACGTCATGCACGCATTACTTGCGCGCATCGGCCTCGCACACGCGTATGTCTGGACCGGTGATCCCGCAACGGGTCGAAGGCATGCCGAGGCGGCCATTGAAGCCGCGTCGGCGCTGGGCCAGTTTCTTGAACCGTGGGCGTACGCGCCCCTGGCTTTCGCGGCCCTTGCGGCGGGCGACCTGACGGCGGCCGCCGAAGCATGCGAATGCGCGTGGCGGCGCATCAGTGCTCAGCCCGAGACGGCGATAACGAACGTCATTCCAATGGCAGAGCTAGAACTCGCCCGAGGCGATCTAAGGGCTGCGAGAAGGTGGGCGGACGCGGACGTAACTGTCATGAAGGGGTGGCATCTCGCAAGGGCATTGGTGACTCGTGCTCGCGTTGCGATGGCGCAGGGCGATGTCTCGCAGGCGGACGAGGATCTTCACCTGGTGCTCGACTGTGTGGCGGATCATGAGGCGTATCAAATCGCGCCCGACGCCTTCGAGGTGCTTGGCGAGCTTGCCTGCAGGGCCGGTGATCACCGTAACGCGGCGCGGTTCTTCGGCGCGGCCGATGCCATGCGGAAACGGATGGGGTTGGTCAGGCTTCAAGTGCACGATGAAACGTACGCGATGTCGGTCGCGCTTCTCGGCGAGGCTCTGGGCCAGAACGACTTCGAGGCCTTGTCGGACGAAGGTGCCGCGCTGTCCACCGACGAGGCGATTGCTTACGCGAAGCGCGGCCGCGGTGAGCGTAAACGGCCGTCCAGCGGCTGGGCCTCGTTGACGCCGACCGAGCTCGACGTCATCCGGTTGGTCGCCGACGGTCTGGGGAATAAAGACATCGGTGCGAAGCTGTTCGTATCGCATCGCACCGTGCAGACGCATCTGACACACGTTTACACCAAGTTGGGACTGACATCGCGGGTACAGCTGGCCCAGGAGGCCGCTCGGCATACCTAATATCGTCGTATGACAGTCGTTCTGGTGCACGGAAATCCGGAGACCGACGCGATCTGGGGCCCGTTGGTAGACGCGCTGGGACGCGATGACGTGGTGCGACTGTCTCCGCCGGGATTCGGCGCTCCACTACCGGACGGCTTCGCGGCGACCTACCTCGACTATCGCGACTGGCTCGAGCGCGAGTTGGAGCGCTTCGACGGACCCGTCGATCTGGTCGGCCACGACTGGGGCGGCGGTCACGTCGTCAATGTGGCGATGCACCGGCCCGACCTCCTCCGCACCTGGGCCAGCGACGTCGTCGGGCTCTTCGACACCGACTACATCTGGCACGATCTCGCGCAAGTGTGGCAGACGCCGGGAGCCGGTGAAGAACTGGTCGAGACGATGATGGGCGGCACGGTTGAAGACCGGACGGCCCAGATGTCGGACTTGGGCCTGCCTCCTGAAATCGGCAAATCGCTCGCCGAGGCGCAGGGACCCGACATGGGCCGAGCGGTCCTCGAGCTGTACCGGTCGGCTGCACAGCCCGTCCTCGCCGAAGCGGGACGCGGCCTACCGACGGCGGCGTCCCGTCCGGGGCTGTCCATTCTGGCCACAGAGGATCCCTACGTCGGTTCGGAGGACATGCGCCGGCGGGCGGCGCAACGCGCCGGAGCGCGCACTGAAGTGCTCGCGGGACTGGGGCACTGGTGGATGGTGCAGAATCCGCAGTGGGCAGCCGAGGTGCTCGCGCGATTCTGGGAGACGGCCGGCTGACGAACTGGTCTTGTCACCCCGGTCCGCTAGGGTCGAAAGCATGTTCGAATCAGCCAGCGACGTGGAGTTGCTCGACGCGATGCGGGATGCGCAGCAAGCCGAACGTGTCGCCGTCGCCCGCAAGTTCTTCGCTGCGGGCCGGTTCGGGTTGCGGCGCTTCGCCGCAATGGGCAACACCCACGAAAGCTGGTGCGTCGACGACTGGGATGTCATAGCCTCCGAAGTCGCGGCCGAACTCGGAACGAGCCGAGGACGCGCGTCCTCGCTAATTGGTTATGGCAAAACGCTAATCGAGCGGATGCCTCGGCTGGGCGAAGTCTTCCTCGCGGGACAGGTCGATTTTCGGGTGATCAGGACCATCGACTATCGAGTCGGGTTGATCGTCGACGACGAGGTGATGGCCGCGATTGACGAAATGGTGGCACACAAAGCGCCATCGTGGAACAAATTGTCTGACGCCAAGATTGCCCAGTTGGTCGACTGGATGGTGCTCGATGTCGATCCCGACGCGCTGCGCGTTGCCAAGGAGCGCGACGATGACCGTCATATCGGGATCACCCCCACTCGACACGGGATGGCGGATATCTGGGGCAGCATCCGAGCGACCGACGGCACCGTGCTGGACGAAAAGCTCAACCAGCTTGCGGCCACCGTCTGCCGAGACGACCCACGAACCACGCGGCAGCGCCGTGCGGATGCCCTGATGGCGCTCGTTGCCGGAGAATCCAGGATGGCATGCAAGTGCGAAGCGCAACGGTGCACCGCAGCAGAGCGCTCCGCTGCGACACCGGATGTCGTGATCCACGTGCTTGCCGACGAAGCAACGGTGAGCGGTGAGAAGAGCACGCCGGGATACGTGGCAGGGCTCGGCCCGGTACCGGCACCGCTGGTGCGCGAGATGGCCGAGACCGCCAAGCTCAAACCCCTGAGCATCCCGAAGAACTTGCTTGCCGAACCCCAGTATCGGCCGTCGGCGGCGTTGGCAGACTTCGTCCGCTGCCGCGATCTGACGTGCAGATGGCCCGGATGCGATAAGCCGGCCTGGAAAGCGGATATCGACCACACGGTGCCGTACCCGGCGGGGCCGACGCATCCGTCGAACAACGCCTGTTACTGCCGCTTTCACCACCTGATGAAGACTTTCCACTGCGGACCCCATGGCTGGCGCGAAGAGCAGTTACCCGATGGCACAATCGTTTTCACATCGCCCAGCGGCCGTGTCCACGTCACCGAACCGCTGAGCGCACAGTTGTTCCCCCAACTCGCGGCGTCCACCGGCGCCCTCACCCTGAGTGCCGGCCCACCGCCGGGTGAATGGCGGGGTGCGTCAATGCCGAAGCGAAAACGCACCCGCGCTCAAGATCGCGCGTACCGCATCGAACGGGAACGCGCCATCAACGCCGCGCGCTATGCCGCGGACCCCCCGCCCTTCTGATCGCGGGGCAGCAGACGTAACCCACGCCACAATTGTTTCGGAAACGTTTCCGGCGACCGGACGGCCCAGCGCAAGCCATGTGAGCGGGTGTTGACCTTTCGGTCACGGACCTGCAACCGCTGCGGAATGGCCACCCGCGATCGTGATGCCTGTGAAGACTCTGGGCCGTAGCCGCACCATCGAGAACTGGGATGCCGAGGACGTCGAGGCGTGGGAATCCGGCGGTAAAGCCATCGCGAAGCGCAACCTGATCTTCTCGATCTTCGCCGAGCACGTCGGCTTCTCGGTGTGGTCGATCTGGTCGGTGATGGTGCTGTTCATGCCGCAGGACGTCTACGGCATCGATGCTGCGGGCAAGTTCTATCTGGTCGCGATGCCCACCCTGGTCGGCGCCTTCATGCGCATCCCGTACACCATCGCCCCGGCGCGCTTCGGCGGGCGCAACTGGACCATCGTCAGCGCTCTACTGCTGCTGATCCCGACGGTGCTGACGCTGTGGGTGATGAACAACCCGGGCACCTCCTACACCACGTTCATGATCGTGGCGGCAGTCGCGGGTGTCGGCGGCGGCAACTTCGCCTCGTCGATGACAAACATCAACGCGTTCTACCCGCAGCGGCTCAAGGGCTGGGCGCTCGGCCTCAATGCCGGCGGTGGCAACATCGGCGTACCGGTGATCCAGCTGGTCGGCCTGCTGGTGATCGCCGCCCTGAGCAACACCGCACCCGAAATCGTCTGCGCCATCTACCTTGTGCTGATCGCGTTGGCCGCACTGGGTGCCGCGCTGTTCATGGACAACCTCGGCAACCAGCGGTCGGACCTCGGTGCGATGGCAGAAGCGTTGCGGTTCAAGCACTCCTGGGTGATGAGCTTCCTCTACATCGGCACATTCGGCTCCTTCATCGGCTTCTCGTTCGCGTTCGGGCAGGTACTGCAGATCAACTTTCTCGCCGGCGGTGACAGCACGGCCCAGGCGTCGCTGCACGCCGCGCAGATCGCGTTCATCGGTCCGTTGCTCGGCTCGATCGCAAGGCCCTTCGGCGGCAAGCTGTCCGACAAGGTCGGTGGCGGCAGGGTCACCCTCTACACGTTCATCGCGATGATTTTCGCCGCCGGAATACTGGTGACGGCGGGTGTCCTCGACGACGGTATGGCAGGCGCGGCCACCGGCGCGCAGCTTACCGCCTACGTCACCGGCTTCATCCTGCTGTTCATCCTGTCGGGCCTCGGGAACGGTTCGACGTACAAGATGATCCCGTCCATCTTCGAAGCCAAGGCCCAAGGTCGTGACGAATGGAGCCGCGAAGAGAAGGCCGCCTGGTCCCGCAGCATGTCCGGTGCGCTGATCGGCTTCGCCGGTGCGGTCGGCGCGCTCGGCGGTGTGTTCATCAATGTCGTCCTGCGCGCGTCCTACGTCAGCGACACCAAATCCGCGACCAACGCATTCTGGGTGTTCCTCGGCTTCTACGTGATCTGCGCGGTCGTCACCTGGTTCGTGTTCCTGCGTATGCAGACCTCGCGGGCCGGTGCGGGCGAACAGATCGATCGCGCCGCCGCACGGGTGCCGGCCTGACGCCCATGGTGACCAGGACGGCGTGCTCGTACTGCGGCGTGGGCTGCGGTATCGAGGTGCACACCGCCACCGACCGCGATACCGGCAGGCCGGTCATCGCGCGGGTCGCCGGAGACAAGCTGCACCCGGCCAACTTCGGCAGGCTCTGCACCAAGGGCGCCACCCACGCGGAGTTGATGCGCGCCGACGGCGGCCGGCTGGCATCGGCACTGCTGCGGCCCAGCCGGAACGAGGAACCGGTCCCGACGCCCGTCGACGACGCGGTCGCCGAGGCGGGGCGGCGGCTCCGGGCGATCGTCGACGAGCACGGCCCAGATGCGGTCGCGCTGTACGTGTCGGGCCAGATGTCCTTGGAAGCCCAGTATCTTGCGACCAAGCTGGCCAAGGGGTTTCTGCGCACGGTGCACATCGAGTCCAACTCGCGACTATGCATGGCCAGCGCCGGCACCGGCTTCAAGCAATCACTGGGCGCCGATGGACCACCGGGGTCCTATGCCGACTTCGACTGCACGAACCTGTTTTTCGTCATCGGTTCCAACATGGCCGACTGCCACCCGATTCTGTACCTGCGGATGGTCGATCGGCTCAAGGCGGGCGCCGAGCTGATCGTCGTCGACCCGCGCCGTACCGCCACAGCCGAACGCGCCGACCTCTTCCTGCAGATCAAACCGGGCACCGACCTCGCGCTGCTCAACGGCCTTCTGCATCTGCTCGTCGAAAGCGGGGACATCGACCGTGATTTCATCGACGAGCACACCGACGGCTGGGCGGCGATGCCGGCGTTCCTCGCCGATTACACCCCCGACCGGGTCGCCCGCATCACCGGACTCGCGGAGGCCGACATCCGCACCGCCGCACGGATGATCGCCGCGGCGGGGGACTGGCTGAGCTGCTGGACGATGGGGCTCAACCAGAGCACCCACGGGACGTGGAACACCAACGCGATCTGCAACCTGCACCTGGCGACCGGGGCGATCTGTCGGCCCGGCAGCGGACCGATGTCGCTGACCGGACAGCCCAATGCGATGGGCGGACGCGAAATGGGCTACATGGGACCGGGATTGCCCGGCCAGCGTTCGGTGACCTCGGCAGAGGACCGCGCGTTCGTCGAGGAGCAGTGGAACCTGCCGCCCGGCACGATCCGTACCGACGTCGGCCCCGGCACCATTGAGATGTTTCGTCAGCTTGCCGACGGCAAGATCAAGGCGTGCTGGATCATCTGCACCAATCCGGTTGCGACCGTCGCCAACCGGTCGACGGTCATCGACGGCTTGCAGGCCGCTGAACTCGTCGTCACCCAGGACGCCTACCGCGCCACGGCCACCAACACCTACGCCGACATCGTGCTGCCCGCCGCGATGTGGGGTGAGTCAGACGCGGTAATGGTCAACTCCGAACGCAACCTGACCCTGCTGCAGCAGTGCATTCCCGCGGCGGGACAGGCCCGGCCGGACTGGCAGTTGATCTGCCAGGTGGCCGCCCACATGGGATTCGCGGAGCACTTCTCCTACACCTCCAGCGAGCAGATCTTCGACGAGATCCGGCGGTTCTGGAACCCCACGACCGGGTACGACCTGCGCGGCGCCAGCTATGCGCGGTTGCGGCAGACTCCGGTGCAGTGGCCATGCCCGCCGAACGACGAGGCGGACCGCCACCCCATCCGCTACCTCAACGACGGTGTCAGCCAGGAGTACTTCGTCGACGAACGCGGGCACGCCCCCCGACTGGCCTTCCCGACCCCGTCGCGGCGTGCGATCTTCCATGCCCGACCGCACATGGACGCGCGGGAACTGCCCGATGACGACTACCCCTTGGTGCTCAACACCGGTCGGCTGCAACATCAGTGGCACACCATGACCAAAACGGGGCGGGTCGATGCCCTCAACAAGCTCGACGGCGGGCCGTTCGTCGAAATTCACCCCGACGATGCCCGCACCCTCGGCATCGAGAGCGGGCAGCCCGTCGAGCTCACGTCGCGGCGCGGCCGCGCGGTGCTGCCGGCCACCGTCACCGACCGGGTGCGTCCGGGCTGTTGTTTCGCACCGTTCCACTGGAATGACGACCACGGCGCCGGCCTGGCCGTCAATGCGCTCACCAACGACGCCGTCGACCCCGACTCACTGCAGCCCGAGTTCAAGGTCTGCGCGGTCAACCTGCGGCCCGTCGCCTCGCCGGCGCTCACCGAACAGGAATCGCTGTACGTGTCGGGCTTTTTCAGCGGGCTGGCCGAGGCCCAGTCGGAGGTCCCGGTACTGCCCGATTCCGCGCCCGTGTGCAGCGAAGTGCGGCACTGGATCAACGGGTTGCTCGCCGGGCAGTCCCGCCCCCCGTCCGAGGAGCCGACGGCATCGCCGCAACTCGACGATGGTCCGCTCGTGTTGTGGGCGTCGCAGACCGGCACCGCGGAGGACTTCGCCGCGCGACTGGCCGACCGGCTCGGCGGGGCGCAGTGCGTGAACATGGACGAACTCGCGCCCGCGGACCTGGCCGTGGCGCGCGACGTGCTGGTCGTCACCAGCACCTTCGGCGACGGCGGGCCACCCGACAACGGTGCCGGCTTCTGGCAGCGGCTGCAGTCCGAGGCGCCGGCATTACCGGGGCTGCGGTACGCGGTGCTGGGTATCGGCGACCGGTCCTACGACAACTTCTGCGGTCACGCCAAGGCGGTCGACGCCAGGCTGGCGGACCTCGGCGCGGTCCGGCTGCTCGAGCGCGCCGAATGCGAAGCCCATGACGACGAGCGGATGCGGCGTTGGGCAGATGACGTGACCGCACTGCTCAATCCCGAGATAACCACCTCGCCACCGTCGGGAAGTGTCTCGACAGTCGTGCGGCCCACTACGGTCGCGCAGCCGTTCACACGGGCCAGCCCCATCGTCGTGCCGCTGTCGCGGAACGTGCTCCTGAGCGGGCCGGCATCACGAAAAGAAGTGCGGCAGTTCGGCTTTGACGTATCGCAGCACGACGTCAGCTACGCCGCCGGCGACTCGCTGGGGGTGTGCGCCACCAACGATCCCGTCGTGGTGGACTCTTGGCTCGCCGCCACCGGCATGCCGGGGCAGTACGTGGTCGAGGTGGACGGCGCCGAGAAGTCGTTTCGCGACGCGCTGATCTCGCACTACGACTTCTGCCGGATCACCCCGGACCTGGTGCGCTTCATCGCCGAGCACAGCCGTGACGCCAAGGTGCTGAACGCGCACAAGGCGAAGCTCGACAAGTGGCTGGCCGGCCGCAACGGGCTCGACCTCGTCCAGGAGTTCGTCGTCCACGCCGACCCCGACGAGTGGCGGGAGGTGCTGGTCCGGCTTACCCCGCGCAGCTATTCGATCTCGTCGAGCCCGCTGGTCAGCCCCCACGAGGTGCAGTTGACGGTGTCGGTGGTGCGCTACCGCGGCGCCCACGGCGGGCGGCGCGGCGGGGTCTGCTCGACCTTCCTCGCCGACCGCGCCGCGTCGGCCCCGGTGTTTCTGCAGCGATCACCGCACTTCCGCCCGCCCGAAGACGGATCGATCCCGATGATCATGGTCGGTCCCGGCACGGGCATCGCACCGTTCCGCGGGTTCCTGCAGGAGCGGCGGGCCCTCGGCCACCGCGGCCGCAACTGGTTGTTCTTCGGCGAAGAGCGCCGCGACCAGAACTACTACTACCGGGACGATTTCGAGGACATGGCCCGCGACGGCCTGCTCGACCGGCTGGATCTGGCATTCTCCCGCGATCAATCGTCGAAGGTGTACGTCCAGCACAGAATGCTCGACCGGGGCGCCGAGGTGTGGCGCTGGCTCGACGACGGCGCGCACTTCTACGTCTGCGGCGACGCCGCCCGCATGGCCAAAGACGTCGACGCCGCGCTGACCACGATCATCGAGCGGCACGGCAGGATGTCGCACGAGCAGGCACACGACTACAAGCGCGAACTGGTCGCGACCAAGCGCTACGTGCGGGACGTGTACTGACCTGGTGTCCGAGGGGGGACTTGGCCATCTACGACACGGGTTAAGACCTGGCGAATCGGTACCTGATCGTCATCCGTGCTGGGGTTGACTCACTCCAATGTCGGGCGCTCGGACTACGGGTCGAGTTGGGCGGGCGCGACTCGGCACCCGGCGGCTTGGGCTCCGGTGTGCAGGCGTCGGTCCCAAACGGCGACGATCAGGTTGGGGTCGCCGACTGCCAACGCGCTGGCCAGATGGACAGCGTCGGCTCCGCGCAAGGCGTGGGCTCGGGCGAGGTGGCCGGCGTGCTGCTCAACCGTCGCGGTGAGTTCGACTGGGCGGGTGGCGGCCCAAAAGTCTTCCCACTCACGCTCGGCAGTGGCGAGCTCGGATTGGGTCAGGTCGTGATTGCGGGCTGCTGCGGCGAGTGCGGCGCGGACTTCGGGGTAGGCCAGGCGGCTGGACAATGCGGCGTCGCAGCCGTCCCACAGCGCGGACGCCAGCGAGCTTCCTGTCTCCGTGGTGAGAAGTTTGACGAAGGCGCTGGCGTCGAAGTAGACGAGCGGCACCGGTCAGCGCCGCTGGTCGCTGACCCGGTCAGACACCGGCCGCCGCGGTCGGGGCCCGGACCGGCCCGCAGCGACGGGCCGCTGCGCGGTGGCCTTGCCAATCACGCCTTCGGCCGTGAGACGCTCCAAGGTGCCTGCGCTGTCGAGCGCGGTGAGTCGCGCGACCGGAATCCCGCGGTCGGTGATGACGACTTCACCGCCAGCTCGAGCGCGATCGAGCCAATCGCTGAGGTGCGCGCGCAACTCGGTCACGGATACATCCATACCCTGAACTGTACACTCACTGAACCGTGATTTGTACATGTCACTACTGAGTGTGGCACCGGCGACCTGGACTGGTCGCCTTCGTCCGAGCCGCATCCGAAGATGTTGCGGCGGAGAGTGTTTGCCGTCCCCGGTGGGACATCGGCGCAGCTGGCGTTCGTAGTCAGCCGCGTGGAGACGGCAGCTCAGCCGTGTCGGAAGTCGGTTCCCGCCGTACCACAGATTTGCGACATCAACGCGATGCCCAATCGATGTCAGCAAATTCGGAAATCCCTCTCTGATCGACTTCAGAGCGGGTTAGCTATATTACTAGCTAACAAATTGTGTCCGAGGGGGGACTTGAACCCCCACGCCCGTTAATTGGGCACTAGCACCTCAAGCTAGCGCGTCTGCCATTCCGCCACTCGGACCTGCTGTGGGCAGCTAAGGCTATCGGATCACCGAGGCCGGACCCAAACCCAGCGGGCAGGTCAATGGTACGAATGGTGACTGTGACTGGTCCCGTCAATGCCGAGGCGGAGGTCGTCGACCTCGTCAGCACGCTCATCCGGTTCGACACGTCCAACACGGGCGACCCGGCCACCACCAAGGGCGAGGCCGACTGCGCCCAGTGGGTGGCCGATCGACTCCAAGAGGTCGGGTACACCACCCAGTACGTCGAGGCGGGCGGGCCGACCCGGGGCAACGTGTTCGCCCGACTGGAGGGCGCCGACCCCTCGCGCGGGGCGCTGCTGCTGCACGGCCACCTCGACGTGGTGCCGGCCGAGGCCTCCGACTGGAGCGTGCACCCGTTTTCCGGCGCCGTCGAGAACGGCTACGTGTGGGGACGTGGCGCGGTCGACATGAAGGACATGTGCGGCATGATGATCGCGATCGCGCGGCACTTCAAACGCGCCGGCATCGTCCCCCCGCGTGATCTGATCTTCGCGTTCCTGTCCGATGAGGAGGCCGGCGGGAAGTTCGGGTCCCACTGGCTGGTCAAGAACCGCCCGGACCTGTTCGACGGGGTCACCGAGGCGGTCGGGGAGGTCGGCGGCTTCTCCTTGACCGTGCCGCGCAAGGACGGCGGTGAGCGACGCCTCTATCTCGTCGAGACCGCGGAGAAGTCGATGAACTGGATGAAGCTGACGGCGCGCAGCCACGCCGGGCACGGTTCGATGATCCACGACAGCAACTCCGTGACCGCGGTCGCGGAGGCGGTCGCGAAGCTGGGCCGTCACGAGTTCCCGCTGGTCATGACCGAGGCCGTCGGTCAGTTCCTGCAGGCGATCACCGAGGAGACCGGGTACTCATTCGACATCGAGTCGCCGGATCTACCGGGCGCGATCGCCAAGCTCGGCCCGATCGCCCGCGTCGTCGGCGCCACGCTGCGCGACACCGCCAACCCCACCATGCTCAAGGCCGGGTACAAGGCCAACGTCATCCCGGCGTCGGCCGAAGCCGTGGTGGACTGCCGCATCCTGCCGGGCCGCCAGGCCGCCTTCGAACGCGAGGTCGACGAACTGATCGGCCCGAACGTAACCCGAGAGTGGGTCACCCAACTGCCGTCCTACCAGACCACCTTCGACGGGGACCTGGTCGACGCGATGAACGGAGCGATTCTGTCGGTGGATCCCGACGCCCGCATCGTGCCGTACATGCTTTCCGGCGGGACCGATGCAAAAGCATTCGCTCAGTTGGGGATTCGGTGCTTTGGCTTTGCGCCACTGCAATTGCCGCCAGACCTCGATTTCACCGCGCTGTTCCATGGCGTCGACGAACGGGTACCCGTTGACGCGTTGAAGTTCGGTACCCAGGTCCTCGAGCACTTCCTGCTTCACTGCTGATAGGAAAGGACAAGTCAATGGCGTTTGACTACAACCCGTACGAGTTCCTCCCCGAGTTGCCGTCGTTCACGCTGACGTCGGAAACCATCGAAGACGGCCAACCGCTCGGCAACGACCAGGTCAGCGGCATCATGGGGGCCGGCGGCAGCGACGTCTCGCCGCATCTGGCGTGGTCGGGCTTCCCGGAGGAGACCCGCAGTTTCGCGGTCACCGTCTACGACCCCGACGCCCCGACCGGATCCGGCTTCTGGCACTGGGCGGTGGCAAACCTGCCCGCCACCGTGACCGAACTGCCCGCCGGCGTCGGGGACGGCAGCGGACTGCCCGGCGATGCGCTCACCCTGCGCAACGATGCAGGACTCAAGCGCTTCATCGGCGCGGCCCCGCCGCCAGGACACGGCGCGCACCGCTACATCGTCGCCGTGCACGCCGTCGACGTCGAGAAGCTGGATCTGCCCGAGGACGCGACCCCGGCCTACCTCGGTTTCAATCTGTTCCAGCATGCGATCGCGCGGGCGCTGATCCACGGCACCTACGAGCAGAAGTAGCGAAACCTGCTCTGCGCGCTTCGATTACCTGCACGACTGGCTTTTCCCGGGACTTGACGTATGGTCGCCGTTGGTGATTGCCACTTCTGCGTAAGGAGCGACAATGGCTGACAAGAAACCGGGGAAGAGTCCGAAGAAGGCCGAACGGTCGATGAAGGAGCGCCGCGCGGAGAAGCGCCAGCGCGAAGCCGAGGCGGGCGAATTCATCCGCAAGCGCAAGCGTTACTGAGCCGAAGAACCCACCGCATCGGCCAACGAGCCGAAGCCTCCCTCGTGCAGGCGGTGGGCGATGCCGTCGTGGATTCGCTTGGGCCAGAACCCGCCGCCGTACACGAACCCCGTGTACCCCTGCAGCAGTGAGGCGCCGGCGGTGATCCGATCCCAGGCGTCCTCGGCGGTCTCGATGCCGCCGACACTGACGAGCACCAGGCGGTCACCGACGCGGCGGTACAGCCTGCGCAGCACCTCCGCCGAGCGGCGCGCGACCGGCCGTCCGGAGATTCCGCCGGGGCCCAGGTCGTCGACGCCTTCGGTGGTCAGTCCGTCGCGTGACACCGTCGTGTTGGTGGCGACGATCCCGGCGAGGCCGAGTTCGACTGCCAGGTCGGCGATCTCGTCGACATCCTGGTCGGACAGGTCCGGTGCGATCTTCACCAGCACCGGGGTCGACGTCTCCGCCTGCACCGCGGTCAGGATCGGGCGCAGCGACTGCACCGCCTGGAGGTCGCGCAGTCCGGGGGTGTTCGGGGAGCTGACGTTGACCACCACGAACGACGCGAGCGGTCCCAGCAGGCGGGCGGACGTCGCGTAGTCCTGCACCGCCTCGTCGGCTGGGGTGGCTTTCGTCTTGCCGATGTTCACCCCGATCGGGACATCGGGCAGGTGGCGAGCCAACTTCATGGCGAGTTCGCCCGCGCCGTGGTTGTTGAAGCCCATCCGGTTCAACAGTGCGTGGTCATGAGACAACCGGAACATCCGCGGCTTCGGGTTGCCGGGCTGCGCCTGTGCCGTCACGGTGCCCACCTCGGCGTAGCCGAAGCCGAGTGCACCCCAGGTGTGCAGTCCGCTGCCGTTCTTGTCGAAGCCCGCCGCCAGGCCGAGCGGCCCGGGGAACCGAACCCCGAACACCGTGCTGGCCAGCACCGGATCGCGAGGCCCCAACCACCGTTTCAGCGCGCGCCGCGGCCATGGCAGGTAGGTGACGGCCCGTAGTACGGCGAACACCCACGTGTGAATCCGTTCGGGCGCAACGAGAAACAGCGCACGCCGTAGCGTGGGGTACATCATCGAATCACTGCGCCGGCTGCTCGGGGACGCCCGCGCGACCGGACGCGGTCTTCTTGCGTCGCAGCAACACCCGCCGCGAGCCATCGGTGTACAGGCGGACGTGGGTGAGCTCCCACCCACGGTATTCGGCTTCGATCGACAACCGGGTCGACGCGCTGACGCGGGTCACGTCCGGCGGAAGCCGCAGTGGGATCCACTCGTAATCGTCTGACACGTCGGCCTTGACGGCGTCCTCCCAGCCCGGTGGCATCCGACCGCGGTGAAGGGTGCTCATCGGGCGTAGCCCTTCGCCGCGTCGACGATCACCTGAACACCCGCTTCCGATCCGGACACCACGTACAGCGTGCCAGAGGATTCGTCATAAGCCAGGCAGTTCGGTTGCTGCACGGTTCGATATCGCACTTTCTCGACGGGTATGCCGGTGGCCAGATCGTAGCCAACGACCTCGTTCGCCGCTGTCTGCGACACCCAGGCCAGTGTCGACGACCCCGCCAGACCATAGGGGGCGTCGGGCACCGGATAGCGCTGACGCAGGATCAGCGGGTCCGTACCGAAAACCAGCAGTCCGTCGCCCCGGGTGTCGGCGACCAGCACCCTGCCGTCGCTGTCGGTGACCATCGTCGTCGCACCCTCACCGGCGCGCAGCGCCTGCGTCTGCTCGGCGCCGCTTTCGGACACCGCGGTCACCGACGTCTGGCCCCGGTCCAGTACAATGGCTGTATTACCTTGTGCGACAAGCGCATCGACGCGAGCGAAGATCGCCAGTTCGGCGGCGACGGAGGTGTCGGAGGCCGGCGTGTCGCGGGCCAGCGTGTAGACCGCGCCGTCGGCGCTGCCGAGCACAAGCCGGCCGTCCGCGCGGCGGGCGATCGCGGTGAACTCGGTGTCGGGGTGCCCCTCGACGCCGACCTTGGTGGCGTTGCGGGCGGCGAGGTCGATCCGGTGGTAGCCGCCCCGGGTCGCCGCGTAGGCGTGACCAGCGCCGTCGCCGGTCAACGCGGTGGCTGCGGTCGGCAGCGACACTGTCGCGGCCTCGTCTCCAGCTGCCGAAAACACCGTGACCTGCGATTGGCCGGCCACACCAGGGGCCAGCACGGCCAATGAACCGCTCGCCGCGTCGACGATCGCGGCCTGTGCGTGGCCGGCCAACGGCCGCACCACGCCGTCCGGTCGGCCGGCGACCGGCGGGGATTCGGCCGCCTGCGCGGGCGCGATGGTTGGTGGGGCATCGGATGGCCCGGACGAGCAGCCGCCGACCATGAGGATTGCCAGCACCGTCACGATCCAGCGAACAGGCTGGCTCGAGGTGTTTATTTTCGGCGGCAAGGGGTAGCTCTCGGTCGTGCGTACGGTAGATCGACTGATTCGCCAGTCTAGGCAGACCGCGCGCGGTTCCTTTTCGGCCGCCCGCCGTGCCCTCGCAATCGTTGGGCCGGTCGGCGGTATGGTGCGATCATGACCCTCGCTACCGACCGCGAACTGGGCGCGGACTTTGCGATCGAGGACATGACCACCGGGCTGCACGCCAGCGGGTTCGGCCAGGTGGGCGACGGCCGGAGCTTCTCGTTCCATGTCGAACGGCAGATGCTGGTCGTCGAGATCTACCGTCCTCGGCTGGCCGGACCGGTCCCGCTCGAAGAGGATGTGGTCGCGGTCTCCAGCCGCAAGCTGACCGATATCGACCTCACCGACCGGCGCAGCGTGGGCGCGGCGGTGCGGGATCTGGTGGCCGAGGCCCAGCCGGTGGCGCGGACCGGCCGCTAGCATCCGCTCACGGTACGGTCGTCGTCGTGACGGACGTGCCGGCGATGTCGTGGGCGCAGGTCGTCGTCCTCGCGATAGTGCAGGGGCTCACCGAATTCCTGCCCGTTTCGTCATCGGGGCATCTGGCGATCACGTCACGCGTGTTCTTCGCCGACGACGCGGGTGCGTCGTTCACCGCCGTCACCCAGATCGGCACCGAGTTCGCGGTGTTGCTCTACTTCGCCAAGGACATCGGCCGCGTCATCAAAGCCTGGTTCAACGGGTTATTCGTCACCGCGCACCGTACCGCCGACTACTGGCTGGGGTGGTACGTGATCGTCGGCACCGTCCCGATCGGTGTTCTCGGACTGCTGTTCAAGGACGAAATCCGCACGGGCGCAAGGAATCTGTGGGCCATCGCGATCGCGTTGATCGCGTTCTCCGCCGTCATCGCCGCCGCCGAGTACTTCGGCCGCCAAGCCCGCACCGTCGAGCAGTTGACGTGGAAGGACAGCATCGTCGTCGGCCTGGCGCAGTGCCTGGCGCTGCTACCCGGTGTGTCCCGTTCCGGGGCGACGATCAGCGCGGGGCTGTTTCTCGGCCTCAACCGCGAAGTGGCCGCCCGGTTCGGCTTCCTTCTCGCCATCCCGGCGGTGTTCGCCTCGGGGCTGTTCTCGTTGCCCGACGCCTTCCACCCCGTCGGGGAGGGAATGAGTGCCAGCGGTCCCCAATTGCTGGTGGCCACCGTGATCGCGTTCGTCGTCGGGTTCGCGGCGGTGGCGTGGTTCCTGCGGTTCCTGGTCAGGCACAGCATGTACTGGTTCGTCGGTTATCGGGTCATGCTGGGAACTGTGGTGCTGATCCTGTTGGCGACGGGCGTGGTGGCCGCGACATGACCGTGATCCTGTTGCGGCACGGCCGCTCGACGTCCAACACCGCTCACACGCTTGCCGGCCGGTCCGAGGGCGTAGACCTCGACGACACGGGGCGCGAGCAGGCGCAGGCGGTGGCGGCCAGAATCGGCACGCTGCCGATCCGTGCGATCGTGCGATCGCCGCTACTGCGGTGCGAGCGGACCGTGGAGCCGCTGGCCGCCGCGCTGGGCTTGGGCGTGGTCGTCGACGAGCGGATCTCCGAGGTCGACTACGGGGCCTGGACCGGGCGCAAGATCGCCGACCTGGTGAAGGAGCCGCTGTGGACGGTGGTGCAGCAGCAACCCAGCGCGGCCGTGTTCCCCGACGGAGAGGGTCTGGCTCAGGTGCAGGCCCGCGCGGTGGCCGCGGTGCGCGAGCACGACCGTCTGCTGGCACAGGAGTACGAGGGCGATGCGCTGTGGGTGGCGTGCACCCACGGCGATGTGATCAAGGCGATCGTCGCCGATGCGCTGGGCACCCATCTGGACAGCTTCCAGCGGATCACCGCCGACCCGGCGTCGATGAGCGTGATCCGCTACACGTCGATGCGGCCGTTCGTGATCCACGTCAACCACACCGGTGACCGACTGACGTCCGGGCTGCTTCCCAAACCGGCCAGGACCGACGGCCAAGCCGACTCCGGACATGGGGAAGGAGATGGAGACGTGCCGCCGGAGGACGCGGTCGTCGGCGGTTCGACCGGCTGATCGCGATTACGTCTGACAAGCCCTGACAGGTATTTTGGAGAGTGCCATGCCCCGCGCAATCCACGTCTTCCGCACACCCGACCGCTTCGTGGCCGGGACCGTCGGCCAACCCGGCAACCGCACGTTCTACCTGCAGGCCGTACACGACAACCGAGTGGTGTCGGTGGTGCTCGAGAAGCAACAGGTCGCCGTGCTCGCCGAGCGGATCGCCGCGCTGCTACTCGAGATCAACCGCCGATTCGGCACCCCGGTCCCGCCCGACACCGGCGAGGTCGACGACCTCAGCCCGCTCATCACGCCGGTCGACGCGGAGTTTCGGGTCGGCACGATGGGGCTGGGCTGGGACTCCGAGGCGCAGACCGTCGTTGTCGAACTGCTTGCGGTGACGGAAACCGAGTTCGACGCCTCGGTGGTGCTCGACGACGCGGAGGAGGGCCCAGACGCGGTGCGCGTCTTCCTCACCCCCGAGTCGGCGCGTGAATTCGCAACACGCTCCAATCGGGTTATCTCGGCGGGCCGACCGCCCTGTCCGTTGTGCGACGAGCCGCTGGACCCCGAGGGCCACATCTGCGTGCGCACCAACGGGTACCGGCGCGGCGCCTTCGCCGAGTCCGACGATGACGTCGACATCTGACGCCGGGTCCGATGCCGTCCGCGAGGAGGTTCTGCTGCGCGGCGAGCTGACCGTCATCGGACGCATCCGCTCGGCCAGCAACGCCACCTTCCTGTGCGAGGCGAACCTCGGTGAGCGGCAGGTACATTGCGTATACAAGCCGGTCGCGGGCGAGGCGCCGCTGTGGGACTTCCCTCACGGCACACTTGCCGGCCGGGAACGAAGCGCGTACTTGGTGTCGTCGGCCTTGGGATGGAATGTCGTGCCCTACACCATCATTCGCGGTGGCCCGGCGGGTGAGGGCATGGTACAGCTGTGGGTGGACCAGCCAGGCGATGACGTCGACGACGAACGGCCGTCGGGACCGGACCTGGTGGATCTGCTTCCCGCCGGGCGGATCCCACCGGGCTTTCTGCCCGTCCTGCAGGCCTATGACTACGCCGGCGACGAGGTCACCCTGGTGCATGCCGACGACGACCGGTTGCGCAGGATGGCGGTGTTCGACGTGCTGGTCAACAACGCCGACCGCAAGGGCGGCCACATCCTGTGCGGGGTGGACGGACACCTGTACGGCGTGGACCACGGGGTGACCCTGCACGTCGAGGACAAACTGCGCACCGTGCTGTGGGGCTGGGCCGGTAAACCCGTCGACGACCAGACGCTCGAGTCGGTGAGCGCGCTGCGCGACCAGCTGCGAAACGGGCTGGCCGATGAGTTGTGCCGCCACATCACCGAGCGTGAGATCATCGCGTTGCTCGCGAGAACCGTTGCGCTGCTGAATGATCCGGTGATGCCGCCGCCCGATCGGCGCCGTCCGATACCGTGGCCGGCGTTCTGAGCGATGACCCAGACAGATGCGGCGCTGGCCGCCGAGGTGGCCGCCGAGGCGGGCGAGATGCTGGTGAAGGTGCGCGAGGAGGTCGGCTTCTACGATCCCTACGACCTTGGCGACACCGGCGACAAGCTGGCCAACAAGCTGATTCTCGATCGGCTCCGCGCCGCGCGGCCCGACGACGCGGTGCTGTCCGAGGAGGCTGTCGACGATCTGTCTCGTGTGCACGCCGACCGGGTCTGGATCGTCGATCCGGTCGACGGCACCCACGAGTTCTCCATGCCGCGACGGACGGACTGGGCCGTGCACGTCGCGTTGTGGCGACGCGACGGCGGCCCGTACGGTCGCATCACCGACGCGGCCGTTGCGCTGCCCGCCCGCAACGAGGTCTACCGCACCGACACCGTGACCCCGCCGCCACCGCGCGCCGACGGCCCCATCCTGATCACTGCGAGTGCCAACCGGCCGCCGCCGGTGCTGTGGTGGCTGCGCGACCGGATGGACATCCAGTTGGTGCGCATCGGATCGGCGGGCGCCAAGGCGATGGCGGTGGTGCGCGGCGATGTCGACGCCTACCTGCACGCCGGCGGTCAGTGGGAGTGGGATTCGGCGGCCCCGGCCGGGGTGGTGCAGGCCGCCGGCCTGCACGCGACCCGCCTGGACGGCTCGGAGCTGCTCTACAACCGGCGCGACCCGTACCTGCCCGACCTGCTGATGTGCCGGCCGGAGCTCAGCGAAGCGCTGCTCGACGGGATCCTGTCGGCGTACCGGAGCCACTGGCGCGATTGACTTCCGGGAATGAAACAGGCGCCCGCGTTGTCGGTCCCCTCGATGCCTAGAGTCGATGTTGTGAATTCGTGGCCGGCTCCTGTCGTCCCGGCGCTGCCGGGCCGCGGTCCGCAGCTGCGCCTCTACGACAGCGCCGACCGGCAGGTCCGCCCGGTCGGCGCCGGGGAGACGGCCACGATGTACGTCTGCGGTATCACCCCGTACGACGCGACCCATCTCGGCCACGCCGCCACCTACCTGGCGTTCGACCTCGTGCATCGCATCTGGCTGGACGCCGGCCATCGGGTGCACTACGTGCAGAACATCACCGATGTCGACGATCCGCTGTTCGAGCGTGCGCAGCGCGACGGCATCGACTGGCGCGAACTCGCCGACCGCGAGACCGAGCTGTTCTGTGAGGACATGGCCGCGTTGCGGGTGTTGCCGCCGCACGACTACGTCGCGGCAACCGAAGCCATCGCCGAGGTCATCGAGGTCGTCGAGAAGCTGTTGGCGTCCGGGGCCGCCTACATCGTCGAGGACGCCGAGTACCCCGACGTCTACTTCCGCGCCGATGCCACCGCGCAGTTCGGCTACGAGTCCGGCTACGACCGCGACACCATGCGGCAGTTGTTCGCCGAGCGCGGCGGCGACCCCGACCGCCCCGGCAAGGGCGACGTACTCGACGCGCTGCTGTGGCAGGCGCAACGGCCGGGGGAGCCGAGTTGGCCGTCGCCGTTCGGGCCGGGCCGGCCCGGCTGGCATGTGGAATGCGCCGCGATCGCGCTGAGCCGCATCGGCACCGACCTCGACATCCAGGGCGGCGGCAGTGACCTGATCTTCCCCCACCACGAGTTCTCGGCCGCCCACGCCGAATCCGTCACCGGTGAGCGGAGATTCGCGCGTCACTACGTACACGCGGGCATGATCGGTTGGAACGGCCACAAGATGAGCAAGAGCCGCGGAAATCTGGTGCTGGTCTCACGGTTGCGCGCCGAGGGCGTCGACCCCGCGGCGATCCGGCTCGGACTGTTCGCCGGTCATTACCGCGCCGACCGGTACTGGAGTGACGCCGTGCTCGCCGAGGCGGTCGAGCGGCTGAGCCGGTGGCGCGCCGCGGTCGCCCTGCCGGGCGCACCGGACGCGACCGACGTGGTGGGCCGGGTGCGCCGTTATCTGGCCGACGATCTCGACACACCGAAAGCGCTTGCCGCCCTCGACGGTTGGACCACCGACGCGCTGAGCTACGGCGGCCACGACACCGAGGCCGGTCGCACGGTGGCGACCGCGGTCGACGCGCTGCTGGGCATTCGGCTCTAGAGCCGCGAGTCGTTGCGCTCGCGAGAACTACACCAGGGTCGCGATTGGCGTCGTATCACAACCCTGGTGTACGTCTCGCGAGGGTGACAGTGCCACGGCGTCGACGCTCAAGTCGGTATCCGAACTGCTGCCGCAGCTGGACCCACGCGCGTGTGTGAAACCTGGGCGGAAAGTCGGCCTCGATTCCGCCCAGGTTTCACACGCCAGGTTCGTCAGCCCAGAAGCCGGGCGCTACCGCCCTCGGCGCCGCAAGTAGCGCTCGAACTCCGCGGCGAGCGCGTCGCCGTCGATCTTGCCGAGCACTTCGTGCATGTCGACCTCGGCGTCGCCGCGTTCCTCCAGCGACTGCACGTACTCGGCGATCTCCTCGTCCTCGGCGGTCATCTCCGACACCGCCTGCTCCCACTCCTCGGCCGCCGTGGGCAGGTCGGCCAGGGGCACCTCGATGTCGAGTACGTCCTCGACGCGGCGCAGCAGCGCCACCGTGGCCTTGGGATTCGGCGGCTGCGAAACGTAATGCGGGACCGCTGCCCAGAACGTGACCGCCGGGATACCGGCCTGCACACACGCATCCTGGAACACCCCGGCGATGCCGGTCGGGCCTTCGTAACGCGTCTCTTCCAACCCGAACACCTTGGCGGAGTCCGACGAGTAGGCCGCGCCGGACACGGGCACCGGG
This sequence comes from Mycolicibacterium sp. ND9-15, assembly GCF_035918395.1. Taxonomy (NCBI): domain Bacteria; kingdom Bacillati; phylum Actinomycetota; class Actinomycetes; order Mycobacteriales; family Mycobacteriaceae; genus Mycobacterium; species Mycobacterium jinjuense. Next base: position 4,735,808 of record NZ_CP142362.1, read on the forward strand.
CGGGTGTGCGGCGTGTCGGCCAGCAGGGCGCCGAGGATCACGACGGTCTGGACGTTGAGTTTGTCGGCGATCGCCACCAACTCCGCGCAGAACGTGCGCCAGCGCATGTTGGGCTCGACGCCGTGCATCAACACGATGTCGCGGTCAGCCCCCGGCGGCCGACAGTGCGAAATGCGCATCGAGGGCCACACCAACTCCCGCGTGACCCCGTCTACCTGCCGGATCACCGGCCGGTTCACCTGGTAGTCGTAGTAGGACTCGTCGTCGATCTCGACGATCGTCTCGGCCTCCCAGATGGCGTCCAGGTGCTCCACCGCGTCGCTGGCCGCGTCACCGGCGTCGTTCCAGCCTTCGAATGCTGCGACGACGATCGCGTCGTTCAGTTCGGGCAGGTCCGGGATCACAACGCCAGCGTAAGCCCTGTGCGGCGGGTAGGAGCGCCATCGCCACACGAGCTGATTCGATCCGGCGTTTACCCTGTATTTCGTGGCTGATGTCGACGATCGCGCACACGACACGGTGTTGCTCGCCGGCGCGATGGGCACCCAGATCCTCAGCGAGAAACGGCCCCACGCGAACGGGACGGAATGCGTTCGGCTGCAATCTCGTTAAGCCTCGTGTGTACGACGCTGCCGACAAGATCCGCGAGTTGTCACTCACGGGCAACGCGGTCGCCGAGCGGGTCGGGGCCGACCGGTTGGCGTCCCACACGTCGATCCGGTGACAACGTAGACTTTCGGAGGTCGAGAGGCGTTGCAACGGACCCCGTGTCCGCCACGCTCGGCAGAAGCAAGGACGCCTTCCGCTACGGAAGGAGTGCACGTGAACGCCGTTGAGCCAAACATGGGGGAGTCGAACATCCGCCCGGACTGCACCGACGAACTGACGGCCACTCTGCGCGCTCGGATCATGGTGATCGACGGCGCGATGGGCACGGCGATCCAGCGAGACCGGCCCGACGAGGCCGGCTACCGCGGCGAGCGGTTCGCCGACTGGCCGAGCGACCTTCAGGGCAACAACGACCTGCTCAACCTGACACAACCGCAGATCATCGCGGCGATCCACCGCGAATATCTGGAGGCGGGCGCCGACATCCTGGAGACCAACACGTTCAACGCGAACGCGGTCTCGCTCTCCGACTACGGCATGGCGGAGTTGAGCTACGAGCTGAACCACGCCGGCGCCGCCCTGGCGCGGGCGGCTTGCGACGAGTTCAGCACCCCGGAGCAGCCCCGCTACGTCGCCGGCGCGCTCGGTCCGACGACGCGCACCGCGTCGATCTCGCCGGACGTCAACGACCCCGGAGCCCGCAACGTCACCTACGACCAACTGGCTACCGCCTACCTCGAAGCCGCCAACGGCCTGGTCGACGGCGGTGCCGACCTCATCATCATCGAGACCATCTTCGACACCCTGAACGCCAAGGCCGCTGTGTTCGCCCTCGAGACGCTGTTCGAGGACCGCGGACGCCGCTGGCCGGTGATAATCTCGGGCACCATCACCGATGCCTCCGGGCGGACGTTGTCCGGCCAGGTCACCGAAGCATTCTGGAACTCGATCAGGCACGCCAAGCCGCTCGCGGTCGGCCTCAACTGCGCCCTGGGTGCGCCGGAGATGCGGCCCTACATCGCCGAGATGTCGCGGATCGCGGACACCTTCGTATCCTGCTACCCCAACGCCGGGCTGCCCAACGCCTTCGCCGAGTACGACGAGACCCCGGAGCGTCAGGCCGGCTACCTCGCCGAGTTCGCCGAGGCCGGCCTGATCAACCTCGCCGGTGGTTGCTGCGGAACGACGCCGGCGCACATCGCCGAGATCGCCAGGGTCGTCGAGGGCCTGCCGCCGCGCCGGGTGCCCGAGATTCCGGTGGCCACCCGCCTGTCGGGCCTGGAACCGCTCAACATCACCGAGGACTCCCTGTTCGTGAACATCGGTGAGCGCACCAACATCACCGGCTCCGCCCGGTTCCGCAACCTGATCAAGGCCGAGGACTACGACACCGCGCTGTCGGTCGCCCTGCAGCAGGTCGAAGTGGGCGCGCAGGTCATCGACATCAACATGGACGAGGGCATGATCGACGGTGTCGCCGCGATGGACCGGTTCACCAAGCTGGTCGCCTCGGAGCCGGACATCAGCCGGGTCCCCGTGATGATCGACTCCTCCAAGTGGGAGGTCATCGAGGCGGGCCTGAAGAACGTGCAGGGCAAGCCGATCGTCAACTCGATTTCCATGAAGGAGGGCGAGGAGAAGTTCATCCACGAGGCCCGGCTGTGCCGAAAGTACGGTGCCGCCGTGGTCGTGATGGCCTTCGACGAGCAGGGGCAGGCCGACAACCTGGAGCGCCGTAAGGAGATCTGCGGGCGCGCCTACCGGATCCTGACCGAGCAGGTCGGCTTCCCGGCCGAGGACATCATCTTCGACCCGAACTGCTTCGCGCTGGCGACCGGAATCGAGGAGCACGCGACCTACGGCATCGACTTCATCGAGGCCTGTGCCTGGATCAAGGAGAACCTGCCCGGAGTGCACCTCTCGGGCGGCATCTCGAACGTGTCGTTCTCCTTCCGCGGCAACAACCCGGTCCGCGAGGCCATCCACGCGGTGTTCCTGTATCACGCCATCGACGCCGGCCTGGACATGGGCATCGTCAACGCCGGTGCGCTGGTGCCGTATGACTCGATCGACCCCGAACTGCGGGACCGCATCGAAGATGTCGTGCTGAACCGTCGCCCGGATGCCGCCGAGCGCCTGCTCGAGATCGCCGAACGGTTCAACAGCAAGGGCAAGGAGGAGGACCCCACGGCAGCGCAGTGGCGATCCCTGCCGGTCCGCGAGCGGATCACCCACGCCCTGGTCAAAGGCATCGACGCCCACGTCGACGACGACACCGAGGAGCTGCGCGCAGAGATCGCCGCCGCGGGCGGTCGCCCGATCGAGGTGATCGAGGGCCCGCTGATGGACGGCATGAACGTCGTCGGTGACCTCTTCGGGTCGGGCAAGATGTTCCTGCCCCAGGTGGTGAAGTCGGCCCGGGTGATGAAGAAGGCCGTCGCCTACCTGCTGCCGTTCATCGAGGCGGAGAAGCAGCCCGGTGACGCCGAGCGAACCAACGGCACGATCGTGATGGCGACGGTCAAGGGCGACGTCCACGACATCGGCAAGAACATCGTCGGGGTTGTGTTGCAGTGCAACAACTACACCGTGATCGACCTGGGCGTGATGGTGCCCGCCCAGAAGATCCTGGCCACGGCGCAGGAGCACGACGCCGACATGATCGGGTTGTCGGGCCTGATCACCCCGTCGCTGGACGAGATGGTGAACTTCGCCGTCGAAATGGAACGGGAGGGCCTGGAGATCCCGCTGCTGATCGGTGGCGCGACCACTTCGCGGGCGCACACGGCCGTGAAGATAGCGCCGCGTCGCAGCGGTCCGGTGGTCTGGGTCAAGGACGCCTCCCGCTCGGTGCCGGTCGCTGCCGCGCTGCTCGACGACAACCAGCGTCCCGCCCTGCTGGAGGCCACCGAGAAGGACTACGCGTCCCTTCGCGAACGCCACGCCGCGAAGAACGAGCGGCCGATGCTGACGCTCCAGATGGCCCGCGCGAACCGGACCCCGATCGAGTGGGGCGGCTACACGCCGCCGATGCCGGCAATGGGCGCGGGAGTACGTGACTTTCAGGAATACGACCTCGCGGAGCTGCGCGAGTACATCGACTGGCAGCCGTTCTTCAACGCCTGGGAGATGAAGGGCCGCTTCCCCGACATCCTCAACAACCCGGCCACGGGCGAGACTGCCCGCAAGCTGTACGACGACGCCCAGGAGATGCTCGACACCCTGATCAAGGAGAAGTGGCTGACCGCCAACGGGGTGATCGGGTTTTTCCCAGCCAACGCGGTCGCTGACGACATCGAGGTCTACACCGACGACACCCGCACGCAGGTGCTGACCACGCTGCACAACCTGCGTCAGCAGGGTGAGCACCGGCAGGGCATCCCGAACCGCTCGCTGGGCGACTACATCGCGCCCAAGGAGACCGGTCTGGCCGACTACGTCGGCGCGTTCGCGGTCACCGCGGGGCTCGGCAGCCAGGACAAGATCATGGAGTTCAAGGCCGCCCTCGACGACTACAGCGCGATCCTGCTGGAGTCGCTCGCCGACCGGCTGGCAGAGGCTTTCGCCGAACGGCTGCACCAACGGGTGCGCATGGAGTTCTGGGGATACCAGCCCGACGAGCAACTGGACAACGACGCACTCATCGGGGAAAGGTACGTCGGCATCCGCCCTGCGCCGGGCTACCCGGCGTGCCCGGAGCACACCGAGAAGGCGACGCTCTGGAAGCTGCTGGACGTGCACAAGCGTACCGGCATCGAGCTGACCGATTCGATGGCGATGTGGCCTGGTGCCGCCGTCAGCGGCTGGTATTTCTCGCACCCGCAGTCGCAGTACTTCGTGGTCGGCCGGGTGGCTCAGGACCAGGTCGCCGACTACGCGACCCGCAAGGGCTGGACGCTGGCCGAAGCCGAGCGCTGGCTGAGCTCCAACCTCAGCTACAACCCGGAGGACTGAGCGGTGGTGATGGCCGACGGCGCGAACGCTTTACGCGAGCGGGTGCGCGGCGAGCTTCGAGGCGCTTGACTGGTTGATTTCACGCAGGAGATGCGTGCGATCAACCGATTAGTGCATAGCACCACCGCGATCCACCCTAGAGGTGGCTCCGGTCACAGGAATCGGCATGATTTTCACCCTCCGCGCTCGCTCTGACAGAATCGGGATCATGCGTGCGGTCCTCTTCGATATGGACGGCACCCTGGTCGATTCCGAGAAACTTTGGGACATCTCGCTGGCCGCGCTGTACACCGAACTGGGCGGCCGGTTGACCCCACGGGTGCGGGAATCGATGGTCGGCGGTTCGGCCGAGGACACCATTCGGACCGTCTACGTCGACCTCGGGCTCGACCCGGATCCGCGCGCGATGGCTGAGTCGAGCCGTTGGCTGCACGACTACACGGCCGGGTTGTTCGACGGCGGGCTGCCGTGGTGCGACGGGGCGCAGGAGTTGTTGGAAGCACTTGCCGCCGAAGGGACTCCGACGGCTCTGGTCACCAACACCCAGCGGGCACTGACCGATCGCGCGCTGAACAGTATTGGCAGCCAATATTTTTCGGTGACGGTATGCGGCGACGAGGTAGCCCGCGGCAAGCCCGCGCCCGACGTGTACGAGCGCGCGGCGGCGTTGCTTGGGCTGCATCCGGCCGCATGTCTGGCGATCGAGGACTCGGTCACCGGCACGGCCGCGGCCGAGGACGCCGGATGCCCGGTACTGGTGGTACCCAACGACGTAGCGGTGCCCGGCGGACCGCGCCGGCGCCAGGTCTTCTCGCTCGTCGGGATGCGCGTTGCGGACTTGCGCAGAGTGCATTTCGAACTGGCTTCGCACGTCGAAGAACGCACCGCCTGACGACCGGCCTGTGATTGAATGTGACTCCATCGCGCGATGCTGCGGAAGGGTGTCACATGACTCACGGACCCGCCGGCGAGTCTTCGGCAGGTGTGGATTACGAGGAAAGCGAGCACAGTGGGCGCGTCATCCTCATCGCGGCGGTAGCGGCCCTCGGCGGCCTGCTGTTCGGTTATGACAGTGCGGTCATCAACGGTGCGGTCTCGGCGGTCGAGGACCACTTCGAGATCAGTAAGACCGTGGTCGGCGTCGCCGTCGCGGCCGCACTGATCGGCGCCGCCCTCGGCGCGTTGTTCGCGGGTCGGCTCGCCGACAAGGTCGGTCGCCTCTCGGTGATGAAGATCGCGGCGCTGCTGTTTTTCGTCAGCGCCTTCGGCGCCGGCCTGGCCACCAACGTATGGGTGTTCGGGTTCTTTCGCATCGTCGGCGGCCTCGGCGTGGGCGTGGCATCGGTCATCGCGCCCGCCTACATCGCCGAAACCTCCCCGCCTCGCATCCGCGGCCGGCTCGGCTCACTGCAGCAGTTGGCCATCGTGTCCGGCATCTTCATATCGCTGGCCATCGACGCTCTGCTGGCCCACCTCGCCGGCGGGTCGCGCGAGGAGCTCTGGTTGGGCATGGAGGCCTGGCGCTGGATGTTCATCGTGATGGCGGTGCCCGCCGTCGTCTACGGTGGGCTGGCCTTCACGATCCCGGAGTCACCGCGCTATCTCGTTGCCACATACCGGATTCCGGAAGCCCGGCGGGTGTTGACCAAGCTGCTGGGTGAAACGAATCTCGAGGTGACGATCACGCGCATCAAGGAATCGCTGAAGTCGGAGAAGCCACCTTCGTGGCGCGACTTGCGCAAGCCGACCGGCGGTCTCTACGGCATCGTCTGGGTGGGTGTGCTGCTGTCGGTGTTCCAGCAGTTCGTGGGCATCAACGTGATCTTCTACTACTCGAACGTGCTGTGGGAGGCCGTAGGCTTCGGTGAGGCCCAGGCGTTCATCATCACCGTGATCACATCGGTGACCAACATCGTCACCACGCTGATCGCGATCGCGCTGATCGACAAGGTCGGCCGCAAACCACTGTTGCTCGTCGGGTCGACGGGCATGACCGTCACGCTCGGCACGATGGCGGTGATCTTCGGTACGGCGCCGGTGGTGGACGGCCAGCCGGACCTGCAGGGGATTGCCGGGCCGATCGCGCTGGTGGCCGCCAACCTCTTCGTCGTGTCCTTCGGCATGTCGTGGGGCCCGGTGGTGTGGGTGCTGCTCGGCGAGATGTTCCCCAACCGCATCCGCGGTGCCGCGCTCGGCCTGGCCGCCGCCGCGCAGTGGGTGGCAAACTGCGCGATCACGGCCTCGTTCCCGGCACTCGGCGACTTCTCGCTCGGCATCGCCTACGGTTTCTACGCCATCTGCGCCCTGTTGTCCTTCCTGTTCGTGTGGCGGTTGGTCTCTGAGACCAAAGGTAAGCACCTCGAGGACATGGGCAACGAGGCCTCGCCCCAGGAGGAAAGCGTCTGACGGACAACGACGAGTCGGTCGACGTCCTGGTCGCCGGCTCCGCCGGAGCGCTGGCCGGTGCCTATACCGCTGCGCGAGAGGGGCTTTCAGTCGCCATCGTGGAGGCGACCGACCGGCTCGGCGGCACGTTCGCCTACTCCGGCGGCGGCGGAATGTGGTACCCGTGCAATGCGGTGCTCGCCCGCGCCGGTTGCGACGACACCATCGACGACGCGCTGCGCTACTACCGCGAGGTCGTCGGCGACCGCACGCCCGCTGGGCTTCAGGAGACCTATGTCCGCGGGGGCGCCGCCCTGATCGACTACCTCGAACGCGACGAGCACTTCGCGTTCAGGGTCCTGCCCTGGCCCGACTATTACAGTTCGGCGGCCGGCGCCCGCACTGACGGTATGCGCCACATCGTGTCCAAGGCGGTACCGGACGAGCGGCTCGGCCGGTTCGCGGGCCTGGTGCGCGGACCGCTGGACCATGAACGCCTCGGGGCGCCGCAGCCCGATCTGCTCACGGGTGGCCGGGCCCTGATCGGACGGTTCCTGTGGGCGATGGCGGACAACCCCGCCGTGACGGCCCATCTGTCCACCAGGCTCGTCGAATTGGTGGTCGACGGCGGTCGCGTCGTCGGCGCAGTCGTGGAGCACGACGGCCTGCGGCGCACGATTTCGGCGCGCCGCGGTGTCCTGCTCGCCGCAGGCGGATTCGAACAGAACGCCGAGATGCGGGCCGAATACGGCGTCCCCGGCGCGGCTCGCGACACCATGGGGGCGCCCGCCAACACCGGGTTGGCGCACCGCGCGGCGATCGCCGTCGGGGCCAGTGTGGATTTGATGGATCAGGCGTGGTGGTCGCCGGGTCTGATCCATCCGGACGGCCGCGCAGCTTTCGCGTTGTGCTTCACCGGCGGCATCTTCGTCGACCGTGCCGGGCGCCGCTTCGCCAACGAATCGGCGGCTTACGACCGCCTGGGCCGAACGATACTGCGCGCGATGGGTGACGGTACGGTCGGGACGCCGTACTGGATGGTCTACGACAGCCGCAGCGGCGAACAACCGCCCGTCATGGCCACCAATGTGTCCTTCTCACCGACGGACGACTACCGGGCCAGGGGATTGTGGGTGCAAGCCGACACCTTGAGCGGGCTGGCCCGCGAGATCGGTGTTCCAGCGGCACATCTCGAGGACACCGTGCGGCACTTCAACGAGTTCGCGCGCCGTGGCGTCGACGACGACTTCGGTCGCGGCATTGAATCGTTCGACCGAGCGTTCACCGGCGGCGCGTCGCCGTTGGTGCCGATCGACACGCCGCCTTACCGGGCTGCGGCGTTCGGGGTTTCCGACCTGGGCACCAAGGGCGGGCTGCGCACTGACCCCGATGCCCGCGTCCTCGACACCTCCGACCGGCCGATTCCCGGTCTGTATGCGGCGGGCAACACGATGGCCGCGGTCTCGGGGGAGACCTATCCCGGCGGCGGGAACCCGATCGGGGCATCGCTGTTGTTCAGTCACCTGGCCGCGCTGCACATGGTCGGCTCGGGCAAACCCGCGTGACCCGGCGTGCGCGGGCGTGACACAATCGCGTGCCGTGAAGACCTTCGACGCCCTGTTCGCCGAGCTCAGCGAGCGCGCCCGGACCCGTCCCGCAGGTAGCGGCACCGTCGCCGCGCTGGACGGCGGCATCCACGGGATCGGCAAGAAGATACTCGAAGAGGCCGGCGAGGTGTGGCTGGCGGCCGAGCACGAGGGCGACGAGGCCCTCGCCGAGGAGATCAGCCAACTGCTGTACTGGACACAGGTGTTGCTGATCGCGCGCGGCCTCACCCTCGACGACATCTACGAGAAGCTGTGATGTCTGCCGTGCTTCGCGTCGCCGTCCCGAACAAGGGCACGCTGTCCGAACCGGCGAGCGAGATCCTCTCCGAGGCGGGATACCGGCGCCGCACCGATCCGAAGGACCTGACGGTCGTGGACCCGGCCAACAACGTCGAATTCTTCTTCCTGCGCCCCAAGGACATTGCGATCTATGTGGGATCGGGGCAGCTGGATTTCGGCATCACCGGGCGCGATCTGGCCGCCGAATCGGATGCTCCCGTGCGAGAGCGGTTGGCGCTCGGCTTCGGATCGTCGTCGTTTCGGTACGCGGCGCCGGCCGGACGCCAGTGGCGCGTCGAGGATCTCGCGGGCAAGCGGATCGCCACCGCGTTCCCGAACCTGGTGAAAAAGGATCTCGCGGCGCACGGCATCGAAGCGACGGTGATCCGCCTGGACGGCGCCGTCGAGATCTCCGTGCAACTCGGCGTGGCCGATGCGATCGCCGACGTCGTCGGCTCGGGCCGCACGCTCGGCCTACACAATCTGGTGGCGTTCGGCGATTCGCTATGCGACTCCGAGGCGGTGTTGATCGAGCGGGACGGCGCCCCGGACAGCGCCACCGGAGGCCAGTTGGTCGCCCGTGTGCAGGGTGTGGTGTTCGGGCAGCAGTACCTGATGCTCGATTACGACTGTCCGCGAAGCGTGCTCGACGAGGCGACCGCGGTCACCCCCGGATTGGAGTCGCCGACGATCGCTCCGCTCGCCGACCCAGCCTGGGTGGCGGTGCGTGCGTTGGTACCTCGACGCGATGTCAACTCGATCATGGACGAGCTCGCCGCGATCGGCGCGAAGGCGATCCTGGCCTCCGACATCCGGTTCTGTCGCTTCTGATTCCGCGGGAGTTCGTCGAGCCTGCATGTTAGCGTCCGAAGGTCGAAAACACCGGCCGGAGGTCGCCATGACGCACGCCCTGATTCTGCTTCTCGCCCTGTTGATCGGCGTGATCGCCGGTCTGCGCGCGCTCACCGCGCCCGCGGTGGTCGCGTGGGGCGCGGCCTTGGGCTGGATCGACCTGGAGGACAAGTGGTCGGAGTGGATGGCACATCCGATCACCGTCACGGTGCTGACCATCTTTCTGCTCGTCGAACTGGTCACCGATCAGCTGCCCAGGACACCCAGCCGTAAGACGGCCGTCCAGTTCGTCACCCGGATCATCATGGGCGCGTTCGCCGGAGCGGTGATCGGCAGCGCGGACTTCCACACGTTCAGCGCGCTGGGCGCCGGCATGATCGGCGCGGTGCTCGGCACTTTGGCCGGTGCGGCGGCACGTCAGCGTTTCGCCGACGCCCGCCAGGGCCAGGACCGTCCGGGCGCGATTCTCGAAGACATCGTCGCGGTCGGCGGCGGCTTCCTGATCGCGTTTCTGGTCAGCCTGGTGTGAACAGCGCGCCATGACAGAACGATTCGACGCGATCATCGTCGGCGCCGGCCAGGCCGGGCCACCACTGGCGGGCCGACTCACGCAGGCGGGCCAGAAGGTCGCCGTGATCGAACGCAAACTCGTCGGCGGCACATGCGTGAATTACGGGTGTATACCGACCAAGACTCTGGTCGCCAGCGCGCACGCCGCCCACCTCGCTCGCCGCGGCGCCGAATACGGCGTCGGCACAGGCGAAATCAGCGTCGATATGGCGAAGGTCAAGGCGCGCAAGGACAAAATCGTCTCCGGTGACCGCGACGGTGTCGAGTCGTGGCTCGACGGCATGACCGGATGCACGTTCATCCGCGGCCATGCGCGCTTCGCGGATCCGCATACGATCCGTGTCGACGACCGCGAATTATGTGCCGATAAGATCTTCCTCAACGTCGGCGGCCGGGCCGTGGCGCCCGACCTGCCCGGCCTGTCCGACATCGACTATCTGACCAACGTCGGAATCCTCGAACTCGACACGGTGCCCGACCATCTCGTCATCGTCGGCGGCAGCTACATCGCGCTCGAGTTCGCGCAGATGTACCGCCGCTTCGGGGCGCGGGTCACCGTGATCGAGAAGGGGCCCCGGTTGGCCTCGCGCGAAGACGAGGACGTCTCGGCCGCGATCAAGGACATCCTGGAGGGCGAGGGCATCGAGGTCGTCCTCAACGCCGACGGGATCCGATTCACCAAGACCGACAACGCTTTCGACGTGGTTCCCGCCGACGGCGCGGCGCCGATCACCGGCACCCATGCGCTGATCGCCGTCGGGCGCACCCCCAACACCGACGATCTCGGACTCGACGAGGCCGGGGTGCAAGTCGACGCCCGCGGCTACATCGTCGTGGACGACCAACTACGCACGAACGTCGAGCACATCTGGGCCATGGGCGACTGCAATGGCAACGGTGCGTTCACGCACACGTCGTACAACGACTTCGAGATCGTCGCGGCGAACCTGCTCGACGACGACCCGCGTCGCGTCAGCGACCGGATCACCACCTACGCGCTCTACATCGACCCGCCGCTGGGCCGGGCCGGAATGACGGTGGCCGAGGTGCGCAAGTCGGGTCGCGAGGCGCTGGTCGGCAAGCGCCCGATGTCCCGCGTCGGGCGTGCGGTGGAGAAGGGGGAGACGCAAGGCTTCATGAAGGTGGTCGTCGATGCGGAGACCGAACAGATCCTCGGCGCCGCGATCCTCGGCGTCGGCGGCGACGAGGTGGTCCACGCGATCCTCGACATCATGACCGCCAAGAAGCCTTACACCGCGATATCCCGCACGATGCACATCCACCCGACGGTCAGTGAGTTGGTGCCGACGGTGCTGCAGGAGATGACGCCGCTGCAGTGACCGGGCGCCGGCTTGCAGTCGCCGTCGGAGACCGGGTGAACTATCCGAACCGGCGCTGCACGAACAGGGTCTGCGCCGAGGTGCCGATGAAGCCCCGCCGATCGAAAAGCTCGGCGGTGGTGACCCCGATTCCGTCCGGGCCGATCGAACCCCGCGCGCGCACCGCGAAATCACTGCCGGTGGGCAGGCGGTGCAGATGGACGGCGGTGTCGGTGTTCATGAACACGAAAGCCTCGGGGTCCAGCGCAGCGCCGGCGCCGTTCGCGCTGTCGACGACCAGCGCAAGCCGCTGCAAAGCCGTCGTCGGTTCCGAATCCACCAGCGGCACAAGCGGGCTCATCCACACCACGTGTCCGGTCTCGCCGGTCTCGGGCTGGCGCCGCCAGGTCACCGTCTCCAGGTACCCTCGCGCGCCGACCCAGCTGTGCGGCACAGCCACCGGCTCACCTTCGACAAGCGGGGGATAGCGGTCGGTCGCCGCATCGGCGGTGTCGCTGGTCGCCAACAGCCATGCCGTGACGCGAGCGACCACCCGCCGGCCGCCGTCGGGCCGGGTCTCCGACATCTCGGCGGCCATCAGCGAGATCCGGGCTCCCGGACGCTCCACCCAGGCCCGCACCCGCACCCGCGCCACGGGTATCGCGCCCAGGATGTCCAGGGTCAACCGGCCGACGCGCAGCCCCGAGTCGCATGCCAACTCCTCGATGCGCTTGGTCATCAGCGCCAACGGCGGTGAGCCATGCTGGATTTCGGGATTCCAGTTGCTGCGCGTGCCGTCCGTGGACTCGAATACCTCGAACCCGCCCTCGGCGCCGACGCGCCGGTAGTGGCAGTCGGTCACGCGGCGCCCAGCACGGGATCCTCGGCGGTGGGCGACCCTTCGTCGGGCTCCTCGGGCCAACCCGGATACGGCGGCGGTGTGCCGCCGAAAACCGGGCAGTGCGCGTGGTGCGCACACCAGTCGCACAGCGCCGACGGACTTGGCCGGAAATCGCCTGTGGCGCCGGCACTCTGGATTGCCCGCCAGATAGCGATCAGTGTCTTCTCGAACCGCAGCAGCTCATCGTGGTCCGGCGTGTAGTCGAGGATCTGGCCGTCGGCCAGGTACAGCAGCCGCAGCCGGGCCGGCAGCACCCCGCGTGAGCGCAGCAGCGCCACCGCGTAGAACTTCATCTGGAACATGGCTTTGAACTCGGCCAGCACCCGAGCCTGCGACGGCGCCTTGCTGGTCTTGTAGTCGACCACCCGCAGCTCACCCGTCGCGGCGACGTCGATGCGGTCGACGAAGCCGCGCAGCAGTGTGCCGTCCTCGAGTTCGACCTCGACACGTTGTTCGCAGGCCTGCGGGTCGAAGCGAGTGGGATCCTCCAACCGGTAGTAGCCGGCCAACAGGTCGCGTGCCTCGGTCAGCAGCGCGGCACGCGATTCAGGCCCGAACTCGTCGGCGAGCGCAGGGTGCTCGGCGACCATCCGGTCCCACGCCGGCTGCACCAGCGTCAGCGCGGCGTCGGGAACCCGTTCGGCGGCGGGGAGCGCGTACAGCTGCTCCAGCGCCGCGTGCACCACCGAACCCCGAACCTGGGGGACCGACGCCGGTTCGGGTAGGCGGTCGATCGCGCGGAACCGGTAGAGCAGCGGGCACTGCTTGAAGTCGGCGGCCCGCGAGGGCGACAGCGCCGGCCGTCGCGTCCTGTGCTCGTCCCGCTCGCTCATAGCGCCAGCCTAGGACCGGTGTCCGACATTTCGCGTCAACCCGGACGCTCGCGACGGCGCGTCTACTGGCAGGCTGATGGGCTGTGCCAAGAACCGGTCCGTTCGCCGTCGGCGATCGGGTGCAGCTCACCGACGCCAAGGGCCGCCACTACACGATGGTGTTGACGCCCGGCGGGGAGTTCCACACCCATCGCGGCATCATCGCGCTCGACACGGTGATCGGACTGCCCGAGGGCAGTGTGGTCAAGTCCACCAGCGGCGACCAATTCCTGGTGCTGCGGCCGCTGCTCGTCGACTACGTGATGTCGATGCCGCGCGGCGCGCAGGTCGTCTACCCCAAGGACGCCGCACAGATCGTGCACGAGGGCGACATCTTCCCCGGCGCGCGGGTGCTGGAGGCCGGCGCCGGATCGGGAGCGCTGACGTGCTCGCTGCTGCGGGCCGTCGGTGCCGAGGGACGGGTGATCTCCTACGAGGTCCGCGAAGACCACGCTGCCCATGCGGAGCGCAACGTCGCCACGTTCTTCGGTACGGCCCCGGCGAACTGGGAGCTGGTGATCGCCGACCTCACCGACTACAGCGGCCCGCAGGTCGACCGCGTCGTCCTGGACATGCTGGCCCCTTGGGAGGTGCTGGACACCGTCGCCGATGCGCTCGTCGCCGGCGGCGTCCTGATGGTCTACGTGGCGACCGTGACCCAGTTGTCGAGGGTGGTGGAGGTGCTGCGCGAGCAGCAGTGCTGGACCGAGCCGCGGGCCTGGGAGAGCATGCAGCGCGGCTGGCACGTCGTCGGGTTGGCGGTGCGCCCGCAACACACGATGCGCGGCCACACCGCGTTTCTGGTCAGTGCTCGCAAACTGGCACCGGGTGCGGTGGCGCCCATGCCGCTCAGACGCAAACGTCAGCTCGGCGGCTAGCCTTGACCGGTTGATTCCACGCACCCAAATGAGGGCGATCAACCCCTTAACGCCCTAAAGCCTCTAATCGTCGGTGCTGCGCCGCAGGCCGCGGCGCGCCGACAGCAGTTCGAACTCCGGCCGCGCCGCCACCAGTCGCTCGGCGGCGTCGAGCACGTCGACGACATGGCCGCGGTCAGCGGCCACCAGCGCCACGCCGACGCTGGCGCGACGGTACAGATCGTGGGTGCCGGTTTCGGCGGCCGAGACGGCGAACCGGCGGTGTAACTCGGCGATCACCGGGCGGATCGCGGAGCGCTTCTGCTTGAGTGACCGCACATCGCCGAGCAGCAGGTCGAACTCGAGCCAGCCGATCCACATCGGCGGCTCAGCGTGTCGGCGTCGGGGCGGGACCGATCTGCAGCAGTGCGTCGGTCGTCGCCCGTGTCAGTTGCCAGTGGTTGTCGGCGAAGCGGAACTGCATCGGGAACGTGAAATCGCCCGCCTGTGGGTCGGCGGATTTGATGGTGACGATTGCCTGCACGACGCCCGTTGCGCCGTCGGCCCAGGTGAGGTCCTTCGCCTCGAACGTGGCCGGCGCGTAGCCGCTGTCGCGCAGAGCCGCGGCGAACTTGTCCATCGCCGCGCCGTCGGCGGGTGTGGCGTTCTCGATGAGGTCGAGCTTGTCGGCGCCGGGGACGTTCGCGTCGGCGACGCGGGCGAGCACGTCGGTGAGGGCCTCGGGAGGCGGCAACGGCGCGATCGCCGAAGGCGCCTCCACCGTCGGCGCCGTGACCACCGGCGGCTGCGCCTCACTGGCCGCCGGGGGCGGTGCTTCCGGATCGTTGGCACCACATCCGCATAGCGCGAGCGCCGCCGCGAATGCGACGGCGCTCAGGACTGCGCGGTGCACCGCGCTCCTAGCCGACGGCGGACAGCAGCGCCATGAGCGACTGCTTCGACATCTGCCAGCCGGTGGGGCTGGGTCCGGGCACGAACTGGATGTTCTGGCTGGCCGTGCCGCCGGTTGGGGCCGTCGCCGTCACATCAGCCGACACCACGGGGCCGTTCTGGTCGATGTTCGCGAGCGAGAAGGTCAACGGGAACTTGCCCTCCGCGGCCGCCTCACGAAGCTTCGTGTCGGCGATTCGGCCCTCGACGCGTCCGATGCCACCTTGGACGTAGGCCGCTTTGCCTGCGGACGTGCCACCCGTGCCGAGCGCCTGCAAGGTTTGCAGCAGCGGGCCCTCGAGGTCGGGGGCCGGCGCCTGCGGCATCGGGATGTCCCATACGACCGGGGCGACGGTGACGGTGGCGGGAGCCGCCGAATCGAGCACAGTGGAGGTCACACCTGCCGCGGCACCGCCGACGACAGCGACCGCTGCAGCCCCAGTCATCAAGCCGGAAACGAGGGCTTTCAGGGTCACGATTTTCCTTTCGATAAGCCCAACACGTCAAAGAGGCTAACAAGTGGCGTTGGTGTGTCGAATTGCTACACCGCACACAAAGGCTGAATCGCCGGTAGCGTTGAAGTCGTTACTGCACCAACTCTCGGTGCGGGGAGGGGCGCAACATGAGTGAATCAGAGCGTTCGGGGGCTTTCTCCGAAGGTTTCGACACCCCTGGATCCAGCATGTCCAGCGAGGACGCGGCCGAGCTCGAGGAGCTCCGTCGTGAGGCCGCGGTTCTGCGCGAGCAGCTGGAGAACGCGGTAGGCCCCCAGAGTGGTTTGCGGAGCGCTCGAGACGTGCACCAACTCGAGGCGCGGATCGACTCACTCGCTGCCCGCAATGCGAAGTTGATGGAGACGCTCAAGGAGGCGCGCCAGCAGCTGCTCGCGTTGCGTGAAGAGGTCGACCGTCTCGGCCAGCCGCCGAGCGGTTACGGGGTGCTGTTGGGCGTCCAGGACGACGACACCGTCGACGTGTTCACCTCCGGGCGCAAGATGCGGCTGACCTGCTCACCGAACATCGACACCCGCTCGCTCAAGCAGGGCCAGACCGTCCGCCTCAACGAGGCCCTCACGGTCGTCGAGGCGGGCAACTTCGAAGCGGTGGGCGAAATCAGCACGCTGCGCGAGATTCTGTCCGACGGACACCGTGCGCTGGTTGTCGGGCACGCCGACGAGGAGCGCATCGTCTGGCTCGCCGAGCCGCTGGTCGCCACCGAGGACCTGCCCGACGGTTACGACGACGACCTGGCCGACGACAGCCGTCCCCGTCGGCTGCGGCCGGGGGACTCGCTGCTGGTCGACACCAAAGCCGGCTACGCGTTCGAGCGCATCCCCAAGGCCGAGGTCGAGGATCTGGTCCTCGAAGAGGTGCCCGATGTCAGCTACAACGACATCGGCGGCCTGGGCAGGCAGATCGAGCAGATCCGCGACGCGGTCGAACTGCCGTTCCTGCACAAGGAGCTGTACCGGGAGTACTCGCTGCGTCCACCCAAGGGTGTGCTGCTCTACGGTCCACCCGGCTGCGGTAAGACGCTCATCGCCAAGGCCGTCGCCAACTCGCTGGCCAAGAAGATGGCCGAGGTGCGCGGTGACGATGCCCGTGAGGCGAAGAGCTACTTCCTCAACATCAAGGGTCCCGAACTGCTGAACAAGTTCGTCGGTGAGACGGAGCGCCACATCCGGCTGATCTTCCAGCGTGCGCGGGAGAAGGCGTCAGAGGGTACCCCGGTCATCGTGTTCTTCGACGAGATGGACTCGATCTTCCGCACCCGTGGCACCGGTGTGAGCTCGGATGTGGAGACGACGGTTGTGCCGCAGCTGCTTTCGGAGATCGACGGTGTGGAGGGGCTGGAGAACGTCATCGTGATCGGCGCGTCCAACCGCGAGGACATGATCGATCCCGCGATCCTGCGGCCCGGCCGACTGGACGTCAAGATCAAGATCGAGCGGCCGGATGCCGAAGCGGCACAAGACATCTTCAGTAAGTACCTGACCGAAGAGCTGCCGGTCAACGAAGACGACTTGGCGGAGTTCGGCGGCGACCGCCCGCTGACCATCAAGGCGATGATCGAGAAGGTCGTCGACCGGATGTACGCGGAGATCGACGACAACCGCTTCCTCGAGGTGACCTATGCCAACGGTGACAAAGAGGTCATGTACTTCAAGGACTTCAACTCCGGTGCGATGATCCAGAACGTCGTCGACCGGGCGAAGAAGTACGCGATCAAGTCGGTGCTGGAGACCGGCAACAAGGGTCTGCGGATCCAGCATCTGCTGGACTCGATCGTCGACGAGTTCGCCGAGAACGAGGACCTGCCCAACACCACCAACCCCGATGACTGGGCGCGCATCTCGGGCAAGAAGGGTGAGCGGATCGTCTACATCCGCACGCTGGTCACCGGAAAGAGTTCGTCTGCCAGCCGTGCCATCGATACCGAGTCCAACCTGGGCCAGTACCTGTAAAGCCGGACAGACGCAAGAGTCCCGAAATTCGTAGGTTTCGGGGCTTTGCGTCTATTCGAGACCAGAACGGTGGCAGCATTGGCCCTATGACAACGCCGTCGCTTTCCTGGGATGTCGTGCCCGTCGACAAACCCGACGACCTCAATGTCGTAATCGGGCAGGCACATTTCATCAAGACCGTCGAAGACCTGCACGAGGCGCTGGTCGGGGTTGGCGGGTCACTGCGGTTCGGGCTGGCCTTCTGCGAGGCCTCCGGTCCCCGGTTGGTCCGGCGCAGCGGCAACGATCCCGATCTCGTCGAGCTCGCCACCCGCAACGCGCTCGCGATCGGTGCCGGACATTGCTTCGTGATCCTGATGCGCGAAGGTTTTCCGGTCAACGTGCTCAACCCGATCAAGGCCGTGCCAGAGGTGTGCGGGATCTTCTGTGCCACCGCCAATCCGGTGCAGGTCCTGGTCGCGGTCACGCCACAAGGACGCGGCATCGTCGGGGTGGTCGACGGTGAGCCGCCGCTGGGGGTCGAGACCGGCGAGGACGTGACCGACCGACGCCAACTGCTGCGCGATATCGGCTACAAGCTCTGATCGGTCACCATTCGGGCGCGAGAGTGCGTGTCTGCACCTAGACACCCCGGTCAGCCGCGATAGTTTGCGCATGTTCGGGGCTGGTGAGAGATACGGCCGACGCCGAGCTCTTGCGGGCCCGAGCCCATACGCTCGTCGAGCAAGCTGCGAGTCATGGCGATCTCGTCTCGGCGATCGCGCTGAGCCGCCGTCAAGGTGCTCCGCTGTTCGAATTGCGCGCTGCCTCAGTCGATTTCGAACTGGTCGGTGAGTCGGCCCGCGATGAGCTGTCCAGTGCGGTCGAATTGTTCGCGGCTCACTGCCCCCTACCCGAGTACCACCGAGCGCAACGCTTGCTCAGCGGGGGCTCTCCATCGCCAGATAGGCGTCGCGGCCGGCCAGGCTGACGGCGACGTCGGCGATCAACGGCTCGAAGAAGCGCTCGCGGTACAACGGATCCACGCTGGTGCTGACCGTGAAGTACAACCCCGACAGCACTGCGACGAAGAGAGATACGTGCACAACGGTTTGGGGGACCGGCACGTTCACCCCGAACCACGTTCCGGGACAGGGTGGTTGACCGACCGCACATACCTCCTCCGACGACCACAGCACGGCGACGTCGTCGGGGATCGCGACGATGCCCAGCGCGAGGAAGAAGGCGAACAGCCCGGCTGTGAAGAACACCACCTGGATCGTCTGCGAAACCACCATCACCGCCACGACGTTGACCTGCTCGGCCAGGGAAAGCGGGGTCCGTTGCGGACGCGTCCCAGACTCGACCGCCAGCGGAGTCCCCTTCAGCAGCTCGGCCGCGTCGTTCCGTTCGGCGCGGTCCTCCCGCAGCGCCCTGACCTCGTCGCGAATCGTGGTGACCACGAAGAGCAGGGCGACCACGGCGAGGAATCCGATTGTCTGCCACAGCCGTTGACGCGGCATCCGCGCGGACAGCTGCCACAGCTCACCGGTGAAGTACACGACGACGGTGAGCATCAACAGCGGCAGCGCTCGGCTCATCAGCGTCCCGAGTGCCCCGAGCTGCACCCATGCGAACCGCAGCGCCCACAACACGATCGCCCCGATACCCAGATAGGTGAACCAGATCGCCGACACGGCGACGACCGCGAATCCCGCCGCCTCGGCCACCGCGATCCCCGAGAAGCCGCTGTCGGCGAACGGAAGTCCGACCACGAACACCGCCATCACCAGCAGCGCAGCCGACCGCCGCCCGGCCTCGCTGTGGGTGGTGCCGGCACGGTGCAGCAGGTGCAACCCGAACGGCGCCGCCGCCAACAGCGCCGTCAGCACTCCGACGCGGATCCCGTAGCCGACGTCCGGATCGCCGTCGGTGGCATCGGCCAGCAACATGGTCAGCGAGATCAGTGCGCCGATGCCGCTGACCACCGGGGCGGAGCGCTCGATCAGTGCACCGGAGCGCACTCGCCGGGTCAGCACCAGCGGCAGACCGCGCTGCAGGAACCACTCGTGCACCTGCCGCATGTCCGACACGCGCAATATTGTGCGCGAGACCTCGCCCGCGAACCGGTCACCGCGCCGGTACGGCCGCCCGGTACCGGTTGCGTGCGGTCAGCGTGAGCCGCAGATCGTCGAGCAGCGGGGCGATGAAGCGATCGTGATAGGCGTCGTCGCCGACCGCCCGCGCGCTGACGTACATGAACGTCAACGCGGCGAGAAACAGCGTGACCTGAATCAGCGAATCGGGGACCGGGATCGTCATGCTGAGGAACCGTCCGTCGCTGGACCCGTTGCGCGTCCACGCCGCAAGCAGTTCCGGGGAGAGCAGGATCAACCCCAGCAGGAAGAACAACAGCGCCGTCACCACCGCCACCACCATGATGTGGGCCAGCTGTGACACGGCGAGCACGAAGTACACGTTCGACCGTTCGGCTCGGCTGAGCGGCTTCACCTGCGCCGGGTCGGGCATCGCCGCAAAGGGCGTACCGTCGAGCTTCGCGACGTGCCGCGGGTCCGGTTCGGCCGCGTTCACGATCGGCCGCATCCGGTCCACCATCACCGACACCACGAACGCCACCGCGATCGCGCCCAGAAAACACAGCGCCAGCCAGAGCCGGCTGCGGGAAATCGCCGCCGCCATCAGCCACACCGGCGAGTTGAAGAAGACCAGAAACGTCAGCAGAAGCACCGGCAGTGCGCGCAGCAGCAGCGACCCCGCCGCAGCCAGATGCGCCAGCGTGACGTGCGCGGCCCAACCCAGGATGGAACCGACCCCACCCGCGGTGAGGGCCAGCATGATGACGATGGCACTGGCCACCAGCACCAGGTTGTTCCTCAGATACGGGCTCGGGCCGCCGAAGACACCGCCGAAGACCGCCACGGCGACCGCGCCCGCCGCGGCCAGCAGGCGCCCACGCTGGCTCATGATCCGTGACACCCGCCAGCCGACAACGGCCGCAGCCGGCAGTACCAACACCAGCAGCGCCAGCACGAACCACTCACCCCGAGTCGGGCGACCATCGATATCGATCGCATGCTCGCCGGTGATCGACACGACCGCCACGGTGTTGGCCATCAGCACCGCGAATCCGGCGAGCGCCGGCGCCGACCGAGACCACAGTTGGCGGACCGAACGACTGGGCCGCAACACCGCGGGCAGTCCATGCGCAAGGAACCATCGGTCGGCCGCTTGGCGTTGCGCAGAGTCGATGACGGGCGGATCCGCTGGATCGGATGGCACGGTGGCAGGCTACTTCGTGCCGTCACCTAGGCTTGACCGCATGCAACGGATCATCGGAACGGAAGTCGAGTACGGCATCTCGTCGCCGTCCGACCCGACCGCGAATCCGATCCTGACCTCCACCCAGGCGGTGCTGGCGTATGCAGCCGCCGCCGGGATCCAGCGCGCCAAGCGCACGCGCTGGGACTACGAGGTCGAATCGCCGCTGCGCGACGCCCGCGGATTCGACCTGAGCCGGTCGGCGGGCCCACCTCCGGTCGTCGACGCGGACGAGGTCGGCGCGGCGAACATGATTCTGACCAACGGCGCGCGGCTGTACGTCGACCACGCCCACCCGGAGTACTCCGCGCCCGAGTGCACCGACCCGCTCGACGCCGTGATCTGGGACAAGGCCGGCGAACGCGTGATGGAGGCCGCGGCCCGCCATGTCGCCAGCGTGCCCGGTGCGGTCAAGCTTCAGCTCTACAAGAACAACGTCGACGGTAAGGGCGCCTCCTACGGGTCGCACGAGAACTACCTGATGAGTCGGCAGACCCCGTTCTCCGCGGTGATCGCGGGGCTGACCCCGTTTTTGGTGTCGCGGCAGGTGGTCACCGGCTCTGGGCGGGTCGGTATCGGTCCCTCCGGTGACGAGCCGGGGTTCCAGCTGTCGCAGCGCTCGGACTACATCGAGGTCGAGGTCGGCCTCGAGACGACGCTCAAGCGGGGCATCATCAACACCCGCGACGAACCGCACGCCGACGCCGACAAGTACCGCAGGCTGCACGTGATCATCGGTGACGCGAACCTGTCGGAGACCTCGACGTATCTGAAGCTCGGGACGACCGCGCTGGTGCTAGATCTGATCGAGGAGGGCCCACAATCCGGCGTCGACCTCAGCGATCTGGCGCTGGCCCGCCCGGTGCACGCCGTGCATGTGATCAGCCGGGACCCGTCGCTGCGCGCCACTGTCGCGCTCGCCGATGGTCGCGAGGTGACTGCCCTTGCGCTGCAACGCATGTACCTGGACCGGGTGGCCAAGCTCGTGGACAGCCGGGACCCGGACCCGCGTGCCGGCGACATCGTCCAGACGTGGGCGAACGTGCTCGATCTGCTGGAACGCGACCCGATGGAATGCGCCGAGATCCTGGACTGGCCGGCCAAGCTGCGGATCTTGGAAGGTTTCCGCCACCGGGAGAACCTGGGCTGGTCGGCGCCCCGGCTGCACCTGGTCGATCTGCAGTACTCCGACGTCCGGCTGGACAAGGGCCTCTACAACCGGTTGGTGGCGCGCGGGTCGATGAGGCGACTGGTCACCGAGCAGCAGGTGCTGGACGCGGTCGAGAACCCGCCGACCGATACCCGGGCATACTTCCGCGGCGAGTGCCTGCGCCGCTTCGGCGCGGATATCGCCGCCGCCAGTTGGGACTCGGTGATTTTCGATCTGGGCGGCGATTCGCTGGTCCGGATTCCGACCTTAGAGCCGCTGCGTGGCAGCAAGGCCCACGTCGGGGCCCTGCTGGACTCCGTGGACAGCGCCGTCGAACTGGTAGATCAGCTCACCAATTAGGCGCGCTATCGCAGGCAATCGGCGCGGCGACCGGTAATGTGGACTCACGGCGGGCGCAGCGAGCCCGCCCGCGACGACTTAAGGCATACGCAGGAGGCGGCGATGGCTCAGGAGCAGACCAAGCGTGGCGGTGGTGGCGGCGAGGACGACGACCTCACCGACAGCACGGCCGCCGGCCAGGAGCGTCGCGAGAAGCTGGCGGAGGAAACCGACGACCTGCTGGACGAGATCGACGATGTTCTCGAGGAGAACGCCGAGGACTTCGTCCGCGCGTACGTCCAGAAGGGTGGACAGTGACCTGGCCGCATCCCGAAAAGCTGGCCTTCACCACCCCTTCTGACCACCGCTACCCGAAAGCCCCCTCCGTTCCCGTGGACCTCTCGTCCTTCTCTGAACTGCTGCGCCGCCAGGCGCCCGAACTCCTCCCCGCCCACCGGACCGGCGCCGAATCGGCGGGCGAGGTATTGCCGCACGGCACCACGATCGTCGCGCTGAAGTATCCCGGCGGCGTGGTGATGGCCGGTGACCGCCGCGCCACCCAGGGCCACATGATCGCCAGCCGTGACGTGCAGAAGGTCTACATCACCGACGACTACACGGCGACCGGGATCGCCGGGACGGCGGCCATCGCGGTCGAGTTCGCCCGCCTCTACGCCGTCGAACTCGAACATTACGAGAAGCTCGAAGGCGTCGCGCTGACCTTCCCCGGCAAGGTGAACCGGCTGGCGACCATGGTGCGCGGCAACCTCGGCGCGGCGTTGCAGGGGTTCGTCGCGCTGCCTCTGCTGGCCGGCTACGACCTCGACGACCCCAACCCGGAGGCGGCCGGGCGCATCGTGTCCTTCGACGCGGCGGGCGGCTGGAACTTCGAGGAGGAGGGCTACCAGTCGGTGGGGTCCGGCTCGATCTTTGCGAAGTCCTCGATGAAAAAGCTGTATTCGCAGGTGAGCGACGGAGATTCGGCACTGCGCGTGGCGATCGAGGCGCTCTACGACGCGGCCGACGACGATTCGGCGACCGGCGGACCTGACCTCGTCCGCGGCATCTTCCCGACCGCGGTGATCATCGGCGCCGACGGCGCCGAGGAGGTACCCGAGGAGCGGATCGCCGAGTTAGCCCGTCAGGTCATCGAAAACCGTTCGCGCGCTGACACTTTCGGCCCGGATAACGTCCACCGTCCGACCGACGCGCGGGGAGATACGTGAGCTTTCCCTACTTCATCTCGCCCGAGCAGGCGATGCGCGAGCGTTCGGAGCTCGCGCGCAAAGGCATCGCCAGGGGACGCAGCGTCGTGGCGCTGGCGTACGCCGACGGCGTGCTGTTCGTCGCCGAGAACCCGTCCCGCTCACTGCAGAAGGTCAGCGAGCTCTACGACAGGGTCGGGTTCGCCGCCGTGGGACGGTTCAACGAGTTCGACAACCTGCGCCGCGGTGGCATCCAGTACGCCGACACCCGGGGTTACGCCTACGCCCGCCGTGACGTCACCGGGCGTCAGCTGGCCAACATCTACGCCCAGACGCTGGGCACCATCTTCACCGAGCAGGCCAAGCCCTACGAGGTCGAGTTGTGCGTCGCGGAGGTCGCCCACTACGGGGAGACGAAACCACCGGAGATGTACCGCATCACCTATGACGGGTCGATCGCCGACGAACCGCACTTCGTGGTCATGGGCGGCACGACGGAACCCATCATCACCGCTCTCAACGAGTCCTACAGCGAGAACGCCGGCCTCCAGGACGCGGTGAAGATCGCGGTCGACGCGCTGCATGCCGCCGGCAACGGCGGCTCCGAACAGCGCGTCCTCGGTCCGTCGACCCTCGAGGTGGCCATTCTCGACGCCAACCGACCACGCCGGGCGTTCCGGCGAATCACCGGCGCGGCGCTGGAAGCGCTGCTGCCGCAGCCGGCCGAGGCGACGCCGGAGGACCCCGAGACCCCCAAGGAGTAGATCAGTCGTTGGCCGGGTTGGGCCCAGCCTGGACGAGGATCAGCTCGGCGAACTGCTCGGGACACTCCAAGGGTGTGAAATGGCCTGCGTCGAAAGCGAAGTGCAGCTGCACATCGGTGAAGTAGTGCCCTAGCCGGTCCGACCACTCGGTCGGGAACAGCGGGTCATGGTGCGGCCACACCACGTCGGTCGGCACGTGGATCTTGATGGCGCGCTCCGGCGGCAATTCGGTCAGTGACTGGGCGATCATCCCCGCCCCGGCGCGGTACCACGCGATCGACGCCGTGAACGCGCCGGGCAGGCCGTAGTCGGACACCAGACGCTCCAAATCGTCTTCGGAGACAGCGAAATTCGGGCCCGACCAATGTGTCCAGAAGTGCCGCAGATAGTCGCGGACCAGGTCGGGGTTGCCGTCGATCATCTGAGCGGCCAGCGGCAGTTGATGAAACGCCTGATACCAGAACTCGCTCTGTGCCTTGGCGGTCAGGACGCGGTCACCGGCGCCGGGCAGCGGCGGGGACAGCACCAGCGACCGCACCAGATCCGGTTGCATGCGGGCGACGCTCTGCGCGACCCTGCTGCCGACGTCGTAGCCGGCGAGCACCACCTCGGACAGCTCCAGTTCCCTGATCAGGCCGATCACACTCGCGGCTTGTGCGCTGGCGCTGTAGAAATGCCGGATCGCGACCGCGTGTTTGTCCGAGCCGCCGTAACCGCGGAGGTCAGGCACGATGACATCGGCGGTGTCGCCGAGCAGGGGGACCACCCGTCGATAGTCCTGGCGGTTACCGGGCCACCCGTGCAGCAGCACCACCGGCGGCGCGCCCTTGGCGCCGAACCGGTCGTAGGCGAGCCGGAACCCGTCGACCGGAGCGCTGCGGGACCACACCGACTCATTCTGGCCAGATGTCAACCCGCGTGTTGCGAGGTTGCACGATCCCTGCCGATATCGCCCGTGATCACCCCGAGAATGGCGCGCCAGGCGTCTGAGGGCGCGTTGAGCACGTCGGAATGCGCGCGGGGTCCGGCCATCGGCCGTCCGTCGTCGTACCGCCCAGCGGTCATCGGGATCACACCGGGCATCTCGTCGGGGTCGGCTCCGTGCGGTCCGCCGGGGATGCCCTGCACAATCTCGATCAAGTCACCCGGCGGCGTCATCGAGAAGCGCAACACGTCGGGGTTTCTGTTGTGCCAGTCGGCGGGGTCGTCGACCCCGACGCCCGCGCCCGCCGCCGCCACGTACAACGTGCGGTCGGAGGTCATGCCCAAGGCCTCTGCGGTGCCTACGATCGAACCGCCATAGGAGTGCCCGATGACGGTGACCGGTATGCGCCGGCCGGTGGAGTCCACCGTGCGATCGACGTCTTCGCTGAACGCCACCAGTCGCGGCGCCATGGCCAGTGCATACCGCGGGTCGGCCGCTGCCGCCAGGGCGCTCGCGAGATTGTCACCGCGCGGAAACGGGCCACCGAGATAGGTGATGGCGGCGACGTCGCCGCCGGTTCCCGAGACGAACCGGCGAGCGGTCCTGGCGTTCGCGGCGGAGCCGTTGATCGTCGTGTTCAAGCCCGGTACCAGCACCGCGACACTGGAGGCTGACGCGACGCTCCCGTGCAATTCGACCAGTGATGTCCGGCTCGGATCGAACGCGAGGATCTGGCGGTCGAGGCGGCCGTGGTCGCCTGCGGGGTCGTCGACCTCGCCCAGCAACTCCCGGTACAACGCGAGGCGGCGGGGATCGGGTTCGCGCAGTACGGCCTGCGCGACGTTGGTCCGGTTGGCCTCGATCCGCATCTCCCACGGGACGCCATCGGTGTTGCCCACCCGCGAAGGAAATGCGTCGATCAACCCCTGCCGCTGCTCGGGCGTCATCGCCGCGATCTTCTCGGCGATGCGGTCCTGACTCGAGGTCGGCCACTCGGCGACGACGCCGGCATAGACTGCCGGGTCGCGGCCGGCCGGCAACACGAACGCCTCCGCGATGTCGGCAGCGGCGTCGGCGTCCGCGGCGGCCAGACGGTCCAGTGCCTCACCGAGTTGCCTGGTCAGTTCGCCCGCCCGCGCCGTGAGCATCTCCACAGCCACGCCGGGAGCACCGCCGGACAACGCGACCAGCAACGACGAGGGTGCGTCGTGGATGAGCGCATTACCGGCGTCGTCGACGGCGAACCCTTCGGAGCGGGCGGCGGAGACCAACGCCATGAGGTCGGCTTGCGCCGAAGCGATCTGAGCCGCCCCGTCACGGGCCGCAGCGGCCCCCAGCACCAAGGCCCGCGCGATCGTGTCGGCCATCGCGACAATGCTTTTCGCCGCCAGGCGGGCCGCGTCGGCGGCGGCGCCGGCCCAGAAGCTGAATTCGGCCGCCAGGGTGTCGGCTTGCGCCGAGACCATCCGGGCGTTGCGGTCCCACCCCTCGGCCAACCGGCTGAGCGCGACGGGTCGCCAGGCCTCGGCCTGGCCGATGGTCGGCCGCGTCACCGCCCGAGGCGGTCGCCGTTATGGCGCTCCGCACGCTCGAACGCATCGGCAGAACTCCGGGCCGTGAGCGCCCATCCACGCATGTCCGCGACCACCTCGGCGAGCCCCGGCGCGACGAGCGTCGACGCGGCGAGCTTTCCGACCGCCGCGCCGCGAAGCTCATCAGGATCCAATTCGGGCCAATGCATCTCGGCGATCCGTTCGGCGGCGCTTGCGACCCGGCCGGCGACGGTGCGCAACTGCGACACGTCGACCTCAACGATTTCCCCCATGGCTCATGCTGACAGAGCGGGGTCCCGACGTGCCGAAGTTATCCACAGGGCGGTTCCGTTGCGTCCTTCGGCGCGGCTTGCGCTCCGCGGCCGCCGGGCAACAAGTAGTCTCGATGACGTGCAGCGACGGATCATGGGCATCGAGACCGAGTTCGGTGTCACCTGCACGTTCCACGGCCATCGCCGGTTGAGCCCCGACGAAGTCGCCCGCTACCTCTTCCGGCGGGTGGTGTCATGGGGCCGCAGTTCCAATGTCTTCCTCCGGAACGGGGCGAGGCTCTACCTGGACGTGGGCAGTCACCCCGAGTACGCCACCGCCGAGTGCGACAACCTGACTCAGTTGGTCACCCACGACCGCGCGGGTGAGCGGGTGCTCGAAGACCTGTTGATCGACGCGGAGCAGCGGTTGGCCGACGAGGGAATCGGCGGCGACATCTACCTGTTCAAGAACAACACCGACTCCGCGGGCAACTCCTACGGCTGCCACGAGAACTATCTGATCGTGCGCGCGGGCGAGTTCTCGCGTATCTCCGATGTCCTGCTGCCGTTCCTGGTCACCCGCCAACTGATCTGCGGGGCGGGCAAGGTGCTGCAGACGCCGAAGGCCGCGACGTTCTGCCTGTCCCAGCGCGCCGAGCACATCTGGGAGGGCGTCTCGAGCGCCACCACACGCAGCCGTCCGATCATCAACACCCGTGACGAACCGCACGCCGACGCCGAGAAGTACCGAAGGCTGCACGTGATCGTCGGCGACTCGAACATGTGCGAATCCACCACGATGCTCAAGGTGGGCACGGCGTCGCTGGTGCTGGAGATGATCGAGGCCGGGATCGCGTTCCGCGACTTCTCGCTGGACAACCCGATTCGCGCCATCCGGGAGGTCAGCCACGACCTGACCGGCCGACGCCCCGTGCGGCTCGCCGGCGGCAGGCAGGCCAGCGCACTCGACATTCAGCGCGAGTACTACGCCCGCGCGGTCGAGTATCTGCAGTCGCGGGAGCCGAACACGCAGATCGGACAGGTCGTCGACCTGTGGGGACGTCAGCTCGACGCCGTGGAGAGCCAGGACTTCGCCAAGGTCGACACCGAGATCGACTGGGTGATCAAGCGCAAGCTGTTCCAGCGTTACCAGGACCGCTACAACATGGAGTTGTCCGATCCGAAGATCAGCCAGCTGGACCTGGCGTATCACGACATCAAGCGCGGTCGCGGCGTGTTCGACCTGTTGCAGCGCAAGGGCTTGGCCGCGCGGATCACCACCGACGAGGACATCGAGGCCGCGGTCAACACGCCGCCGCAGACCACCCGGGCCAAGCTGCGCGGCGAGTTCATCAGCGCCGCGCAGGAGGCGGGCCGCGACTTCACCGTCGACTGGGTGCACCTCAAGCTCAACGACCAGGCCCAGCGCACGGTGCTGTGCAAGGACCCGTTCCGGTCGGTCGACGAGCGGGTCAAGCGGCTGATCGCCTCGATGTAGCTCAAGAGTTCCGCGAGCGCTCAACCAGGTACGGTTTCGGGCGCGAAAAGCGTACGTAGGTGAGCGCTCGGCAGTTATCCACAGGGCGAATTGGCGGGTACGCGTCGGCTCGAACCACAATGCCGGAATGCCGCCCGAGCTTCGCGCCATCTTCGCGGCGCAGGGCGGGGTCGCCACATTCACGCAGATCGTGGATCACCTGAGCCGCCGCGGCGTGCAGCGCGCGCTGCGCAACGCCGAGCTGGTGAAAATCCTGCCGGGCATCTACAGCCGTGGCACGCCGGATACGTTCACCCGCCTACGCGGACTGGACCTGCGCTGCGGTGAACACGTCGCCCTGTGCCTGGGTACCGCCGCGGCGCTCTTCGGCTTCGACACCGAGAACGTCACAGACCTACACGTCCTCAATCCGGAGGGCCATCTTCTGCGTGACCAGGCCGGCCTGAAGGTGCATCGGCGCGAAGGCGCACCACTGGCCAGCCACCGCGGCCGTCGGCTCACGACCCCGGCGTGGACCGCGGTCGAGGTTGCGCGCAGCCTTAGCCGACCGCGGGCGTTGGCGACGCTGGACGCCGCCCTGCGCAGCCAGACGTGTGACGGCCGCCAACTGCTGGCTGCAGCGGAGGCACAGGCGGGCCGGCGCGGGATCGTCATGGTCCGACAACTCATTCCGATGGCCCGGCCTGAGGCGGAGTCCCCGATGGAAAGCGAGGCCCGGCTCGTCATGCTTGACGGCGGACTGCCCGAACCGTGTCTGCAGCACGAGATCGTCGACCGGGACGGGCGACTGTGGCGACTCGACTTCGCATGGCCGGATTGCAGGGTCGCCGTCGAATACGACGGCTTCGACTTCCACAGTTCGCCAGAAGCACTA
The DNA here is from genome assembly GCF_035918395.1 of Mycolicibacterium sp. ND9-15. NCBI lineage: Bacteria > Bacillati > Actinomycetota > Actinomycetes > Mycobacteriales > Mycobacteriaceae > Mycobacterium > Mycobacterium jinjuense. Next base: position 4,765,305 of record NZ_CP142362.1, read on the forward strand.
CGGAAGGATCGCCAGAAGCGGGCCGCGCTCGAAGAGATCGACTGGCGGGTCCTGTCCATTGTCAGCGATGACGTCCGACGGCGCGGCGATGCGATGGTGCGCCGTATCGACGCCCACCTCATGCGGGCCGCGGCCGCGTGAGCGCTCATCCTCGTACGGTTTCAGAGCGGAAATCCGTACCGGAGTGAGCGCTCGGCCGGCGGACGGCACGCCCTAAGCTTGGTCGAGTGGCGGTCTCCAAAGTCGAACGGTTGATGAACCTCGTGATCGCGCTCCTGTCGACGCGGAACTTCATCACCGCCGAGCGGATCCGCGAAACGGTGTCCGGATACTCCGAGAGCGCCACCGACGAGGCGTTCTCCCGCATGTTCGAGCGCGACAAGAACGAGTTGCGCGACTTGGGGATCCCGCTGGAGACCGGCCGGGTTTCGCACTTCGACCCGACCGAGGGTTACCGCATCAACCGCGAGGCCTACGCGTTGCCGGCAGTGGAGCTGACCCCTGATGAAGCGGCCACCGTCGCCGTGGCCACCCGGCTGTGGGAGTCGCCGGAACTCATCACCGCCACGCAGGGCGCGCTGTTGAAGTTGCGGGCGGCGGGCATCGACATCGACGCCGTGGAGGCCGCACCGGCGATCACGTCGACGGCGGCGTTGCCGGGGCTGCGCGGTTCAGAGGAGGCGCTCGGAATCCTGTTGTCGGCCATCGACTCCGGGCAAGCGGTGCAGTTCTCGTACCGACCCTCGCGCAGTGAGCCGTATACCACGCGCACGGTGGAGCCCTGGGGCGTCGTCACCGACAAGGGCCGCTGGTATCTGGTGGGACACGACCGGGACCGTGACGCGACGCGCACGTTCCGGCTCTCCCGGATCGCCGACGTGACGGCGGTCGGACCGCCAGGCGCGGTGCAGCGACCGCGAGACGTCGTTCTGCGCGAGATCGTCGAGCGCGCGGTGGGGGACTGGCCGTCCAGTGGGCAGGCCAAGGTGTGGATCGCAGAGGGCAGGGGGACCGCGCTGCGGCGACGGGCCGCGACGGTGACCCCCGATACGCACGACGGCCGTGCCGGCGAGGTGATCACCATCGACATCGGGATGTTCGACCGGGTCGCCCGGGAGATCGCCAGCTACGGTGCCGACGCCGTGGCGCTGGAACCTGAGTCGCTGCGCGACGACGTGCTGTCCCGGTTGCGGGCTCAGGCGGGACAAAGATGACCGCGATATCGACGCGGCTGGTGCGGCTGCTCAACATGGTGCCGTACTTCCAGGCCAACCCGAGAATCACGTACGCCGAGGCGGCCTCGGATCTGGGCGTCAGCGTCGAGCAGTTGCGCGAGGACCTGAACCAGCTATGGATGTGCGGCCTGCCGGGGTACGGGCCCGGCGACCTGATCGACTTCGAGTTCTCCGGCGACACCATCGAAGTGACGTTCACCGCGGGCATCGACCACCCGCTGCGGCTGACGTCGCCGGAGGCGACCGGCGTGCTGGTGGCGCTGCGGGCGTTGGCCGACATACCCGGCATGGTCGACCCTCAGGCCGCCCGCAGCGCGATCGCGAAGATCGAGTCGGCTGCCGGCACCGTGGGGCACGGCGGAGCGGCGGTCGAGGAACCGGCGCCGATCGAGAGCGAGGCCGCGACGGCGGTGCGCGAGGCGGTGCGCGACGGCCGTGCGCTGGCGATCGAGTACTACTCGGCGTCGCACGACACCCTGACCAGCCGCGTCGTCGACCCGATCCGCGTCGTGCTGGTCGCCGACCACAGCTATCTGGAAGCGTGGTGCCGGTCGGCCGAGGGCGTGCGACTGTTCCGGTTCGACCGCATCGTCGATGCCCAAGCCCTCGACGAACCCTCGGTGCCGCCGCCGCCCGCGGTGCAGGCGCAACCGGACACCTCACTGTTCGACGCCGACTCCGCCGACCCGTCGCTGCCTTCTGCGACGCTGCTGATCGACCGCTCGGCGGCGTGGATGTTCGACTACTACCCCTTGCGGGTCGTCCGGGAACTGCCCGACGGCGCCTGCGAGGCCGCGATGACCTACGCCTCCGACGACTGGATGGCCCGGTTCGTGCTCGGCTTCGGTTCGGCCGTGCGGGTGCTCCAACCGGCCGAGCTGGCGGCCCGGGTCCGCGAATCGGCCGCGGCGGCGCTGAGCGCGTACGAGGTCAGCGAGTAGACTGGGCGACCATCTGGAGGTAGCGAATTGGGCGGTCTACAACCGTGGCACTGGGTAATCGCGATCTTGGTCGTGGGCACCGCATTAGTCTTAGCCGTAGTTGTGGTCACCGTCGTTTTGGCGAAATCTCGCAAACCGAAACTGCAGATCGGTACGGTCCCCGGGTGGTATGCCGATCCACACGATGTGTCGATTTTGCGGTACTTCGATGGTCAGCGCTGGACAAACGACGTGCGTAGAGCGGACAACCGCACCGCCTAGCGACACACGCTGGCTAGGCCGACGAGTACCATCGAGGGAACGTCTTGGAGGGATTAAAAAATGACTGGTGGGCTGTCGTGGACACATTGGGTCATCATCATTGCCGTGTTTGTACTGCTCTTCGGCGCCAAGAAGCTCCCAGACGCGGCGCGTTCGCTCGGAAAGTCGATGCGGATCTTCAAGTCGGAGATCAAGGAGATGCAGGCCGATTCGACATCGGAGACGCCAGCTGCTGAAGACGTTCGTCGGGAGGCTCCGCCAGCGACTCCGATCGCCTCGGAGCGGGTCGACACGGGGAACCCGACGGCTCCGGAAACCCAACAGCCGTCGGACAAACGTCCGGCCTGATCATCACCGATCAACCGACCGCGGCGTGACGCCGCGTCAGTAGGCACGCCGTGCAGACCCCAGGACTGTTCAAGAAACTCGATCCTCGCCGGCGACGCTCCCGGGTCAACCCCGACGGCACGATGTCGTTGGTCGAGCACCTGCACGAACTTCGCACCCGGCTGTTGATCGCGGCGGCCGCCGTCGTCGTCACGACGATCCTCGGCTTCCTCTGGTACACCCACGGCGTCTTCGGGCTGCCCAGCCTCGGCGACTGGCTGCGTGGCCCGTACTGCAAGCTGCCCGCGTCGTCGCGTGCGACCATCGCGCCCGACGGCGAATGCCGTCTGCTCGCCACCGCGCCGTTCGACCAGTTCATGCTGCGCCTGAAGGTCGCGTTGACCGCAGGCATCGTGCTGGCCTGTCCGGTGTGGCTCTATCAGCTGTGGGCGTTCATCACACCCGGGCTGTACAAGAAGGAGCGGCGGTTCGCGGTCGCGTTCGTCACGGTCGGGGCCGCGCTGTTCGTCGCCGGCGCAGTGCTGGCTTACCTGGTGCTCTCCACCGCGCTGGGTTTCCTGTTGACGGTCGGCAGCGACGTCCAGATCACCGCGCTGTCCGGCGACCAGTACTTCGGTTTCCTGATCAACCTGCTGCTGGTATTCGGCTTCAGCTTTGAGTTCCCGCTGCTGATCGTGATGCTCAACGCCGTCGGCGTGCTGACCTACGAGCGGCTCAAGGCGTGGCGGCGGGGTCTGATCTTCACGCTGTTCGTGTTCGCCGCGCTGTTCACCCCGGGCTCGGATCCGTTCTCGATGCTGGCGCTGGCGCTAGCGCTGACGGTCCTGCTCGAGGTGGCGATTCAGATCGCACGCGTGCACGACCGGCGCAAGGCACGCCGCGCCGCGCTCGAGGACATACCCGACGACGAGGCCGCGCCGATCGGCGAGGCCGAACCCGTCGAGGCGCCCGTGCCGACCTCGGCGCGGTACGTGGTCGATGACGATGCCACCTAGCGAACTGGCCGCGTTCGCCGAGCAGTTGGCTTTTGCGCTCGACGAATTCCAGCGACGCTCCTGCGAGGCGCTGGAGAACGGGCACGGGGTGCTGGTGTGTGCGCCGACAGGCGCGGGCAAGACCGCGGTGGGCGAGTTCGCCGTGCACCTCGCGCTGACATCGGGCGGAAAATGCTTCTACACCACGCCGATCAAGGCGCTGAGCAATCAGAAGCACACCGACCTGGTGCGCCGGTACGGCCCGGAGAAGATCGGGTTGCTCACCGGCGATCAGTCGATCAACGGCGATGCCGACGTGGTGGTCATGACCACCGAGGTGCTGCGCAACATGCTCTACGCCAATTCCCCTACGTTGCACGGTCTTTCGTACGTCGTCATGGACGAGGTGCACTTCCTGGCCGACCGCATGCGCGGCGCGGTGTGGGAGGAGGTCATCTTGCACCTGCCCGACGAGGTGCGGCTGGTGAGCCTGTCGGCGACGGTCAGCAACGCCGAGGAGTTCGGCGGGTGGATCCAAACGGTGCGGGGCGATACGACGGTGGTCGTCGACGAGCACCGCCCGGTCCCGTTGTGGCAGCACGTACTGGTCGGCAAACGGTTGTTCGACCTGTTCGACTACCGCGCCACCCGCGCGAAGAAGTCGAACCGCGAACTGCTCGTCGACCCGGAGCTGTTGCGCCACATCGCACATCGCCGCGAAGCCGACCGGCTGATCGACTGGCAGCCGCGCGGCCGCAACCGGGGCAGGCCGAGCATGTACCGTCCGCCGTCGCGGCCCGATGTGATCGGCGCCCTGGACCGCGAAGGACTGCTGCCTGCGATCACGTTCATCTTCTCGCGCGCCGGTTGCGACGCCGCGGTCAAGCAGTGCCTGCGGTCGTCGCTGCGGCTGACCACCGACGAGGAACGGGCCCGCATCGCCGAAGTCGTGGACCGCCGCACCGCAGATCTCAATGACGCGGACCTGATCGTGCTGGACTATCACGAGTGGCGCGAGGGACTGCTGCGCGGACTGGCCGCCCACCACGCCGGACTGCTGCCGGTATTCCGCCACACGGTGGAGGAGTTGTTCTCCGCCGGGCTGGTGAAAGCGGTATTCGCCACCGAGACACTCGCATTGGGAATCAACATGCCCGCACGCACGGTGGTGCTGGAGCGGTTGATCAAATTCAACGGCGAGCAACACGTGCCGTTGACCCCCGGGGAGTACACGCAGCTGACCGGGCGGGCGGGCCGCCGCGGCATCGACGTCGAGGGCCATGCCGTGGTGTTGTGGACCCCGGACGTCGAACCGGCCGAGGTTGCCGGCTTGGCGTCCACCCGCACCTTCCCGCTGCGCAGTTCCTTTGCGCCGTCGTACAACATGACCATCAACCTCGTGCGACAGATGGGTCCGGCGCAGGCGCACAAACTGCTGGAGAGTTCGTTCGCGCAGTACCAGGCCGACCGGTCGGTGGTCGGGCTTCGGCGCGGCATCGAGCGAGGCGAGCGGATGCTCGAGGAGATCACGTCCGAACTGGGCGACGACTCGATCCTCGACTACGTCCGACTGCGGCTGCAGATCTCCGAGCGCGAACGCGCCCAGTCACGCGCCTCGCGATTGCAGCGCCGCAGGGCCGCCAACGAGGCGCTGGCGTCGCTGCGCCGCGGCGACATCATCACGATCACGCACGGTCGGCGCGGAGGGCTGGCCGTCGTGCTCGAACCGGCCCGCGACGAGGACGATCCGCGTCCGCTTGTGTTGACCGAACACCGCTGGGCCGGCCGCATTTCGTCCGCCGACTACTCGGGGACGTCCGCGCCGTTGGGCTCGATGCCGTTGCCCAAGCGGGTCGAGCACCGCAACCCGCGCGCCCGGCGCGACCTCGCGTCGGCGCTGAGCTCGGCGGCGGCGCGCCTCGATGTCCCGTCGACCAAGGGCAAGCGCAGCGGACCCCCGAGGGAACCCGATATCGATCCCGAACTCGCCGCGCTGCGCGAACAATTGCGGTCCCATCCCGCCCATCACCTGCCCGGCCGGGAGGAAAAGGCGCGGCTGGCCGAGCGGTACCTGCGCATCGAACGCGACAACGAACAGCTCCGGCAGAAGGTGGCCGCCGCGACGAACTCGCTGGCGCGCACCTTCGACCGGATCGTGGTTCTGCTGGTCGAACGCGGCTTCATCACCGGACCCGCAGACGATCCGAAAGTGACCGACGACGGTCGCCTGCTGGCCCGGATCTACAGCGAGAGTGACCTACTGGTGGCCGAGTCGCTGCGCACCGGCATCTGGGAAGGTCTCGACGCGGCCGAGCTGGCGGCAATGGTGTCGGCGGTGCTCTACGAAGCACGTGGCGACACGCCGGGCGGGCGCGAGGGCATGGACGTCCCCACCGGCAAGTTGCGCCGCGCGCTGAACCAGACGCGGCGGCTCTGGTCGGAGCTACGCGCCGACGAGCAGCGCCATCGCATCACGGGTAGCCGCGAACCCGACGACGGTTTCGTCGCGGCGATCTTCCAGTGGGCCACCACCGGTGACCTGACCAGCGCCCTGGCGGCGTCGGACACCACGGGCAGCGGATCTCCGCTCTCGGCGGGCGATTTCGTACGGTGGTGCCGTCAGGTGCTCGACCTCCTCGACCAAGTGCGCAATGCCGCGCCCAGCACCGCGTTGCGGGCCACCGCGAAGCGCGCGATAGGTGACGTTCGACGGGGCGTCGTCGCTGTGGACGCTGGGTGAGCGTGCCGAACGACGTGTGATCCAGACCGAGCCGGGCGACGCACGTTGGCGGCGTGTTCTCGCACGGGCGCCCTTACGCAATAAGGCCCTTTACGCAATAAGGCGGGGTCGCGCTCGGCCTGAATACGGCATTGCCGGTGCATGCGACGGTAGTGTGTTCGACAGCAAGATCTTCGATCAAGGAGTGAGATGAGCGGACCGCAGGGATCTGATCCGGCGCAGTCGTGGCCCGGCCAGCAGCCGGAACAGCCGACGGACCAGCCGTCCAGCGATCCATCGGCCAACCAGCCCTGGCAGCCGCAGGCGCAGAGCAGCGAACCGACGCAGGCGGCCCCGCAATGGCAGCCGCCTGCCTACGACCCGTCGCAGGCGCAGCAGTATCCGCAGTACCAGCAGCCGTCATATCAGCCGCCGCAGCAGTACCCGGGAGCCGAGCAGTACGGCCAGCAGGCGTATCAGCAGCCGGGCCAGTACGGGCAGCCGCAGTACGGCCAGCAGTATGGGCAACCCGGACAGCCGGGCCAGTACCAGCCGCCCGGCCAGTACGGCGAGCAGCCCGGCCAGTACGGTCAGCAGCCCGGCCAGTACGGGCAGTTCGGTCAGTATCCGCAGTACACCGCGCCGGGCGCGGAGGAGGGTTCGAAGCGCTCGCTGGCGGTGGTCGGTGGCGTGATCGGCCTGCTGGCCGCGGTGATCGTCGCGGTCGTGCTGGTGTTGGGCTTTTGGAAGCCGGGCTTCTTCGTCACCACCAAGCTCGACATCGACGCCGCGCAGTCGGGGGTGCAGCAGATCCTCACCGACGAGGCCAACGGCTACGGCGCCAAGAACGTCAAGGACGTCAAGTGCAATGACGGCCAGAATCCGACCGTCGAAAAGGGCGGCACGTTCAACTGCGAGGTCAGCATCGACGGCACCAAGCGTCAGGTGACGGTTACATTCCAGGACGACAAGGGCACCTACGAGGTCGGCAGGCCCAAGTAGCCGCTAACCGTCGAGCCCGTCGAGGGCCTTCTGCAGCCGACCGATGGACGACGTGACGCCGTAGGTTTCGGCGAGCTTGACGACCTTACGCGGATGCTCGGCGGCCAGGGGCAGCGCATCCGAGGGTGTGGACCAGTCCAGCTCGGCGTCGCTGGCGACCTTGACCACCGCACCCGCGGCCTCGATGTAATCGGCGGCCTTGAGCAGCTTGGTCCGATACGCCTTGCCCATCTTCGACTTCGGGTCGTTTGCCGCGGCCAGGATGTGCTCCAGCGAGCCGTGCTGCGCCAGCAGTGTCGCCGCGGTCTTCTCGCCGACGCCCGGCACTCCAGGCAGCCCGTCGCTCGGGTCGCCGCGCAGCAGCGCGAGTTCGGCGTAGGCCGGTCCGGCGCGGTCGAGCGGCACGCCGTACGTCTCGGCCACTTCCTTCGGCCCCCACTTGGTCGCCTTGGCCAGACCGCGGCCGAGGTAGAGGACCCGCACCGGCACCGGCTCGTCGCGCACCAACTGCAGCAGGTCCCGGTCGCCGCTGACCACCACCACCGGGTCGCGTTTCTCGCGGGCGACCAGTGTTCCGAGGACGTCGTCGGCCTCGTGCCCGGCGGCCCCCGCGGTCGCGATGCCGAACGCGTCGAGGATCTCGAAGATCATGTCGACCTGGGGGGTGAGCTCGTCGGGCACTTCCTCGACGTCCGGTTCGCCCGCGGGGTGCTCCTCGAGGACGCGGTGCGCCTTGTAGGACGGGATGAGGTCGACGCGCCACTGCGGTCGCCAGTCGTCGTCGCGGCATACCACCAGCCGGCTGGGCCGCTCGCGGGTGATCACGGTCGCCATGGCGTCCAGAAAACCGCGCAGCGCGTTGACCGGGCGGCCGTCGGGCGCGGTGATCGAGTTCGGAACCCCGAAATACGAACGGAACCACATGCTCGCGCCGTCGAGCAGGACGAGGGAAGACATGCGAGCCATCCTGCCAGTGACTCCGGGCGCGGGGTGGCGACCGCTCTGCGACCACTTCGCGGCCGCAGAACTTGCAGGCTTCACTTTCGCGGGCGAAGACAGGCCCGGATTAGCCTCATGGCATGAGCGCCGGTCGATTCAGCACTGATGTGTACGCTTCCCGCCTACGGGCCGCCGCGTCGGCCGCCACCGACGCCGCGCTCGCGGGACTGGTCATCACGCCGGGCTACGACCTTCGGTATCTGATCGGTTCGCGGGCGCAGACGTTCGAGCGGCTCACGGCGCTGGTGCTGCCGGCCGTCGGTGATCCCACCATCGTCGTGCCACGGTTGGAGTTGGCGGCGCTCAAGGAGTCTGCGGTGCCCGAACTCGGCCTGACGGTGCGGGACTGGGTGGACGGTGAGGACCCGTATGCGCTTGTCGTGCAGGCACTGGGCGGCGAGCGGCGCAAGATCGCGGTCACCGACTCGATGCCCGCGCTGCACCTGCTTCCGCTCGCCGACCTGCTCGGCACGGTGCCGGTGCTGGCCACCGAGGTGCTGCGGCGGCTGCGGATGGTCAAGGACGACGCCGAGATCGACGCGCTGCGCAAAGCGGGGGCGGCCATCGACCGCGTCCACGCCCGGGTTCCCGACCTCCTGGTTCCCGGCCGCACGGAAGCTGACGTCGCCGCAGACATAGCGGAAGCCATTGTCGCCGAAGGACATTCGGAGGTGGCATTCATCATCGTCGGTTCCGGACCGCACGGCGCCGACCCGCACCATGAATGCTCGGATCGCGAGCTGCGCCCAGGTGACATCGTGGTCGTCGACATCGGCGGGCCTTACGAGCCCGGCTACAACTCCGACTCCACCCGCACCTACAGCATCGGCGAACCGGATCCCGAGGTGGCGCGACGGTACGCGGTGTTGCAGCGCGCCCAGCAGGCCGCGGTCGAGGCGGTCCGGCCCGGCGTCACCGCCGGGCAGGTCGACGCGGCCGCGCGCGATGTACTGGCCGCCGAGGGACTGGCCGAGGCGTTCGTGCACCGCACCGGCCACGGTATCGGGCTCTCGGTTCACGAGGAGCCCTACATCGTGGCGGGAAACGACTTGCCGTTGCAGCCCGGCATGGCCTTTTCCGTCGAGCCGGGAATCTATTTCCCCGGCGAGTGGGGTGCGCGCATCGAGGACATCGTGATCGTCACCGCCGACGGCGCCTTCTCGGTCAACAACCGACCGCACGATCTGGTGGTGGTGCCGGTCCCCTAGTGCTCGCCGTCAGTCCTCGACCCTGACCAGGAGGTCCGATGAGCCCAGAACCCGCTCGACACGGACCTCGATCACGACCCGCTTCGGGTTGATCCGCGGCGTGCGGTAGCGCTGGGCGTAGCGCAGTTCGGCGTCGCGGACGGCCCCGGCTTCCGCGTTGACCTCGGCCTTTCCTTCGAGCGACAACCACCGTGCGCCGTCGACCTGGCTCAGCACCGCGACACCCTGCCGATCGGCGTTCACCGCCTTCTGGGAACCGCCGCTGGTGATGACGCGCGCGATGTGGGTGGTCGGGTCGAAGGTGAAACCGACGGCGACGACGTGCGGCGAATTGTCCGACCGCAGCGTCGTCAGCATCGCCAGGTGGCGCTCCGACAGGAACGCCAGCGCGTCGTCGGTCAGCCGGGTGGTTGCTCGGCGGCTTGGCTCGGCCATCGGGCATCACCGTAGCGCAGTGGATAATCACGGCCGTGAACGACACGGGTCCGGCACTGGTCGTGGTTTTCGGCGGTCGCAGCGAGATCGGAGTGGAGGTGGCCACGCGGCTGGCGCCGGGTGCGACGGTGCTGCTGGCGGCCCGGCGCGCGGACGACCTCGACGCCGAGGTGGCAGCGGTCCGCGCGGCGGGCGCCGCGGCCGTGTACGCGCGTGAGTTCGACGCCGACGACCTGGACTCGCACGGGCCCCTCGTCGAGTCGATCGTCGCCGAGCACGGGCCCATCGGCACCGCGGTCCTGGCCTTCGGCATCCTCGGCGACCAGGCCCGCGCCGAGAAGGACCCCGCGCACGCCGCGGCTATCCTGCACACCGACTTCGTCGCGCAGGCGGCCCTGCTGACCGTGCTGGCGGACACGATGCGCGGTGCCGGCTGCGGTGCCATCGTCGCGTTCTCCTCGGTGGCCGGTGTGCGGGTCCGACGGGCCAACTACGTCTACGGCTCCGCCAAGGCAGGCCTGGACGGGTTCTGCAGCGGGCTCGCCGACGCGCTGCACGGCTCGGGGGTGTGGCTGCTCGTGGTTCGGCCGGGGTTCGTGATCGGCCGGATGACCGAGGGCATGGCGCCCGCGCCGCTGTCCAGCACGCCGGGGCAGGTCGCCGACGCCGCCGCCCGCGCGTTGCGCAAGGGCCGCGCGACGGTGTGGGTGCCCGCGCCGCTGGCCGTGCTGGCGCTGGCGTTCCGGATGACGCCGCGGTTCATCTGGCGGAGGATGCCGCGGTGAGGATCATCGTGGTGGGAATCGGCGCCGACGGCATGCCCGGGTTGACGGCTGCTTCGCGAGCCGAATTAGCAAGGGCCACAGTTGTCTACGGATCGGAACGCCAGCTCGGGCTGCTTGACGACAGTGTGACGGCGGCCAAGCGCCCCTGGCCGTCGCCGATGCTGCCCGCGCTGCGCACGCTGCTCGACGGCGCCGACGGCGACGTGCACGTGGTGGCCAGCGGCGACCCACTGCTGCACGGCGTCGGCAGCTCGCTGATCCGGTTGTACGGCGCCGAGAAGGTGGTCGTGCTGCCGCACGTGTCGTCGGTGGCGCTGGCCTGCTCTCGGGTCGGCTGGGCGGTGCAGGACACAGAGGTGATCAGCCTGGTGTGGAGTGACCCGCACACCGCGGTGCGTCGCGGGGGACAGGCCGTCGTCATGTCCCGCGACGGCGCCACTCCCGCGACGCTGGCCGGCCTGCTCACCGACACCGGCCGCGGCGACTCCGAGATCACCGTGCTCGAGCAACTGGGCGGTCCTGCCGAGCGCCGGCGGACCGCCACCGCACGCGAATGGGCGGCGCGACCGGCGGGCGATGTCGACGACCTCAATGTGGTCGCAGTGCGCTACCTGCCCGACGAGCGGCGATTGGGGGTACTGCCCGACGAGATCTTCGCCAACGACGGGCAGATCACCAAGCAGCCGGTACGCGCGGTGACGCTGGCGGCGTTGGCGCCCCGACCCGGCCAGCTGCTCTGGGACGTCGGGGCCGGGTCGGGGAGCATCGCGATCGAATGGTGTCGCAGCGGGCCCGGTTGTCGGGCAGTGGCTTTCGAACGCGACGAGCAACGTCGCAACCGCATCACCGAGAACGTCGTCAAGTTCGGCGCCCGGGTCCAGGTGCAGGTTGATGCGCCCCAGTCGTTCGAGACCGCGTCGCCGCCTGACGCGATCTTCGTCGGCGGCGGCCTCACCCAGCCGGGCCTGCTGGAGGCGTGCTTCGGCCGGTTGCCCGTCGGGGGCCGACTGGTCACGAACGCCGTCACCGTGGAGTCTGAAGCGCTTGTCGCCCAGTGGTATTCACGACACGGCGGCGAGCTCAGGCGGTTCGAGCACCACCGCGGCGAGCCGCTGGGCGGTTTCACCGGATGGCGACCGGCGATGCCGCTGACGCAGTGGGCGGTGACCAAACGATGACCGTCTACTTCATCGGCGCGGGACCCGGTGCGGCCGACCTGATCACCGTGCGCGGTCAGCGGCTGTTGAGTCGCTGCCCGGTCTGCCTCTACGCGGGTTCGATCATGCCCGATGATCTGCTGGCGCTGTGCCCTCCGGATGCGCGCGTCGTCGACACCGGACCGTTGACTCTCGACCAGATCGTCGCCGAACTCGCCGACGCTCATGCCTCGGGCCTGGACGTGGCGCGGTTGCACTCCGGGGATCCGTCGATCTACAGCGCGTTGGCAGAGCAGTGTCGCCGCCTCGATGGTCTCGGCGTCGACTACGAGATCGTGCCGGGGGTCCCGGCGTTCGCCGCCGCCGCTGCGGTCCTGGGCCGCGAGCTCACGGTTCCCGGTGTGGCCCAGACGGTCACACTGACGCGGGTGGCCACCCTTTCGACCGCGATGCCCGACGGCGAGGACCTCCGGGCGCTGTCCGCGCCGGGAGCCACGTTGGTGCTGCATCTCGCGGCCGCGCAGATCGACGCGATCGTGCCACAGCTGCTCGCCGGTGGCTATCAGCCCGAGACCCCGTGCGCAGCAGTGGCATTCGCGTCCTGGCCGCAGCAGCAGGTGATCCGCTGCACGCTCGCGGAGGTGGCTGAGCAGACGAAAGCTGCCGGCATCACGCGCACCGCGGTGATCGTCGTGGGCGACGTGCTGGCCGCCGAGGGGTTCGCCGACAGCTACCTGTATTCGTCGGGACGGGTGCGGCGGGGACGGCACTGATGCGAATCCTGTTGCTGGGCGGCACATCGGAGGCACGCTCGCTCGCCGCACGGCTACACCCCGGCGTCACGGTCATCAGCTCGCTTGCCGGACGGGTGCCCGACCCCGCGCTGCCGGTCGGTCAGGTGCGCATCGGCGGTTTCGGCGGCGTCGACGGGCTGCGGCGTTGGCTGCTCGACGAACGGGTCGACGCGGTCGTGGACGCCACGCACCCGTATGCGGCCACGATGACCGCACATGCCGCGGCGGTCTGCACCGAGTTAGGGCTGCCGCATCTGGTGCTGGCGCGTCCGTCCTGGCCGGCCGGCGACGCGATCGTCGTCCGTAGCGATGTCGAGGCCGCGAAAACAACTGCCGCCAATGGGTTTACGCGGGTTTTCCTGACGACCGGGCGGTCGGGTGCCGCGGCGTTCAAGGACGTCGACGCGTGGTTCCTGATCCGGGCCGTCACCCCACCCGACGCAGAGGATCTGCCGGCTCGCCATCAGGTCGTGCTGTCCCGCGGACCCTACCGCTACGACGACGAACTGGCGCTGCTGCGCGAGCACCGCATCGACGCACTGGTCACCAAGAACAGCGGGGGGGCGATGACGCGGCCCAAACTGGATGCCGCCGCCGAACTCGGCATCGCGGTGGTGATGGTGGACCGCCCGCCGCTGCCCGACGGGGTGCGGACCGTCGCGTCGGTGGGCGAGGCGGCCGACTGGGTCAGCGGTAGGAGTTGATCAGTTCCAGCGTGCCCAGTTCCCGGATGGCCCGGCATCCACGGCTGAGCATGGCGAGCATCATCTCGTCGCCTCGCTCGGTCGTCGCGGCGAACGCGGTGCCCAGCGCCACGAGCAGCGGAGCCTGCACCATGCCCAGGCGGTAGTCGGTCCAGCAGGTCGCGAGGTCGTAGTCTTCGACGCCGTATCCGAGTAGCGCCCCGTGATAGTTCTCGACGAGCTCACGTTCGATCTCCGCGCGGATCGCGGGTTCCAGGCTGGTCGCGGTGAAGTACGCGAGGTCGCGCGCAGGCAGGCCGATGCCGACGGTCTGCCAGTCGACCACGGTGATCCGGGTGCGGTCAGGGTCGAACAGCATGTTGTCGAGCCGGTAGTCGCCGTGCATCAGCGCGTAGCGGTCCGGTTCGGCCATCAGCCAGTCGGTTACCGAAGCCATTGCGGCGGTGAGTGTTTCCTGGTCCTCGGCACTGATCGAGGAGCCGAGTCGGTCGATGACGATGTCGGCGGCCATCCGGCAGACGTCACCCATACCCTTGGCCGCGGCGATGTCTCCGGGCTTGGGCATGACGATCGCCGACAGGTCCATCCACTCGGACGCACACCAACTCGGGCCGTGCAACCCGGCGAGCGCCTCGACCGCGAGTCGCGCCTCGGTGGAACTGCACCCGGCGATCTGGTCGCCCTGAACCGCCGGCGCCATATCGGCCAGCAACAGCACGACATCGGTGCCGTCCTCGGAGATGTCCTGATGGAAACTGCGCGGAACGGGGATTCGCATCCGGTCTGCGATCAGCGAGTAGAACTCGACCTCCGAGCGGTAGCCCAGCGCGACCCGCTCACGCACCGCGTCGTCCTGCGCCGACAACTTGATCGCAAACGAAGCGGGCAGGTCGGCGTCCCCGCCGTACGTCGCCGAAATCCGGTACGTCGCGCCGGTCTGGCCCGTGCCGATCGGCGTGACCTCAACCGTTTCGACGTCTGCCCGCAGTACTGCTCCGAGCCACGCGGGCGTCACATCTTCGGGTCCGCGTGGAATGTTGAGAACGGATGTCACGCGCCGGACATTAACACCGCCCACCGTCGCGAGCGCTCACCCTTGTACGGAATGGTGCCCTGAAAACGTACCGGGATGAGCGCTCGCGGCTCGGGACATCCGCCCGTCAGCGCCGAGTGAGGCGCAGCCGCCAAGCCTCCGGACCGCGCTCGAGGTAGTCGACCGAGATCCTGCCCGCCGTGCGGTCGTGCAGCTGGCGTAACAGCGGCACCGGGTCGTGATGGGCGACGAGCACCAGCGCGCCACCGACGGGAACCGCATCGAACGCACCGAACACGGTCGCGTGCCGGATGGAGTGCGGCACCTCCCGCACATCGAGCACCGGCTCGTCGGCGTCTGATTCGCCGCAGCCGCACTGGTGGCCACCCTCGGCATCGTGGTGGCCGCCGAGCAGTTCGTGCATCCCGCCGAGGGCGTCGGCGAGGGAGACGTCCGGGTCGGCGGCCACTATCGGCAGGATCCGGTCGTTCTCGTCGACCAGGTGAGCCTCGAAGACCACCCGCAGCGCCTGACCAGCCGCGGCGGCGCGCACCGGTGACTTCTCGGTGCGGATCCGGTCGACCAGGCCGCCGATGACGCGGTGTATGGCGATCATCGACTCGATCAGCGGCCTGGCCCGTTCCGTTCGGGCGGCGGCGGGATACAGGCGGGCCTCTTCGGCCGCGGCGTGGGGCAGCAGCTCACCGGTCAGGAACTCGGC